>NZ_JBBPBZ010000002.1:1500000-1816875 GCF_038070105.1 Methylocystis sp. IM3 | reverse complement strand
CACTTCGCGGAACTCGCGCGGATTGGCGGGGCCGACATTCACGAGCGCGGTCAGCCCGTCGCTCTGGAATCGCCACAGACCCATTTCCTGCGCATCGAGCTGGGCCCGCCACAGGCCCGGCTCGCTCTGGCGCAGCGCCACCTGCTGGGTCGCGCCCGAAGGCGCGGTCGCCGTCACCGGGGCCGCTTCATCCTTGAGGGTCTGGCGCTCGATCGTCACATCGCGCCCCCGAGCCTGCGCGCGCAGCGCCTCTTCCTCGAGGTCGGGCTCCTTCATCAGCCAATGCGCGAGCCGCCGCGTGAGGTCGGCGCTGGGGCCGCCGCCGTCGAAGCCGCGCGCCCAGAGCCAGATCTGATCGCTGAGCAGCAGCGCCACCCTGCCCTTGCCCTCATGCGAGAGCACCAGCAGCGGCTTGTCGCGCGCGCCCGAGAGGATCGCATTGCCCTTCAGTACGCCCGCGTCGACCTGCCGGAACCATTCGCCCCATTGCGGCGGATCGGATTTGGCGCCCGGCAGTCCGCGCGTGACGGGGTGTTTCTCGCCGTCCTTGCTCACGCGCGCCTTGAAGGGCTGCTCGAAGAGAGAGCCGTCCGGCCGCGCCGGCAGAAGATTCTCGAGCGGCGAATAATAGAGCCCCTGAGCGGTCGCGTAATCCGGCCCCACGGCCGCGAGAAAGGCGCCGCCATTCTCCACGAAGCGCGCAATATTGTCGAAGTAGATCGACGGCAGGAGCGTCTGATTGGAATAGCGGTCGAAGATGATTAGGTCGAATTCGTTGATCTTGCGGCCGAAGAGATCCGCGGTCGGAAAGGCGATCAGCGACAGTTCCGAGGCCGGCGTCACGTCGAGCTTTTCCGGCGGGCGCAGGATGGTGAAATGCACCAGCTCCACATTGGCGTCGGCGCGCAGCAGGTTGCGCCAGCTGCGTTCGCCCGGATGCGGCTCGCCGGAGACGAGCAGCACTTTCAGCCGATCGCGCACGCCCTCGATGGACAAGACCGCCTTGTTGTCGGCGAGCGTGATCTCGCCCGGCGCGGGCGGGACTTCCAGCTCGACGATATTGGCGCCGCCATGGGTGATCTTGACGGGGATGTTGACCACGTCGCCCGGCACGGGACTGTAGGTCGGGAGCTGTTCGCCGTCGCGACGCACGGTGATCGGCGCCCGCGCGCCGTCGCCGCCCGTATCGACGACGCGGGCGCGCACCGTCTGCTCCTTGCCGACGATGCCGAAGCGCGGCGCCTCGACGAGCTCGATGCGGCGGTCGCGCTCGCCTTCGCGCCCCGTGACGAGCGCATGAATCGGCGCGCGGAAGCCGAGCGCCTCCGCCTTCGCCGGAATGTCGTGGACGACGCCGTCGGTGACCAGCAGGGCGGCCCCGACGCGCTCGGGCGGCACGTCCTTCAACGCCTGCTCGAGCGCGCCGAACAGCTTGGTGCCATCATTGCCGCTCGCGTCATTCGTCACCGTTACGACGCGCGTCTCGACATCGCCGAATCTGGCGAGCGCCGCGTCGAGACCCTTGCGCGCGTCCTCGGTCTGCGCGGCGCGGGCGCCGAAGTTCTGGCTCTCGCTTTTGTCCAGAACGACGGCGACGACGGTTTTCTGAGGGTCGCGCTTCTCGCGCACGAGCGTCGGGTCGGTCAGCGCCGCGAGCGCCAGGGCGAGCGCAAAGGCGCGCAGGAGCGTCGCCCGCTGGCCGAGCGTCGCGCCGAGGACGAGCGCCACGGCGGCGAGAAGCGCCAATGCCGCGAGCAGCGGCCAGGGCAGCAGCGGCGCGAAGGTGATGTTGAGGTCGGTCATCTCAGCTCCGCACGCCGCAATACGTCATGCCCGCGCTCGTCTCGGGCATCCACGCCACCGCGCAGGACTTCACCTGCCGTGTCCCGTGGATGGCCGGGACAAGCCCGGCCATGACGCGCAGAGACGTATGGCCTGAGACCCGCGATCGTCACTGCCCGAGCCTCTCCAGCAAATCACGCACATGCACCTGATCGGATTTATAATTCCCCGTCAGCGTGTACATGACGAGGTTGACGCCGCCGCGCAGCGCCAGCTCCCGCTGGCGGGCGCCGCCGGGCGTCAGCGGAAACAGCGGCTGGCCGCGCTTATCCATCGCCCAGGCGGCGGCGAGATCGTTCGAGGTTATGACGATGGCCGAAACGCTGTCGGTCGCGCGGACCGGCCGCGCGGCGTCGTCCTTCGACTCGGGCGGAAGCGCCTCGACCCATGTTTCGCCGCTCGTGTACCGGCCCACGAATCCGTCGAGCAGATAGAAGGTCTTGGTGATGACGTGGTCGCGCGGCACGACTTCCAGCTCGGGAATGTCGAGCCCCTTCGAGAAGTCGCGCAGCCACTGCATTTCCGGCGTGGGCGCGCCGCCCGGCCGCTGGCTCAGCGCGTCGCGCGTGTCGAAGACGATGGTGCCGCCCTCCTTCATGTAGGCGGCGACGCGCGCCGCCGTCTTGGCCGCGGGCTGCGGCGCGTTGGCGAGGACGGGCCAGTAGAGCATGGGATAGAAGGCGAGTTCGTCCTTGGCGGGATCGATCCCCACCGGATCGCCGGGCGAGAAGGAGGTGCGCAGCGAGAGCGCCCTGGACAGCGCCTCCAGCCCGAGCCGCGAGACTTCGTCCACCTTGGGATCGCCGGACACGACATAGGCGAGCTTCGTCGTCAGCGCCGCCTCCCTGTCGCGCTGCGTCAGGGCCGCCGCCGCGCGCGCATCGGGGGGATTCGCCACGGCGGAAAAGATGAGAAGCGCGCCCGCCGTCGCCGCGAGCGGCCGCAGGCGGAGCTTTCCCGAAAGCGCCAGCACGATGAGGGCGTCGGCCACGAAGGCGAGCACGGCCGCCGCGAGAAGCGGCCCGCGAAAATCGACGGGCGCACCGGCGGCCAATCCCGCCGGAGCGAGCCCTGCCGCCTCGAAGTCGAAGCGGCTCAGTTCGTCCGCAGGCTGCAATGTTTGCAGGGCGACGAAGGCGTCGCCCGCGCCATAGAGGCCCGGCGGATGCTGGGCGCTCGCGCGGCCCTCGAAATGCGCGGGGATCGGCTGCGCTTCGGGGCCGGGCGCGCCGAGCGCCCCGAAGCCGTCGAGCGCCTCGAGCGGTGCGAAAACGCGCGCGTCCCCGGCGGCGGCCGTCTCCGCCGCCTCGGGCAGCGGCGCGGATTCGCCCGCCATGGCGAGAATGCGTTTCAGCATGTCCACGAAGAGGCCCGAAATCGGCAGGTTGGACCAACTCGTATCGGCGTTGACGTGGAAGAGGACGACCAGCCCCTTGCCGCGCCGCTCGGCGGTCACGAGCGGCGTGCCGTCCGAGAGGCGCGCCCATGTCTTTTGCACGAGGCCCGGCTCCGGCTCGGCCAGCACCTGCCGCTGCACGCTCACGTCCTTGGAGGCGGACAGGCCGTAGAAGGGGCTCGCCGCCTCGAACTCCGCAAGCGCCTTGGGCGTCTCCCAGGACATGGCGCCGCCGAGCACGCGGCCGTTGCGCCGCAGATGCACGGGGAGCAGATCGTCGGCGGCGTTGGCGAGGCGCGGACCGGCGAAGCGCAGAAGCGTCCCGCCCTCCTCCACGAAGCGGGCGAGCGCGTCATAGGCATCGCCCGGCGCGAGGCTCACATCGGCCAGCGCCACCGCATTGGGCCGCTCGGCGAGAAGCGTCAGGATCGGATCGACCGCGCCGGGCCGCGTCTCGCGCAATTGCGCAAAAGGCGCGAGCGCCTTGTCGAGATAATAGACCGGTGAAAGCAAGGGCTGCGCCTGATCGAGCCCCGCGCCGCCGACGAGCGCCACGCGCCGCACCTTCGCGCGCGCGTCCAGCAGCGCGACCGCGCCGGCGGAGTTCTCGCCCGTGACGCGCAAGACGCTCACATCGTTGCGCAGCTCCACCGGCAGATCGAACTGCGCCCGCGCCCGCATCGACGCGCCGAAACTGGCGCGGGCCTCTCCGATGATCTGGCCCTTCGAGTCATAAGCGGCGACGGTCGCCGCGCCGGGGCGGGCGGAATCGGCGCGCAGCACCTCGACGGAGAGCGTCGCGGCGTCATTGGCGGGCGCGGCCAGCGCGAGCGGCGCATGGTCGTCGACCAGGACCTCGACGCGCGCGCCAAGCTTTGCGGCGTCCTTCAGAACCGTCGCGAAAGCCGCCGTCTCGCCCTGCGCCAGGGCGTCGGCCAGCCAGACGACTCGTCCCCTGGGATTGGCTTTTGCGAAGCTCGCGACGGCGTCCGCCGTCGCGCGCCGGTCGGGAAGATAGGGTTTCGGGCGCAAAGAGCGCAGCTTCTCCAGCGCGCGGGCGCCGTCGCCCTGCGCGGGCGCCGCGGTCTCGGAAACCGCCATGATGGCGATGGGCGCCCCTGCCCGCGCCGCGCCCTCGACGATCGCCGCCGCGGCTGCGACGCGCCGCTCCCACGAGGGCGCCGAGGCCCAGCCGTCATCGAGCGCGACGAGGGTCGCCTCTCGGGAGGCGACGGCGGTTCCCGCCGGGCTCCAGACCGGGCCGGCCATGGCGAGGACGAACGCCGCAGCCAGTGCCAGACGCAGGAGCAGCAGCCACCATGGCGTGCGCGCGGGCGTCTCCTCGTCGGGCCGCAGCTCGCGCAGGATTTTGGTCGGCGGAAACACGATCTCGCGCGGGCGCGGCGGCGTCACGCGCAGCAGCCAGTAAATCAGCGGCAGGCTCGCGAGGCCGATCAGCGCGAGCGGCGCGGCGAAGGAGAAACCCATCAATTCTCCTCCTCGACGCCATGCAGGCCCATGGCGAGGGTCAGCGCGGCTTCGGCCGCCGGCCGGTCGGTGTGATGCTGGAGAAACAGGAAGCCGACTTCACGCGCCGCCGCCCGCACCGCCTCGCGATGCGCCTCGAACCGGCGGGCGTAGGCCTTGCGCAGGCTGCCGGCGTCGCCCGCGCGAAAGGCGGGACCGCCGTCCGTGTCGAGAAACATGGTCTCGCCCGTGAAGGGAAAGCTTTCCTCACAAGGGTCGATCACCATGAGCAGCGCGCCCGTGGCGCCCGCATCGGCGAAGCGGTGGAGCCGCGCGGAAAGCGCCTCGAGATCGCAGAGAAAATCGGAGATCAGGACGACGCGCGCCCTCGGACGCAGCGGCGCGTCGGGCGGAATATCGTCACGCGCCGTCGTTTCGGCGTGCTCGTAGAGCGCGCGGGCCAGCCGGTCGATGACGTCGCGGGCCGAAATTGGCGCCGTGAGCCCCAAAGCGGCGACGCGCTCGCCGCCGCGCACCAGCACGTCGGAAAGCGCGAGGCCGAGCGTGACGCCGCGGGCGAGCTTGTCGTCCTGCGCCAGCGACGAGGCGAAAGCCATGGAGGGCGAGCAATCCATCCAGAGGAAATAGTCGTGCGCGGCCTCCCACTCACGCTCGCGAACATAGAGCTGGTCGCCCCGCGCAGAACGCCGCCAGTCGATGCGATGCGCGGCCTCGCCACTGGTAAAAGGCCGATATTGCCAGAAGGTCTCGCCCAAACCGGCGCGCTTGCGGCCATGCACGCCATAAGCGACGCTGGCCGCAATCTCATGCGCCCGGTTGACGATGCGCGGCAGGCTCGCCGCGAGATCGGCGGCGACCGAGCCCTCGACCGGCGCGCGGCGCGCGGGATCATAGGCGCGGGTTTCGACCGGGCGGATCATGCTTCCCCTTCCCGGCAAAAGCCGTCACGGCGGCCAAATTCCTCCCTTTTGCGGGGAGGGTGGCCCTGCGAGGGGGAGAGATGGCCGCCCGAAGATTCGACGTGAAATCCCGAGAGGCCCATCACCCGATCCGCGCGACAAGCTTCTCGATCAGCTCAGGCACGCTCGTTTCGCGGCGGGCGGCGAAATTCAGCGCCATTCGGTGGCGCAGGACGGGCGCGGCGAGCGCCGCCACATCGTCGAGCGAGGGCGCGAGGCGGCCCGTGACCAGCGCGCGGGCGCGGGTGGCGAGCATCAGCGCCTGCGCGGCGCGCGGCCCCGGCCCCCAGGCGACATGCGGCGCGATCGTCGGATCACCGTCGCCCGGCCGCGCCGCGCGCACCAGATCGAGGATGGCGTCCACCACCTTGTCGCCGACCGGCATCCGCCGCACGAGCCGCTGCGTGGCGATCAGCTCCTCGGCGTCGAGCGCCTGGATGGGTTCTGCGGCCGTCTCGCCGGTCGTCGCGAGCAGCACGCGGCGCTCGCTCTCGCGGTCCGGGTAATGCACGTCGATTTGCAGCAGGAAGCGGTCGAGCTGCGCCTCGGGCAGCGGATAGGTGCCCTCCTGCTCGAGCGGATTCTGGGTCGCCAGCACATGGAAGGGGCTCGGCAGGTCGTAACGCTTGCCCGCGACGCTGACGTGATGCTCCTGCATCGCCTGGAGCAGCGCCGATTGCGTGCGCGGAGATGCGCGGTTGATCTCGTCCGCCATCAGGAGCTGCGCGAAAATCGGCCCCTTGATGAAGCGGAAGGAGCGCGAGCGGTCCGCCCCCTCCTCCAGCACTTCCGAGCCGATGATGTCGGCGGGCAAAAGGTCCGGCGTGAACTGGACGCGCTGCTCCGCGAGGCCGAGCACCTTGCCGAGCGTCTCGACGAGTTTGGTCTTGGCGAGGCCGGGCACGCCGACGAGCAGGCCATGGCCGCCGGCGAGAATGGTGACGAGCGCCTGCTCAACGACCTCGTCCTGGCCGAAGATGACGGCGCCGATGGCGGCGCGGGCGCGCCCGATATGGTCGAGGGCGCGTTCGGCTGATTCGGCGGCGGCCGTATCGAGGGGCGCGATGTGGATCGAATTCATGAGCGCGGAACAGTCCATCTGCCACGGTTGCAGGGAGGAGATGGGGATCGGCGCCCGCGATTGCATCCACCCGGGCCACGCGCCATCTCGTGAAAGGGAAACCATCCCCAGGGCGCGATTTTGGACGCTCGGCGGCATCGGCGTCAAACGCGCGGCAACTTGAGCGCGTTTAACGCTCTATCGAAAGAAAATCAATTGCTTCCGTCCCGCGAGCGGGGCGCGCAAAAAGAATGTATAAGTCGATCGACCATAATTCGCCTGAAAGGCCCCCTCGCCCATGTGGCGCGCATTTCTCGAAACCACTCTCCTTTTTCTCACGCCGTTCCTCGTTTATGTGGCGTTCCAGCTCCTCCAGCGGCGCTGGCCCTTCGTCGCCGAGCTCTGGCACGGACGCATCGTTTCGGCGCTGGTCATCGCCGGGCTGCTGCTCGCCATCGCCGGGGTCGTGGCGGCCGGCTTCACGTCGCGGGAACAGGGCGCCTATGTTCCGGCGCATGTCGAAAACGGCCGACTCGTGCCGGGCGCGTTCCGATGAACGCCGAGCGCCTTCTCGACGACCCGCGCCTCGCGACGCTCTTCGCGGCGCTGGCGCGCACCGGGGCCGAGACCCGCATCGTCGGCGGGGCCGTGCGCGACGCGCTCTTTGGCCTGCCGCCGCATGAGATCGACCTCGCGACCACCGCCTTGCCGCAGGAGGTGCTCGCCGCCGCGCGGACGGCGGGGCTCAAGGGCGTCCCGACAGGGATCGAACATGGCACGGTGACGATCGTCGTCGCCGGCGCGCCCTTCGAGGTGACGACGCTGCGCGAGGATGTCGAGACCGACGGCCGCTACGCGGTCGTGCGCTTCGGCGGCGATTTTGAGCAGGACGCGCGGCGCCGTGACTTCACCGTGAACGCCCTCTCGCTCTCGCCGGACGGCCGCCTGCACGATTACACGGGCGGGCTGAAGGACATCGCCGACCGGCGCATCCGCTTCATCGGCGACGCCGCGACGCGCATCCGCGAGGATTATCTTCGCGTCCTGCGCTTCTTTCGCTTCAACGCCTCGCATGGCGAAGCCGGTTTCGACCGCGAGGGGCTGCATGAGGCCATCGTCGCGCGGGAAAATCTCTCGCGCCTCTCCCGCGAGCGCATCCGCGCCGAGCTTATAAAGCTCCTGCCGGCGCGGCGCGCGGGCGAAATCATGCGGGTCATGTCGCAGGCCGGGATCATCGAAGTGCTGCTCGGCATGGGTTATCCCGCGCGGCTCGAGCGCCTCGCGGCCTTCGAGGCCGCTCAGGGCAAGAAGGGCGACGCTGTGCTGCGCCTCGCCGCCTTCTCCGTCCTCGTCGCCGAGGACGCCGACCGCCTGCGCGATCGGCTGCGCCTGTCGAATGACGAACATGCGCGGCTTCTCGCCGCCGCCCGCGCGCTCACGCCCCTGCATGGGCGCGACGGACCGCCGCCGGTCTCGCATCTGCGCGAAATGCTGTTCCTTTGCGGATCGCGCGCCGCCGCCGACGCGCTGGCCCTCGCCTTCGCTGAAAGCGCCGCCGCGCCAGATGATGACGAATGGCTGGCGGCGGCCCGCTATCTCGATGAGACCCCCGCCCCCGTCTTCCCGATCAAGGGCGCCGACCTGCTCGCGCGCGGCGTCTCCCCCGGCCGCCAACTCGGCGCGGCGCTGAAGTCGCTTCAGTCGAGATGGATTAGAACCGGCTTCCCCCGCGATCCGGCTGTCTTGCGACAGTTGGTGGAGGACGCCATACGGGAGAAGGACTAACGGATCGCGCGACGCCGGGGCTTAAGCGCGAGAATCTCAGGCCGCGCTGTCCTCCTCGCCGCCCTCGCCCACGTCGCCGATATGCTCCACCGAGACGACGCGCTCGTCCTCGGCCGTGTTGAAGACGATGACTCCTTGAGTCCCGCGGCCGGCGATCCGAATTCCCTCGACCGGGCAGCGAATGAGCTGGCCGCCATCCGTGACGAGCATGATTTCGTCGCCCTGCTCCACCGGGAACGACGCCGCCAGCTTGCCGTTGCGGGCGTTCACCGCCATGGCGACGATGCCTTTGCCGCCGCGTCCGGTGATGCGGTACTCATAGGAAGACGTGCGCTTGCCGTAGCCGTTCTCGGAGACGGTCAGAATGATCTGCTCGGCCGCCTGCATGGCGGCGAAACGCTCGTCGGAAAGCTCGACCGACGCGCCGCCCTCCTCGACCTCCGCGCCCGTCTCGGGCGCCACGTCTTCGCCCATGCGGCGGCGCAGGGCGCTCGCCTTCTTCAGATAGGCCGACCGCTCCTCCGAGGCCGCCTCGAAGTGCTTCAGGATCGAAAGCGAGATCACCTTGTCGCCGGCGCCGAGCGATACGCCGCGCACGCCCATCGAGGTGCGCCCCTGAAAGACGCGCACTTCCGGGACCGCGAAGCGGATACACTGGCCGTCGCGCGTCGTCAGCAGAATGTCGTCGCGCTCCGTCGCCGTCGCGACATCGACGATCGCCTCGCCCGCGTCGAGCTTCATGGCGATGAGGCCGTTGCGGCGCACCTCGCAGAAATCGGAGAGCTTGTTGCGCCGCACCGTGCCGCCCGTCGTCGCGAAGATCACGTCGAGCTTTGACCAGCTCGATTCATCCTCGGGCAGCGGCATGATCGTCGTGATGCGCTCGTTCTGCTCCAGCGGCAGCATGTTGACGAGCGCCTTGCCGCGCGCCTGCGGCGCCGCCAGCGGCAGGCGCCAGACCTTTTCCTTATAAGCCTTGCCGAGCGAAGAAAAGAACAGCACCGGCGTATGCGTATTGGCGACGAAGAGGCGGTGAACGAAATCCTCCTCCTTCGTCTGCATCCCCGAGCGGCCCTTGCCGCCGCGCCGCTGCGCCCGATAGGTCGAAAGCGGCACGCGCTTGATGTAGCCGGCGTGCGAGACGGTCACGACCATGTCCTCGCGAGCGATGAGGTCTTCGTCCTCGACCTCGCCATCCGCTTCGATGATCTGCGTGCGACGCGGCGTGGCGTAGGCCTCCTTCACCGCCAGCATCTCGTCCTTGACGATGCCGAAGAGCTTTTCGCGCGAGCCGAGGATTTCGAGATATTCCGCGATTTCCGCGGCAAGCTTGTTCAGCGCCTCGGCGATCTCCTCGCGGCCGAGCGCGGTGAGGCGCTGGAGGCGCAGATCGAGAATCGCGCGCGCCTGCGCTTCCGAGAGGCGGATCGTCCCGTCGTGGCTCAATTTGTGGCGCGGGTCGGCGATCAGCTCAACCAGAGGCGCCATGTCCTTCGCCGGCCAGTCGCGCGCCATCAGGGCCTCGCGCGCCGCCGCCGCGTCGGGCGAATTGCGGATGAGGCGGATCACCTCGTCAATATTGGCCACCGCAATGGCGAGGCCGACCTGGAGATGCGCATTGTCGCGCGCCTTGGCGAGCCGGAACTTGGTGCGCCGTGTGACGACCGTTTCACGGAAGTCGATGAAGGCGCGCAGAACGTCAGAGAGCGTCAGCAGCTCGGGGCGACCGCCGTTGAGCGCAATCATGTTGACCGCGAAGCTCGATTGCAGGGCAGTGTGGCGCCAGAGCTGATTGAGCACGACGTCGGCCACCGCCTCGCGCTTCAGCTCCACGACGATGCGCATGCCGTCGCGGTCGGACTCGTCGCGCAGATCGGAGATGCCCTCGATCTTCTTTTCCTTGACGAGCTCCGCGATGCGCTCGATCAGCGCCGCCTTGTTCACCTGATAGGGAATCTCGGTGAAGATGATCGCCTCGCGCTCCTTGCGCAGCGTCTCGATCTCCGCCTTGGCGCGCATGATGATGGAACCGCGACCTGTCGCATAGGCGTTTCGGATGCCGCCGCGGCCGAGAATCGTCGCCGCGGTCGGAAAGTCCGGCCCCGGCACGATCTCCATCAGCTCCGCGACCGTCATCTCCGGTCTGTCGATCAGTGCGATCGCGGCGTCGATCACTTCGCCGAGATTGTGCGGCGGAATGTTCGTCGCCATGCCGACGGCGATGCCGCCCGCGCCATTGACGAGGAGATTGGGAAAGCGCGCCGGCAGGACGGTCGGCTCATGTTCCTTGCCGTCATAGTTCGGCTGGAAGTCGACCGTGCCTTCGTCGATGTCCTCGAGCAGCGCAAGCGCAGGCTTGGCGAGCCGCGACTCGGTGTAACGCATCGCCGCCGGCGGGTCGTTGTCCACTGAGCCGAAGTTGCCCTGTCCGTCGATGAGCATGAGCCGCATCGAGAAAGGCTGCGCCATGCGCACCAGCGCGTCATAGATCGCCGCGTCGCCGTGGGGGTGATATTTACCCATGACGTCGCCGACGACGCGCGCGGACTTCACATAGGGCTTGTCCGGCGTGATGCCGTTTTCATGCATCGAAAACAGGATGCGCCGATGCACGGGCTTCAGGCCGTCGCGCACGTCCGGCAGCGCGCGGCTCACGATCACGCTCATCGCGTAATCGAGATAGCTGCGCTTCATCTCATCGGCGATCGAAACGGGCCTGATGTCTGAGCCGGGTTTGTCGGAACCGTCTTTTTTCGTGTCGTCGTCGGCCAAGGGCGCGCCAATCCGGGTGAATTTCAGCCTTTTGATCCTATAGGCGATTCTTCCGGGCGGCGCCAGTTTGGACGAAGAAAGAACAACAAATCAAAGCAATGAGTTATCAAAAACCGCCTGCCAGCGGGGCCTTGACTGGCAGGCGCCACGTTGAAAATCGGCCGGCTTTTTGAGCGCGGCCGGGGCGCCGCGTCGGGACTGATCCGAGATCAGCCATCCGTCCGCCGCGCGCGCGCCGCATTGATCGCGGCGGAGGCGGCCGCGTCTCCGGGCTCGATCAGCGCAAAATCGTCGCGGTCGAGCGCGGGCGCGACATCCTCCCTGCCGGAGAGAGACAAACGCATTTCCGATTCGGGAGCGCCGGTCTGCAAGGCGTCGGCTTCAGTGAAGAACTGAGGGCTGGCGTCGAGGTCTTCGGCGAATGCCGGGGCGGCTCCGCCCGTGCGGCGCCGACGCAAGACCCGCGCAGGGTCGACGGCGGGAGGCGGCGGTTCTTGAGCGCCACGCATCCGGGCGGCGAATTTCCGAAGCGCCGACACAGGTTCCTCCGCGTCATTGGCGGGAGGCGCAAGAGCATCCTTCTGCGCGTTCCCGGCCGGCGCGAACGGCCGTAGCCGTGAGAATTTCGCGGCGAGAGTCGCGAGCGCCGGCTGATCCTGAGTCGATCCGGACGGGCGGGCGGCGGGCTGCGTTCGCGCCCCGCGCCCCAGACGCGCCTGGAGAGTGGGCGCCAGGCGCGCGAAAAACGAAGGCCTCACAGTTTCGTTGGACTCGCGCTTTGGACCGGGTCCGGACGGCCCGTCGTTGGCGCCGCGCGGCTTTAGCCTGAGATAGGCGAAGACGGCCGCCAGGCCAAAAAACGCCGGATAGGCCAGCCCCGACAGACGGTCGATGAGCGACTCCCCGGCGGCCTCGCGCGCCGACGACGCTCGTGCGGCGATTGGCTTCGCGCTGACGTCACGCACGACCAGATCGGCCGCGCGATATGGCGCGACCTTGTCGGCCGCCGGGTCGAAATCCTCATAGGTCTTGCCGTGATCGAACACGATCTTGCCAGCCAGCGCCCCGATCTCGTTTTTGAGCTGATCCGCCTTCTCCACGGCCCCGACCAATCCGATCCTGATGGCGCCCTCGCGTCCGACGATCCAGGCCTCGCAATTCAAGAAGCGATCTGGCGCGCTCGTATCCACGGTCGCGACCATGACGCAGGCTGAGAGGCGTCTTCCGGCGGCGTCGAGGGCGGGCGGGGCAAACCAGCCCTCGAGCGCCACCGGAGGCTGTCCTGCGCCCGCCCGGCGCGCGTTCACGATGGGCAGACTGCCCCTGAAGCGGGAAAGCAGCTTATCGGGGTCCAGGGACCTGGCGTCTTCGGCGTCGATATGGCCGTCATCGAGAAGCTCGACGGGGATCAGCCAGTCTGGCGCGGCCCCGGCTGGCGCGACAAAGCCCTGCGTCCCCTCGCGCCATTGGAGGCCAACTTCGCCCGCGAGCGCCCGGGCGGCTTCGAGCGGGATGAAAACCCGCCCGGCCGGCAGCCACATCGACGCGCGATCGGCGAGCCGCACCTCGACCGGGCCGACAAGACCTTCGGCAAGAAGCGCGGAAATACGCGTCTCCGGCGTGGCGGCTGACTCGGCCGCCGCCGTCTCCTGCGCCGGCGCAGCGGGGTCGAGCAGAGGAAGGAGCGAGGGCGCCGGGCCAGACTGGAGTCCGATTGGATCCCTGTCGAAGGCGCGCGCGGGCGCACGCCATTGCTCGGTCGCCACGGGGGCGTCGATCGCGATGGTGGGCAGGTCGGCAGGCGCGGACGAATTGGCCTGCGCTTCCCCCTCGACTGTGGTCGCGCCGCCACCCTTCGACGGCGCCGCCCCCGTAGCGGCTTCAGACGAAGCCGGCTTCTGCTCCGCTGGCTTCGGTGCTGGAGATTCCGAGGGCTGGGCGCCCTTGTTCGCCAGGCCCGGCTTTTTGGATGGCGCGGCGGCTCCGGTCAGGGGCTTCATCGGCGGCATCACATAGATGACGTTGTCTGACCCGCCGGCGTCGGCTGGCGCCGAGTCCTCCAGGATCGTCTCGCTTCTCGCCCGAGCCTCGCGGGCGTGACCTGGCGCGGCAGAGGCGGCGAGAGCGGCGAAGAGCGCAATGCTCGACGCGAAGGAAGGCGACTTGGGAAACGGCATCGGCGGCTCCGCACATGAACCCTGCCGGAAGCTTTGCCGTTCGATATTGAAGAAAATGCTATTCAGATGCCCTGAGGGTAAACAACGCGGCGTCAGAGTTAACGCCGCGCTTACGGGCTACGCGACGCCCATCGCCGCAGGATCGGCCGCTTTCAGTTCGACGCTTTCCCCGCAGCCGCAGGCCGATGTCTGGTTCGGATTTTCGAAAACGAAGGTCGAGGAAAAGGCCGTCGTCTTCACGTCCATGCGCGAGCCCAGCAGATACAGAACCGCCTTGGCGTCGACGATCACCCGGCCGCCGTCGAAGTCGATGACCTCGTCGCCCCTTTGCGGCTCGCCGATCTCCATCTTGTAGGACATGCCGGCGCAGCCGCCCTTCTCCACGGAGACCCGCAGGCCTCTGCCGGCGGCGGCTTTCGCCAAAAGACCCCGCACGCGCTCGGCCGCGGCGGGGCTGATGGTCATGACATCCAGCTTGGGTAGCGCCATTTGAGCTTCTTTCCTTGCCTCAATAATTCGCCCAGAGCCCCGGCGTCGCCAATTCGACGAGATGGCCGTCGGGGTCGCGGAAATAGAGGCTCTCGCCTCCGCGCCGCCATGTCATGCGCGCCTCTATGTCGACGCCGCATTCCGCGAGCCGCGCCTCCCAGGCCGGCAGATCCTCGGCCGCGACCGAGAAGGCGAGATGCGCCGGACCCGATCCATCATGCGGCGGAATGCGTCCGCCGGGGAGCTCGACGGCCTCCAGCGCGCCGCCGCGCCTGAAGAGGAGCAACACGCTCGCCGGCCCGCAATCCAGGGCCCACATGCGGCTGTCCTGCGCCATGGGCGCGAGGCCGAGCGCATCGCCGTAGAAGCGGCCCGCCCTAGCCAAATCCTCCACATAAAGCGAAGTTTCCAGCACCTTCGGCCTTGCCTGCGGAACGCGCTGCATGGCGCCCTCCTCTCACCACATGTCGAGCGCGACGCGCGCCTCGTCCGACATGCGGCTTTGATCCCATGGCGGGCTGAAGACCATATTGACCTTCACATCGCTGACGCCGGGCACTGCGCTGACCGCGTTCTTCACCCATATGGGCATTTCGCCCGCGACGGGACAGCCCGGCGCGGTCAGGGTCATGTCGATTTCGACGACTCCCTCGTCGGAAATGTCGATCCGGTAGATGAGCCCGAGCTCATAGATGTCGGCGGGGATTTCGGGGTCGTACACGGTCTTGAGCGCCTTGACGACGTCATTCGTCAGGCGCTCGTTTTCCATGGCCTCGGCGGTCTCGCTGGTCTCCGCCGCGCCTTGTGTCCCGCTGGTGTTGAGAGCTTCGCTCATCAGCAAGAGAACCTCCTCACGCGAAAAGTTTTTGCGCTTTCAGCAAAGCGTCTGCAAGCCGGTCGATCTCCTCACGCGTGTTGTAGAGCGCGAAGGAGGCGCGACATGTCGAGGTGACGCCGAAATGGGTGAGCAACGGCATAGCGCAATGCGTGCCCGCGCGCACCGCCACGCCGGAGCGGTCGATGATGGTGGCGATGTCATGCGCATGGGCCGACGCCATTTCAAAGGCCACGATCGGCCCCTTGTCGGGAGCGTTCCCGAAGATGCGCAGCCCCTCGATCTCGCGAAGGCGGCTCTGCGCATAAGCGGTAAGCTGCGCCTCGTGAGCGCGGATGGCGCCCTTGCCGATCGTCTCCACATAGTCGAGCGCCGCCGCCAGCCCGACGGCTTGCGCGATCGGCGGCGTACCGGCCTCGAAGCGATGTGGGGGCGCGTTATAGGTCACGGTCTCGCGCGTCACGGTCTCGATCATCTCGCCGCCGCCCGCGTAGGGCGGCAGAGTCTCGAGCCATTTACGCTTGCCGTAAAGCGCGCCGATCCCTGTCGGGCCGTAGAGCTTGTGCCCGGTGAGGACGTAGAAATCCACGTCGAGCGCCCGCACGTCCACGTTGAGATGTACCGCGCCCTGCGAACCGTCCACGCTGATCGGCACGCCATGAGCATGGGCGATGCGCGCCATCTCGGCGATGGGCGTCGGCGTCGCCAGCACATTGGACATGTGCGTCACCGCGACGATCTTCGTGCGCGGGGTGAACATCCGCGCAAAGGCGTCGAGGTCGATGTTTCCGTCGTCGTCAGGCTCGATCCATTTCAGCACCGCGCCCTTGCGCTCGCGCAGGAAGTGCCAGGGGACGATATTGGAGTGATGCTCCATCAGCGAGAGGATGATTTCATCGCCCTCGCCGATATGCGCCAATCCATAGGACGACGCGACGAGATTGAGCGCCTCCGTGGCGCCGCGCGTGAATATGATCTCTTCCGTCGACTCGGCGTTGAGGAAGCGCCGCACGGTCTCGCGCGCGCCCTCGTAGCCTTCGGTCGCCGCATTGGCGAGATAGTGAAGGCCGCGATGGACGTTGGCATATTCGTGTTCGTAGAAATGCGTCAGCCGCTCGATCACCGCGCGCGGCTTCTGCGCCGAGGCCGCGTTGTCGAGATAGGCGAGAGGCTTGCCGTAAGGCCGCTCGGCAAGGATCGGGAAATCTTTCCGGATGGCCTCGACGTCATAGGCCGTGAAGGGAGCACTGTCGTTCATCACGATCTCCGGGCCAGCCAGTGGGCGACGCGCTCCGAGAGGAACGTGCGAAGCGCCTCGTTCCCGAGCGTGGCGAAAGCTTCATTGGCGAAGCCTTCGATCAGCAGGGACTCCGCCTCGCGACGCGGCACGCCGCGCGACATGAGATAGAAGAGCTGGTCATGATCGAGCCGGCCGCAGGTCGCGCCATGGCCGCATTGCACGTCGTCCGCGAAAATCTCCAGCTCTGGCTTGTTGTTCATCGTGGCGCCGTCGGAAAGGAGCAGCGCCTTGGACTGCATGGCGCCATCCGTCTTCTGCGCGTGTGGCCGTACGACGATCTTGCCCTGAAACACGCCGGTCGCCTGGTCGTCGAGAATGCTGCGGAAACGCTCCCGGCTCTCGCCGTGCGGGCGCGCGTGGTCGACGACGAGGGTCGTATCGACATGCTGGCGCCCGCGCGCCAGCGTCGCGCCATTGAGGGCGATCTTCGCGTTCTCGCCGTCGAGCCGCGCGAATATCTGCCGACGTAGCAGGCCCGCGCCTTCGAGCAGCGCGTGGGAATCGAGCTCGGCGCCCGCGTCGAGATGGGCGACGAGGCTCATCACCCGAACCAGCGCGTCGCCCTGCCCCGTCACATGGCTGACGAGATGGAGGGCGGCGCCCCGCGCGAGGCGCAGGATCAGCGCCTGATTGTCTTGCGCGGGCGCGGCGCCAAGCGCGCCGACGCTCTCGACGATCGTCGCTTTGGCGCCCTCGCCGAGGATGACGAGCGAGCGGGAGAAGCTCGACTGCGGCGCCTCGCCCGAGACGAGGCTCGACAGTTCGATCGGCCGCTCCAGCGCCATGCCGGCGGGAATGCGCAGGATGACGCCGTCCTGCATCAGCGCGGCGTTGAGCGCGAGCATGGCGTCGTCCGCCTGTACGTCGGCGCTCGCGACGAGCGCCATGAGACCGGGCTCGCCCTGCGCCAGCGCCTCGGCAAGCGCCTGGGCTTTTACGCCTTCCGGAAGCGCGTCGAGATCGGAGAGATCGGGACGGAAGACGCCGTCGAGCGTGACGAGACGGACGGCGTCATGCGCCCGCGCGAAGGCGCGCGCAACCGCGACGCCCGCCGCAATGGGCGCGGGGTTGGCGAGCGCCGCCTTGAGGTCGGTATAGTGCCAGGCCTCGACGCGTCGATTGGGCAAGCCCATGCGGGAAAAGCTTTCCCATGCGGCTTCCCGAAGAGCGGCCGCGCCCTTGCCCTTCATCTCCTCGAAGAACGAGGCGAAGGCGGCGTCGGCGTCTGTCGCAAGCTTGATCATCCGCCTACGCCGCCTCGTCCGACAGATATTCCTGGTATCCGCGCTCTTCGAGCTCCAGCGCCAGTTCCGGCCCGCCCGAGCGTTGAATCACGCCCTTCGCCATCACATGCACCGTGTCAGGTTTGATGTAGTCGAGCAGCCGCTGATAATGGGTGATGACCAGGAAGGAGCGTCGCGGCGACCGCAGCGCATTGACGCCCTCCGACACGACCCGCAGAGCATCGATGTCGAGGCCGGAGTCGGTCTCGTCGAGAATGCCGACGGTCGGCTCCAGCAGCGCCATCTGCAACACTTCCATGCGCTTCTTCTCGCCGCCGGAGAAGCCGGAGTTGAGCGGCCGGCGCAACATCTCCTGAGACACGCCGAGCTTGCCCGCGGCGTCGCGCACGCGCTTCATGAAGTCGGGCGTCTGCAACTCCGCGTCCCCACGCGCACGTCGCTGGGCGTTCATCGCGGCCTTGAGGAAGGTCATGGTGGCGACGCCGGGGATTTCGACCGGATATTGAAAGGCGAGAAACAGCCCCCGCGCGGCGCGCTCGTTGGGCTCGAGGCCGAGAATGTTCTCGCCATTGAGCAGAACCTCGCCGTCCGTGACATCATAGCCCTCGCGGCCGGCGATCACATAGGAGAGCGTCGACTTACCGGTGCCGTTCGGCCCCATGATGGCGGCGACCTCGCCGTCCTTTACGGTGAGGGAAAGACCCTTGAGAATCTTTCGGTCGCCGACCGAAACGTGGAGGTTTTTGATTTCGAGCATCGTAAAACTCTTCCGGCCTTTGGTCGTCGTGGCCGGCCTTGCGCCGGCCATCCACGTCTTTCCTGTTCCATAATTGCGGGCGAGAGCCGCAGTGTTCGACACGCGTGGATGGCCGGGAAAAGCCCGGCCATGTCGCGGGGCGCTTACCCCACGCTCCCCTCGAGCGAGATCGAGATCAGCTTTTGCGCCTCGACCGCGAACTCCATCGGCAATTGCTGCAAGACATCGCGCACGAATCCGTTGACGATCAGCGCCGTCGCCTCTTCGGCCGAGAGCCCGCGTTGCATGGCGTAGAACAGCTGGTCCTCGGAGATCCTCGAGGTCGTCGCCTCGTGCTCGAACTGCGCGCTCGGGTTCTTCGATTCGATATAGGGTACCGTATGCGCTCCGCATTCGTGGCCGATCAGCAGACTGTCGCATTGCGTGAAGTTGCGCGCGCCATCCGCCTTGCGATGCGCCGAGACCTGTCCGCGATAGGTGTTTTGCGACTTGCCTGCCGAAATGCCCTTGGACACGATGCGGCTTCTGGTGTTGCGGCCCAGATGAATCATCTTCGTCCCGCTGTCGACCTGCTGATGGCCGTTCGACACCGCAATCGAATAGAATTCGCCTTGCGAACCATCGCCGCGCAAAATGCAGGACGGATATTTCCAGGTGATCGCCGATCCCGTCTCCACCTGCGTCCAGGAAATATGCGAATTGCGGCCCCGGCAATCGCCGCGCTTGGTGACGAAATTGTAAATGCCGCCTTTGCCCTCGCTGTCGCCGGGATACCAGTTCTGCACCGTTGAATATTTGATCTCGGCGTCGTCGAGCGCGACGAGTTCGACCACCGCGGCGTGGAGCTGATTCTCGTCGCGCTTTGGCGCCGTGCAGCCTTCGAGATAGCTGACATAAGAGCCTTCGTCGGCGATGATCAGCGTGCGCTCGAATTGCCCCGTCTTCTGCTCGTTGATGCGGAAATAGGTCGAAAGCTCCATCGGGCAGCGCACGCCCTTGGGCACATAGACGAAGGAGCCGTCGGAGAAGACGGCGCTGTTCAGCGTGGCGTAGAAATTGTCGGTCACCGGCACGACCGAGCCGAGATATTTACGCACGAGTTCGGGATGCGTCTGCACGGCCTCGGAGATCGGGCAGAAGATCACCCCTGCCTTCGCCAGTTCCTCCTTGAAGGTCGTCGCGACGGAGACCGAATCGAACACGGCGTCGACCGCCACCTTGCGCGTCTCGACGCCCGCGAGAATCTCCTGCTCGCGCAGCGGGATGCCGAGCTTCTCATAGGTGCGCAGAAGCTCTGGATCGACCTCGTCCAGCGACTTCGGACCCGGCGTCGATTTCGGCGCGGAGTAGTAATAAAGGTCCTGATAGTCGATCGCAGGATAATTGACCCGCGCCCAATTCGGCTCACGCATGGTCAGCCAGCGGCGATAGGCCTCCAGCCGCCATTCGGTCAGCCACTCGGGTTCGTTCTTCTTGGCGGAGATGAAGCGAACAATGTCTTCGCTCAGCCCCTTGGGCGCCTTCTCCGACTCGATATCGGTCGTAAAGCCATACTTATAGGCGTCGACGTCGATTTCCTCGACGCGCGCAACGGTCTCCTGACGAGCCGCCATCGTCTCTTCTCCTCGTCACGACGGGTTCAAGGCCCGCCGGCCGATCCGGTCCCGCCGATTAGGCGACGGAACGTCGCAACCTGATACGGTCCACGACCTCCGATAGAACCATTCCAAACTGTTCTACATCGACTTCGCGCGTAGACCAACCCAGACTGACGCGCAACGCCTCTTTTTCTTGCGCCCCCATCGCCGCCAGCACATGGGACTCGCGCACCTTGCCCGACGAGCAGGCGGAGCCGCTCGAAACGGCGACGCCAGAAAGATCCAGCGCCATCAACAAGGTATGCGCCGGCATGCCGGGAAGGGCGAAAGCCGAGACGCAAGCGACGCGCGCCGCTCCCCGCCCGAAGAAGCGGGCGTCGGGAGCAATCTGCGCAATCCGCCTTTCCAGCCGGTCGCGCAGCAGGCCGAGCCTCGCGGCCTCCGCCTCCCGCCCCTTCGACGCGGCCTCGAAAGCAGCGGCGAATCCGGCGATTGCGGCGACATTCTCGGTGCCGGCGCGGCGACCGAACTCTTGTCCGCCGCCGCGCAATAGTGTTTCCGTTATGTGGAGATTATCTTGCGCCGCGGCAAGCGCCCCCGCCCCCATGGGACCGCCGAGCTTGTGCGAGGAGAAGAACAGGAAATCCGATTCGGTCGTCTCGAATGTCGTTTCGATTCGGCCGATCGCCTGCGTGGCGTCGCAGACGACGAGGCCGCCCACGGCGTGGACCCGCGCCGCCGCCTCACGGACCGGCTGAATCACGCCCGTCTCGTTGTTTACGGCCTGTAGCGCGAGCATGAGCCGCCGCCCGGCATGGCGGGCGAGCGCCGCGTCGAGGGCGGGCAGAGAGAGCGCCCCGTCCGGCGTCAGCGCCACGCGCTCGACGGCCCCGGCCGGAAAGCGGCCGCCCTGAAGCACGGCCGGATGCTCCCCCGCGCCGAGCAGGAGAACGTCGATCGGAGCCTCTTCTTTCTCGCGATGCAACATGGGCGTGAGGACGAGAGTCGCCGCCTCGGTGGCGCCGCTCGTGAAGGTCACGTTTCGGGCCGCTGTCCCCAGCCCCCTGGCGATCGCCGCCCGCGCCTGCTCCAGCGCCGCCTTGGCCGCCCGCCCTTCAGCATGGACGGCGGAGGCGTTGCCCGGCCCCTCCAGCGCCGCGAGCATCGCCGCGCGCGCCTCGGGGCGCAGCGGCGAGGTAGCGTTATGGTCGAGGTAGATGCGATTCCTTGACATGGGACAGATTTACTCTTTCCGGCGCCCGAGTGGGAGGCCTGCCCCCAACCAGAACCCAAAACGCTGGGCCAGCATGGCGAGTCCGAGGAGCGCGCCGAGACAGGCGAAGACCGCCTCGACCGCTGCCGTCGTGAGACCCAGAAAAACCAGCGCCCCCCGCCCGAGGGTCGCCAGAATCGCCCGCGTCGCGCCGCCTCTCGCCGCCGCAAGGCGCGCGGCCTTGCGAACCTCCGCGCCGTCTTCGGCGACCGCCAGAACGTCCCGCACGCCCCGCGCGCCCGCCCGGCGGTAGATCGCCGCCGCATCCTCGCCGAGCGCACGGAATCCCGTCAGCGCGCCGGGCCGCACGGCCTTGATCACCGCCGCGCGGGCGGCGGCGAGGTCGAGCCGGGCCGCCGCCGAAACGCCGGCGGACAACGCGTCCCGATCCACCGCCGCCGCGGCGGCGGCGCTCAGGGTTTTGGCGAGCGGCGTGGAGAGGCGCCCGGCTTTCCGGGCGCTTTTGACAAGCGTGAGGCCAGAGCGCGCGGGCAGCAAGGCGCCGACGCTGGACCAGGTGGCGGCGGAGAGCGCAAGCCCGGCCGCCGCCAGCCCGATGACGACTTCATCTGTCTTCTCGCCACGACGGCCCTTCTCTGCTTCGTTCCACAGATCGCGAACGTCCCCATAGCCGGTAAGGTCGCCGGCGAGCGCCCCGGCGAAGGCCGCGCCGCCTTCCCTTGCGCCATGGAGGAAGCCCTCCGCAAATTCCTCGACCGCCGCCTCTCCGGCCTTCGCCCGGAGCGCCTCGAGCCGTCCCTGCTGCTCAGGCGTCGGCGCCAGCCCGCGCGTTCGGCCGAGCGCGAGAAAGCTCTCGGCAAGGTCGGCGTCGCCAGCCACAAGCGCCGACTCCAGCCCGGCCGAGAATCGCGCCGGCGTCAGCGTCTGGTCGAGCCCGGCGTCGGCGAGCGCGACAGGATCGTCCCTGGCGGCGGCGAGACGGACGCCGTCGAAGGCCGCCGGAAAGCTTGTCGCCGCGAGCCAGAGAAGAGCCGCAGCGAGAGCCAGAAGGATGGGCGCGCGAGCGCGTGAGGCGATGACGGACATAAGAAAGATGTAGGCGCAGCGGCCCGACTTCGGGAGATGCGCGGCCGGGCTTCGACCCGGATCGCGTCACCGGCGCCATCGAATTCCCTTGCATTTTACTCGGTCAAGCGTGGTAAGAAGCCGCCCAGCCCGTTTCCACAGGGATTTCCAATGCCCGAAGTCATCTTCACCGGACCGGCCGGGAGGCTCGAAGGCCGCTTCCATCAGTCCGCCACGCGCGGCGCGCCGATCGCCATCATCCTGCATCCGCACCCGCAGTTCGGCGGGACGATGAACAATCAGATCGTCTATCACCTGTACTACGCTTTTGCGGAGCGTGGCTTTTCGGTGCTGCGCTTCAACTTTCGCGGCGTCGGCCGCTCTCAGGGCGCTTTCGACCATGGCTCGGGCGAATTGTCGGACGCCGCCGCCGCGCTCGACTGGGCGCAGGCGGTGAACCCCGAGGCGCGCGCCTGCTGGATCGCGGGCGTATCCTTCGGCTCCTGGATCGGCATGCAGCTGCTCATGCGCCGGCCCGAGATCGAGGGCTTCGTCTCGGTCGCGCCGCCGGCCAACCGGTTCGATTTCTCCTTCCTCGCCCCCTGCCCCTCGTCTGGCCTCTTCATCCACGGGGATCAGGACCGCGTCGCCCCGCTCAAGGAAGTCACCGGGCTGATCGAGAAGCTCAAGACGCAGAAGGGCATCGTCATCGAACACGCCGTGGTCGAGGGCGCCAATCATTTCTTCGAGAACAAGGTCGAGCCGCTGATCGCGCATGTCGACGCCTATCTCGACAGGCGCCTCGGCAATCCGCCGCGCATCCTGATCCCCGCGCGCGGGGATTGATCAGGTGGATCATGCGCCGCGCGGGCGGCGGCGCATGCCCCCCATAAAACGACAGCCATTGGCGCCATCGCGGCGCGAGCGTACGATGCGAAGGTGATTCGCGTCGCAGGCAAGCTCTTTTGTCGCCGCTTGGCGAAATCCTGGCCGTGGTTGTGGATATGACTCGCAACCCCGGCCGAAGAAACCTGTCGTTAAGAGCCGTGGCTGGCGCGGGGAGCGGCGGCGTGCGAATGTCTCGTGCCGTCCGGACGGCTTCCGCGTCGCGTCAGAAAGCCCCGGCGTTTCATTCACAGTTGAGACCCAATGCCTCCAGTCGAACACTTGGCGGGCGCGCGCCTCTATCAGGTCGCGCAGCCCGATGCGCCAGCCTATCGCTCGCCTCCGCATAATATCGAGGCCGAACAGGCGCTGCTCGGCGCCATTCTCGTCAACAACGACGCCTTCGATCGCGTCTCCGACTTCCTGCGCCCCGAGCATTTCTCGGAGGAGCTGCATCGCCGCATCTTTGAGACGACCGCGCAGCTCATCCGCGCCGGCAAGCTCGCCACCGTCGTCACGCTGAAAACCTTTCTCGCCGACATCGAACTGCCGGCCGGCGTGACGATCCAGGCCTATCTCGCCCGTCTCGCCGCCGAGGCGACGACGATCATCAACGCCGAGGACTATGGCCGAATCATCCACGACCTCGCCCTGCGCCGCGACCTCATTGTCATCGGCGAAGACATCGTCAACACGGCTTTCGATTCGCCCGTCGACGCGAGCCCGCGCGCGCAGATCGAGGAGGCTGAGCGCAAGCTCTATTCGATCGCCGAGACGGGCCGCTATGAAGGCGGCTTTCAGCGTTTTTCCGACGCGCTCGCCATCGCCATCGACATGGCGTCCAGCGCCTATATGCGCGACGGCCATCTCTCCGGCATTGCAACGGGTCTGATTGATCTCGACGAGAAGATGGGCGGCCTGCAAAAGTCCGACCTCATCATCGTCGCCGGCCGTCCCGGCATGGGCAAGACGGCGCTCGCCACCAACATGGCCTTCAACATCGCGAAGGCATACCAGTTCGACGTGGAGCCCGATGGTTCCCACAAGACCATCAATGGCGGCATCGTCGGTTTCTTCTCGCTCGAAATGTCCGCCGAGCAATTGGCGACGCGCGTGATCGCGGAACAATCCGGCGTGCCGAGCTACAAGATTCGACGCGGCGATCTCAACCAGGACGATTTCGAGCGCATCGTCGCGGCCTCGCGCGAGATGCAGAGCATTCCCTTCTACATCGACCAGAGCGGCGGCATCTCCATCGCGCAGCTCGTCGCGCGGGCCCGGCGGCTGAAGCGGCAGAAGGGTCTCGATCTCCTGGTCGTCGACTATTTGCAGCTTCTCGCCGGCTCGCGGTCGCGCGGCGACAATCGCGTGCAGGAGCTCACCGAAATCACCACCGGCCTGAAGGCGCTGGCGAAGGAGCTGAACGTTCCGGTGATCGCGCTTTCGCAGCTCTCGCGTCAGGTCGAATCGCGCGACGACAAGCGCCCGCAGCTCTCCGACCTCCGCGAATCGGGCTCTATCGAGCAGGACGCCGACGTGGTGCTCTTCGTCTACCGCGAGGAATACTACCTCAAGAACAAGGAGCCGCGCGAAGGCACCGAGGAGCATATCAACTGGATGGCCGAGATGGAGCGCGCCCATGGCCGCGCCGAGGCCATCATCGGCAAGCAACGCCACGGCCCCACTGGGACAGTCCCCCTCGCCTTCGAGGCGGAGGTCACGCGCTTCTCGAACCTCGCCGACGAGGACAAACTGCCGGCTCGGATGTGAGTTTTGCTATAGGCAGCCAGCAGCCCAACTGAAAAATGACGCCACAGATCTTGAAAATGTGCCCAATGGGCACAATCTCTGAGAAATAAGGCGCTAAGCCTGATTTTTAGGAGAAATAGATGAGCACCGAGAACACTCACACCGGACATGGCCATGGCGGCTGTTGCGGGGGCGGCAAGGCCGCGGCTCCGACCTTGGCGGAGCTCGAGCGGCAGCTTCATGCCCTCTGGGCGCGCGTCCAGGAGGAGCGCGCCAAGCAGGTTCAGGCAACCGAGCCCGCGAGAAAGAAGGGCTGCTGCTGCGGCTGATGATGGACAAAGACGAGGCGCGGGATTTCGCGCCTCTCTCATTTTTCGGTGGCGACATGACCGGCGAAGAACTCCGACGATCGCGGCTTGCCCTCGGGCTCACCCTCGATGAGTTTGCGCGGCTCGTGCGTGTCTCGAGCGGGAGGACGGTTCGGAAGTGGGAGGACGGAGAGCGCGAGGTTCCCGGACCCGTCGAAGTCCTGACCGAACTTTTTCTCCTGTCATCCGATGCGTGGCGCTGCCGCTGCAAGATGAACGACATGACGGACGCCTTCCGCTGCAAATGCGGCTGATGGAAAGCTGCCTGATCTCAAAAAAGCAGGATCGAGCGGGTTCGGAAATTCGACGAAGAAGTAACACGAACCCCGCCACATCCTGCGGCGGGGCTCATCTCGAGCCAGGTTTTCAGCGCGTCATATTTCTTCAGCGGACAGCCACCGTCCAGGCATTCTTCGAACGGTCGTAACGGAAGCCGGGCGCCGTGCGCAGCTCATCCTTGCTCGCGTTCATGCTCAGCCACCACTTGTTGTCGCGCTGGGTCGCCCCGACGGCGTCGAATGGAACCGCCACATCCTTCTCGCCCATGCCGAGGAAGCCGCCCACAGAAATGATCACGGCCTGAACCTTGCCCTCGCGATCGAGCAGCATGTCCTTCACTTCCCCGATCTTGTTCTCATTCGGGTCGTAAACGTTCTGATCGTACCAATTGGAAACGGCCGTCACATGCTGCGGCAAGGTCGTCATCATCTGGGCGGTCTTACCCATCGCGCCTTCGCGGGCGCCCATCGTCTGCGAGCCCGCCTTGCCCGTCCCGCCAGTGGTCCCCCGCTCCATGCCCATCGTGCCGGTGGTTCCGCGCTCGGCGCCGGTCCCCATGGTCGAGCCCGGCGTTCCGCCGGTGGTTCCGCTCTGCTGCGCATAGACGACGCCAGCTCCCGCCGTGGCCAGCGCAGCCGCGAACACAATCGCCTTGATCATGTCTGTTCTCCCGTCACAGCGCGGAGTCCGGGCGCATGAGGTCATGCGCCCGTTCGATGAAACCGCGCCTTTTGACTAAGCGCGCACCCAATTGCGTGCGCGCCCTAACAACAGTCGGGCTGCGGTGTTGTTCCTGGCGCGACGGGAGCGGCGCTTACCTCGGCAGCACCGCCCAGTAATCGAGATCGAGCAGCACGGCGGGATCGGGCTTGCCGTCGGCGCCGTTGAGCGGGAAGTCGGCACAGGGCTTGTCCTTCGTCGCGACGAGGCGCATGCGCAGCGCGCCAATGTCGCTGCGGCCCGGAATCTCCGCCTTGTCCAGCACTTCGCTCCAGGCGAAGATCGTTCCGCCCGAGAACAGCGGATTGACGTGCTTGCCGCCGTTCACCGCCGAGATGTGGAACACATTCTCCAAACCGTTGAAGGACAGCGCGCGCGCCATCGAAATCACATGGCCGCCGTAGATGATCCGCTTCCCGAAGCGCCCCTGCGATTCGTAATACTGGTTGAAGTGCACTTTCGAATTGTTCTGGTAGAGGCGCGTCGCCAGCATGTGCTCGGCCTCTTCGACGGTCATGCCGTCGATATGGTCGATCTTCTCGCCCTTGTCGTAATCGCCCCAGAAAAAGGGAGAGCCGGCGAGCGCCTTGTCATAGGCTGCAACCTTGATCGGCGGCACCGCCTTGCCGAGTTGCGACGGATCGACCGCCTTCGGCAGGTCGGGCACGACCGTGGGGCCGACGGGCGCATCCTTGTCGCGCTTCTTCACCATCACCCAGCGCGCATAGGAGAGCACGGTTTCGCCGCGCTGATTCTTGCCGGTCGTACGCACATAGACGACGCCGGTCTCCTTGTTGGAATTTTCCTTCAGGCCGATGACTTCGGAAACGGCGTCGAGCGTGTCGCCCGGATAGACCGGGGCGAGGAACCTGAAATCCGCATAGCCGAGGTTCGCGAGCGCATTGAGCGAGACGTCCGGCACCGTCTTGCCGAGCACCAGATGAAAGACGAGCATGTCGTCGATCGGCGCGTCCTTGTAGCCGATGGCTTCGGCGAAAGCCTTGGAGGACTGCACCGCGAAACGGGGCAGATAGAGCGCCGTGTAGAGCGCGACCTCGCCGACAGTGACGGTGCGCGGCGCGGCGTGGCGCAGGATCTGACCGATCGAGAAATCCTCGAAGAAATTGCCGACGTTGATTTTCGACTTGCTCATCTCTTTCGCTCTTCAACCTTTTGTTGGCGCCAGCCGGGCCAGCGCGTCGAGATAGGGCGCGGGATCTCCCGCGACGAAAAGCTTTTTCACGCGGCTCGTTTCGCCCGAGCGGATGGACACGGCCTTCTTTGGCGCCGAGAGCGCCCTGGCGATCAGCTCGATCAGCGCCGCATTTGCGCGACCATCCTCCGGCGCGGCGCGCACGCGCGCCTTCAGCACGGTCTTGCCGTCGGCGAGCGTCTCGATTCCGTCGATCGAATCGCGCCCGCCCTTCGGCGTCAGGCGCAGCCAGAGCGTGACTCCGTCGCGCTCGGCGATCCAGGGCGCCTCGGGCTCGGCCAAATCAGCCCACGCTGTGGGTCAGGAGATTTTGCAGGAACTGGATGCCGAGAAGCAGGATCAGCGGCGACAAATCCAGACCGCCGATGGCCGGCAGAACCGAGCGGATCGGACGCAGGAGCGGCTCAGTCAGTGCGTCGACCGCGCGCCAGATGGTCTGGGCCGCCTGGGAGCGCGTATTGAGCACGTCGAAGGCGACGAGCCAGGAAAGGATGACCGAGATGATCACCACCCACCAGTAAAGGTCGAGGATGGTGAGCAGGAGACTGAGGACTGCGTAAGACATGATAACGTCCCGCGAATGAAGGTGCGCGGCCTGTCTAGCCTCCCTGCCCCCGCCCGGCAACCTCCCGCGGCGCCGCAGCCGTGGAGGAAAAAGCGCGCAAAACGAAGAAGGGCGATTGACACGGAAAGACGCGCCGTATACTCACCCGCCCACGGCTCGGGGCTGTAGCTCAGATGGGAGAGCGCTGCAATCGCACTGCAGAGGTCGGGGGTTCGAATCCCCCCAGCTCCACCAAGTAGACTTACCTACTTGGCGGGTATCAATGTCTCGGGTCTCCGACCGCTAGACGCGTAAAAAGCTCCATCGCCGCAGTCGATTCTAAAAAGCAGCCATCTGTCTCTTTTGCCGTGACGATCAGAGCCGACCGTCGAGTCTGCGACGACGCGCGCGTGCTGAGCCCGATGGCCCCAAGAGCGCCGGGGCGGCGGCGGTCTGAAAAAAGTAATCCTTCCAAACAAATGCTTAGCTTGTCTGAGCGCAAAACTCCTACTAGGTATTTGTACGTATTTGGAAGCGCGCCCAAGTTGCGGAAGGGCGGCCAGACGCGAGGATTGCATATTGGCTAGCGTCAAACAGCATCGCGCCCTCGTTGCGTCACGGCTCGGTCAGAGAGCAGCGCGCCGTATGGCGCTATTGAGCGCAACCGTTCCTTTCGACCAGGTGGACGAGGCTTGCTACCGCGAGTCGGAATTTCTCGATATGGCGGTCGACATCACGGCGGAAAATCTGGCCCTCGCGCCAGGCCGGAGTCGGAGTCGTTTCGTGGCCTCGGTCTGCAAGTCCCTGAACGAGGAGACAGACCGCATCCTCTCGCTGATCGCCAGAGGATCGCCGTCGCCTCAGTAGGAAGGCCAAACCGGCCAATGTCCGCGCGCGGTAATGCGCGGCGCCCTGCCTGCCTCTCCTCCCTGCCCGGCCTAGTCTCGGCAAAAACTCTCATGCTAAGGTTGCGACGACGCCAGAGGAAGCCCCTGTCCAATGCTCGGGGCGGGCGTCTGGTAACGCACGGATGGCCTGCCCGGCCGATCCAGAAGGAGAGTTTCGGCGATGAAATGGCTGATCGGATGTACGATGTTGGGGTCTCTTCTGCTGGCGTCGGGCGCTTATGCTCAGGGAACGTCGGAACAGCGGGACGCTTGCGAGGCCGACGCCTACAAATGGTGCCCCTATGACATTCCCGATCCGACAGCCATCGAGGCTTGCCTCCGGCAAAACATCCGGTGGATCAGCCCTGCCTGTCAGGCTCAATTCGGTTACCGGGCGAAGAGACGATAGGCCGACGTCACGCCGCCGGCCCCGTGCGCAGGGGCCGGCTTGCATCAAGGACATTGAGCGACCGCGCCGCCGCTCATTCGCAGACGACGGGACCGATCGTGCGGGGGCTCTCCGGCGCGTAAGAGAAAGACGTCCGGCATTCGTTCATGCCGAGCGACACGACGATTTCATTCTGCGCTTGCGGCTCCGTCAGCCAGAGACGGCCATCGTAGCCAACGACGGCGGGTTCGCCTGATCCATTGACGACAGCCCGCGAGCCGGGCGGGAGAAATGCGCCGCTCGCGTCCTTGAGTATGACCGTGACCCCGGCCTGGCGCCGCTTGCCCGCGAAATCCACGGCCACGCCCGCATTGCGCGCCGGCCTCACGATGCGCTCGGACTGCGCGACTGAACGGTCGAGCGGCAACGTCTCGACATTGAGCGCGAGGCGGTTCGTCTCATAGGCGCGCAGATTAGGGACCACGAGCGCGCCGAACATATTCGTGCGCCCGATCGGGCGGTTTTCCATGAGCACTTCGACCCCCGGCGCCCCGGCGTTCACCAGTGCGAAGGCGTCGCTGACCGGATTGCCGAGACCCACGCCGCCGCCCCAGACCCCCGCGACCGAGCCTTCCGCCTGCGCATAGCCCCCGAAGCGCCGGTTCATCTGCGACGCCCCCAGGTCGATGCGGCCATATTCATGGCGATAGCCCATTGAGGCTTCGCGATAGGCGGTCTGGCTCGTCAGACCGGCGCTGCGAACGCGCCAGCCCCAGGAGCCCGGCTCCTGGCCGACCATGCGCCCGGCGTCCGCCATCACGGCCGTCGCCTTGTTCCGCGGCGAGAAAGACGCCGACATTGTGGTCTCCCCGCCCAGTGGGATGGAAAGGCCGGCGAAGACGCCGCGCTGGTCGGCTCTGAGGAAATCGTAGGTGACGGCGATATAGGCGGTGACGTCTCCGAAGAAGGCGCGCGTGGCGCCCAAGGTCAGCATGCGCGAATTATTGACGCCCCCGCCCCCCGCGATATTGGCGAGCGTCAGGTTGAGCGCGGTTTTTTCGTCGAAGGGCGCGGCGAAGCCGAGCGAGATGCGATCGAGCGCGCGCGACGGCCGCAGGCTGTCGTAGTAGGATCGGAAAAAAGCGGCCGATGCGCCCGGACTCCAGGGATAGCCATAGAAATTGCCGGTCGGCGACGCGAGCGGCTGATTGTAGAAGCTGGAGGTCGGCGCCGTCACCGAGGCGAGATCGTTGAAAATTCCAATCGTGCGCTGCGAGGAGGCGGAGACGGAAACGCCAAAGAGGCGGGTCTCCAGACTCGCGTAGAAGAGTCCGCCAATCTCGCCGCGCCAGTAGCTCCCGCCGCCCGCCAAGGTCGCCACGGCGCGATCGAGAAGGCGGAAGCTCGCGCCCGCGCTGGCGCCGCCGAAGCGGGAAGACGAGGTTTCGCCATGCGCCTGCAGGGTGAGCCAGTCCGTCAGCCCGCCGCGCATCGAGCCGGAAGCGACAGCGGTGCGCGCATATCGATCGGACAGGATTGCGTAATACTGGCGCGGCAGGCCAGCCTCGAAGGACCAATCGAAAATCCCCTGGCTCAATATCTTGCTGTTGACCATGAAGGGCGTCGAGGTCTCGATCACCCGGCCCGTCGCGTCACGCGTCACGACACGCGTCGTGCCGTCGCCCGCGACAGGAATGGCGTCGATGCGATACGGCCCCTCGTCGACGGGCTACGAAAGGGTCAGGTTGTTGTTCACATAAACATCGACCGTCGATGGCACGGCCGCCGAGCCGCTGACCGAGGGAAGCGCCGCCGTGACGAGATCGGGCCGCAGGCCAAAGTTGCGCTGGATCTGCACGCCTCCGAGGCGGATCGACCGCGCCCACGCCGGACCGGACGCGACCGCGTCGCCGACGACGTACGTCAACAGGCGCTTGTCGTCCGCGTAGGTCCAATTGGTGTCGAGGCGCACCTGGGTGAAGCGGTTGGCGACCGTCGAACCGACGATTCCGCCTGATTTCAGGGCGCCGTAATCGGAGAATGCGCGTGCGTCGAAGGTCGCAGAGGCGCCCTGGTAGTCGAATCCCCCACGAGGATCCCGCATCACCGAAGTGCGCAGGTGATAATTGAGCAGGCCGCCGAAAGAGGATTCGAGCGGCGCCTCCTGCGGTTTGTCGCTTTCCACGCCCGCCTTGTAGACGCGCTCGGCCATCGCCCGCTCAGCAAGCGTCAGGCGGATTTGCTGATGGACCTCGTCGTAATCGTAGGAGAGGCCGTCGATATCGTCGAGCGCGACCTCGTCTTCCGGCGCGGCTGCGCCGGGCGCCCGCACGCCGATCTCCGCGAGTTCGGACGCCGCCGAAATGAGACGGCCATCGACACGCTGGCTGAACTTTGCGACGAGATTGCGCGGTCGGCCATTTGCGAAGACCTCGAGCTGTAGCGCCCGCGACCGCGCGGAGTCGTTAGCCTCCGAAGCGGCAAGGGCATGAGGGGCGAGCGCCGCGACGCCCGCCATGATGCGCATGCACGCAATGGCGCGGATGCGCGCGTCAGCGTTCCGCCGTCGCCTCGGCATCGATGGGTCCCTGGTCGCTCATGGCGCTCAAGGCAGCCGTATCGCCGGCAAATCCCTTCGCGAGCTGCGATGTCCACTGGACCTCTGAATGTGGGAGCACATAGCCGACGAGGCCGCCGCCGAAGGAAGCGACGGCGCCGGAGCGGTCTTTCAGCTTGAGAGCGGAAATGCGCACATGGCGCCCGCCATCATTGCGCAGCGTCACGACAATGCGGCCGTCCTTCTTGCGAAAGCGCCACGCGAGCTTGGGCGACTCCGCGTCGGGGGCGTAAAAGAAGACCGGGATCGAATAGCGCAGCAGGAGGTTGACAGCCCGCGCGCCCGGCGCTCCAGCGGTCGGCAGCTCGTCGACGATCAGGCGGTAGCTTTCCTCCTCGGCGACCGGAGACTGATCGGCGCGCACGATCCGCACCGTATAGTTCTGATTGCCCGAAAGCTCGACGACGGGCGGGCTGGCGACGACGGCTTCGGTCGTCTCATAATCGTCCTGGCCCTCGACCTGACGCCACCGGACCACACGCAGTTGCGCCGTGAGCGGGCGATCGCTTCCATTTTTGAGAGTGACCACGCTCGTCGCCCCCGGCGGCGGGATTTCGAGCGTCACGGGCGCGACCTGAAGGGCGGCCGCAAGGGCGGGCGCCGCGGCGAAAACAAGGAGAAGGCTCGAAAGAGCGCCAGTGGCGTATTTCATTTCCTCGATCCGGAAGAAAGGGAGCGGCACAGGCCGTGGAAGGGAAAGCGGGCGCAGGCGGCCCGCGCTCCCGCGCGCGTCAGTAGGTGAGCGTGATCGTCACGTCGTCGGTGTAGAGGCCAGCCGCCGGCGTGTTCTGCGCGGCCACACGGCCATAGATCATCAGGGACTGGGCGGCGCCGGTTCCCGTGCCGGCGGCGGTGTCCGTGCCGGGCATATTGCCCCACACCTGGCTGCGAGCAGCGTCGCGGAAGAGCCCGTAATCGATCGTCGCCGCACCGGCGCCAGAGCCGCTCCTCATCTTGCGCTGGGCGACGCTCCCGCCTCCGAGGCCCGCGTCGATGCCGATCGTGTAGGGCGTTCCGGCCGTGCACTGAACGCCGAGCGTCGTCGTCGCATCCATATTGGTGGTGAGAACGCCAGAGGCCGGAAAGGCCAGAGCGGGGCTCGGCGTGGTGATGGAGCACTGCGCCTGAATCGTCATCGAAACGCGCATCGTCGCGGTGGCCGTGGCCGCCCTGGCGACGTCGACGCTCCCCGCGGCGATTCCCGCCGCCAGGACCAAACGTAAAAATCTACTCATTGCTCGACTCCTGTTCCGGACGCTCGCGTAGCGTCCAGCCATAAAGTCAAGCTCAAGTTTTAAAATGTTGTTAACTAGGAGAAAAGTTGTATCTGTGAGTTTACACAACTTGCCTTGCGCGGGGCTTGACGTGGAGCCTCAGGGCGCCGCAACCGCGCCGCGATCAGCGGCGCCGATCAGTAGGTGAGCGTGACATTGATCGTGTCCGAATAGAGGCCGGGCGGCCCGATCGGCTGGGGCGGCGCGAAACCATAAACAGTCAGCGTCTGCGGCCTCCCGACGCCCACTCCCGATAGTCTGAGCCCGGCGTCGTCGCCCCAGGGCAGCGCATGGGCGGCGTCTCTGAAGAGGCCGTAATCTATCCTGGCGCCGCCCGGCCCGGTCAGTTTCCGCGCCGTCCATGTCGCGCTCACGCCCGCCCCTGACGACAGGCCGACCTCATAGGGCGTGTCTTTCGTGCAGGCGACGGTGAGCGCAGAGGTGGCTCGCACGGAAGCTGTGGGGGAGGCGGCCGGGAAAATCATATCCGTCGCACTGATCATGCAGGAAGCCTGAAGCGTCACGCCCACACTCAGCAGGAGCGCGTCGCCCGGCGTCCCGCCGCTCAGGCAAACATTGGAGACGCCGTCATATCCCGTTTCGCCGGCGACGGAAGTCGCGCCGGCGATGTCGTCCCTGTACTCCCCCGCCGGCAGGCTGGCGGTCGCGGAGAGGATTTTCGCATAGACCGTCCCCTGGAGGCTCGCGCCGTTCATTTTGTCGTAAGGCGCCGACAGAGAGATGGTTTCGGAATCCCCGAGCCATGGGATCGTCGCCTGCGGATCGTGGTACAGACCATAGGCGATTGAATTGCCCCGGCCGTCCTTCATCGTCCTGCTGAACTCGGCGCCTGAACCGCCCGTCCCCATTTTCACGCAAACGCCGACGAAATCGGTTTGCAAGCCTTGCAGGCAGGTCTCGGTAAAGCGGCCGGTCGTCGTCGCACCCTGCAAATCCGAGACGCCGAGCCTGCCAAAAGAAAGCGTGACGGGCTTGGGAGAAAGATAACAGGAGCCGCCGGCGCGCGCCGTCTCCGGAAGAAGACAGACGGCCAACAGCGGCAAGGCTGCAAGGAGCGTTGTCTGTCGGAATTTCATGGACGCTGAGGGCGGCCCGGCCGACACGGGAGCAGCTAACGTTGTCTTGACCATAAAGCCAAGCTACAGCAATGGCCGAGCCCCGAACAGACCTGCGTTTAATTCTTCGTTATCCATGCGCCGGAGCGCAATACGGCGTGCGGGACGACCTTTAACCATTTGTTTTCAGCATGGCGGATGCAGGCGGCAAGCGCCTCGCCCCATGGGACCGATGACAGTGCGCTCAAAGGAGAGCCATGCTCCCGCAAGAATCGCCCGCACGGCGCTGGCGTGCGGGTTGTGCGCGCTATTCGCGGGATGCGCCTCGGATACATGGGAGACGGAGAACAGCGACCCCTCGAGCTTTCTCGCTCTCGCCGGCGCCGCCAGGCAGGCGCCGCTGCGCGTCCCGGTCTTCGTCACATCCATGCGGCGCGACGACACAAACCCGGAGAGCCGCGGACGAGCGCATTTTTCACTGGCTTCCGTCAGCGTGCCGCCGAACCATCGGCCCGGCGTCATCGAGCGCGCCGCCTTCGGCGCCGCCAGGGCGAGCCGCGATTTCACCATCTCTTCTCGCCGCAACCTCGAAGAAGCCGACTTCGCTGAAGAAATAGCCGAGCAGGCGTCGAGCCGCGGTGGCGCCACTCGGGATATCCTCCTCTATGTGCACGGCTACGACATCAGCCTCGACGAAGCGCGCTTCCGCGTCGCGCAAATCGCCGTCGATGCGGGTTTTGCCGGCGTCGTCGCGCTGTTCACGTGGGATTCGGTATCCCGCAGCGGCCTGTTCGCCTATGAGGCGGACAAGGAAAGCGCCACAGTGGCGAGGGACGCACTCGAAAAGCTGGCCCTCGACCTGTCGCGCGTTCCCAGCATCGGCCGTGTTCACATCCTCGCTCATTCGATGGGCGCGTGGCTGGCGATGGAAAGCTTACGAACGCTCGCCATCTCCGGCCATCCCGACCTGGATGGCAGGCTCGGCGAAGTCATGCTGGCGGCGCCGGACATTGATCTCGGCGTCTTCGCGCAACAGTTGTCGCGCGTCGGCCCAGAGCACGTGTCGATTTTCGTCTCCAGCACCGATCGCGCGCTCTCGCTTTCCTCGCGCATCGCGGGCAACCGGCCAAGGCTCGGCGCAATGAATCCAAGCGATCCGAAGGACAGGCAGGTTCTGGATGCGCTGGGAGTTTCCGTTCATGACCTTTCGAAGCTGAATACAGACTTCACGGGCCATAACACCTTCGCGGAGGCGCCGGCTGTCGTGCGCCGGATCGGCGCGCAGCTCGCCCCTCGCGAAGACGAGAGCGCACAAGCGGTCGCGGAGGCGGCGGATGCGCGAGAATAATCCAACCGCACCCGGCTCCGAAAGAGTTAACGCCCGTTTTCCATGATTGGTCGAGCCTGTTGCCACGCAGACGATTTTCCCTGACCTTGCTCGCGCTGGATGGAGTGAGCGTGCAAGATGTCAGCCGACGAAGCCGGTTACCGCGAAGCGCTGGATCTGCCGCAGGAAGGGCCGCTCGTCGGCGAGCAGATAAATCAGGCTTATCGTGAGGTCGTCTGGCGGGCTTTTCATGGACCGGTCGGTTACGACTTGTGCTTCCTGGCCTTGGCGCGAAGCCGCCTGCTGGAGGGTCTCGTCCCCCGCCTCGAAGACCCTCGAGGCGGGCCCGAGCAAATTCCTTTCGGCGCGAAGCGCAGCGAAGGCCGCTCCCATCGCTCGAGGCCCCACCCCGGCGTCAATCCGGCGTATCTGGCTCAAAGGCTGAGGCGTCGCATGCGCCCCCTTTCCCCGGTTCCCTGACTCCCCGTTTTGCCGGCGCCTTCAGGCGACCGTGCCCATCGCCGCGTCGAATTCGGAAAGGGCGGCGGCGACATCGAACGCCTCCATCGCGCGGGTGCATTCCAGCGCCCGCTCGGCCCGCGCCAGCGCCTTGCCGGACAGCACAGGCGCGCCTTCGGCCACCGGCGCTGCTTCGGCGAGGTCGCCATTGCAATGCAGGACCATGTCGCAGCCTGCTGCGATGGCGCGCTCGGCCCGCTCGCGAAAACCGCCCGCGAGCGCCTTCATGGAAAGATCGTCGGTCATCAGCAGGCCATCGAAGCCGATCAGGCCGCGGATGATCTCACTTACGACGGCCACGGACTGCGTGCCCGGCGCCGCCGGGTCGATCGCCGTGTAGACGACATGGGCGCTCATCGCCATTGGCAAACCGGCGTTGGCTTTGAAGGGCTGAAAATCCACGGCCTCGAGCTCGGCTCGCCTCGCCTCGACGACGGGAAGCTCAAGATGGCTGTCGGCCCTGGCGCGGCCATGGCCAGGAATGTGTTTCATGACCGGCGCGACGCCGCCCGCCATGAGCCCCTGCGCCGCCGCGCGTCCGAGCCTGGCGGCGCGCGCGGGGCTGCGGCTGTAGGCGCGGTCGCTGATGATCGCATGCGAGCCCTCGGCCGGCACGTCGAGCACAGGCAGGCAATCGACGTCGATTCCGACTTCGCGAAGATCGTGGGCCATCAGCCGGGCGCCGAGCCAGGCAAGACGTTCCGCCTGGGCCGCATTGGCGCCCGCCCGCTCGAAACTCGCCGCGCTCGGCCAGGCGCGCCACTGCGGCGTGTTGAGCCGCTGCACGCGCCCGCCTTCCTGATCGACCAGCACGGGCGCATGACGGCCGAGCGCGGCGCGCAACTCGCTGGTCAGTCGCTGGACCTGCTCCCGGCTTTCGACATTGCGGCGGAACAGGATCACGCCCCAGGGCGCAGCGTCACGCAGGAACGCGCGCTCGCCCGCGTCCAGAGTGCAGCCCTTCAAGCCGCAGATGAAAGCGCGCATCGACGCCTAGTTCCCCGCCACGAAGCAGTTGCCGCCGCTGGCCTTGACCTTGTTGCAGACAGCATTGGCCGAGTCCTTGCTCAGCCCCGCGGCGCGGACGCGATAGACCATCTTGTCCCCGACCTTGGCCGGCTTGAAGGTGGCTCTCACGCCATATTTCTGGGACACGGTCTTGAGGAGCGTGCGCGCCTCGTCCTCGCTGCCGGCGGCGCCAAACTGCACGGCGTAAGTCCCGCTCGCGCTGGCCGCCGGCGCCCCGGCGTCCTCCTCGGCGGCGGGCGGCTCGACAGCGGCGACCTTGGGCGTCGGCTTTGGCTTGGCCGCCTGCGCGGTGGTGGCAGGTTTGGTTTGCAGCTTGGGGGTCGCCCCCTTGGCCTGCGCGGGGTCGACAGCCGGCGCGTCGACGCTCTCGACCGCGGCGGGCGGAACGGCGGCGTCCTCGACGCGGCTCCCATCCGTGCGCACCGTCACCGTCTTGACCTTGCGGGGCTGGGCGCCCAACGCCGGCTCATGGGGCGCATCCACCGGCCCGTCGCCGAGCGTCACGACCTTGGGTTGAACCGTCGGATCGACAGCCTGCTCCTGACGCGTCACGACCTGCTTGACCGGAGTGGGCTCCTTGCGGTCGAGCACGGCGGCGCCCTGTTTGCTGGGCGCATCCTCATCCGTCTCAACCGTTGGCTTTACCTTTACCGGTCCTTCCGGCGCGTTGATGACGGCAATCTCCTTCGAACCGCCGACGCCATTGCGGTGCATGAAGCCCCAGGCGACGCTGATGACCGCGACGACGCCAATGGCGGCGGCCGCGTGCCAGGGTTTCAGAAAGCGGCGGATGCCGCCCCCCGGCGCCGTTTCAGCTTCCTCGTCGCCGTAATCGAGATATTCCGAGTCATCGGCCCAGTCGCCCTCTGCGCCGCCGTGATAGCCATGGCCGTGATGCTCCTGCGCATAGCCGGGCTCGGCGTAGCCATGCTCGGGATAGGACGGCTCCTGATGGCCGGCATGGCGGACATGCGCGTGATGCTCGTCTTCGTAATAACGGGGCTCCGGCGCGACCTGCGGCGGGGCGTCGTAGGAGCCGCGCAGATGCGCGTCCCATTGGGGCGCCGGCTGGGGCGCCGCCGGCGGCGGAGCGGCGGCGGGCCGGAGCGGCGGCGGAGGCGGCGCAACGGGCCGGACCGGCGGCGGAGGCGGCGGAGGAGCCTGCCGGGGCGCGCGTGGATCGGGCAAAATCCTGCCGAGAGGGTCCGCCTTGTTCTCGCTCTGCATCAGCCGCGCGAGCTCGCTCAGCGGGTCCGGCTTGGGCGCCGCCGGAGCCGGCGATTGCCGACTCCGCATGCGCCGCTCGAACTCGGTCAGGTCGATGGCGGGGCCTCTGGCGGGCGATTCACGCATGATTTACACCTCGATCGTCTTCCCGGATGGAGCTGGTTGCGAGCGGGCCGCGCTTCTGACCGAGAAGAGGAGGTCACGCGTCAACGCATTTCGTCGGGGGCGCTCACGCCGAGAAGCCTCAGGCCCGACCCCAGGACGATGCTTAAGGTTAAAACCAGAGCAACCCGGGCGCTCGTCAAATCTCTCTCGGTTGCATTAACAAAGCGTAATTGTGGCTGATCTTTGCCCCTGTTCCAATGCGCGTGGAAGACGCTCGATAATTCATGCAGATAAAAGGCCACGCGATGCGGCTCATGCGCCGCCGCCGCCGCCTCGATCATGCGCGGATATTGCGCAATCATGCGGGCGAGCTGCATCTCGCCCTCGTCGTCGAGCAGATCGAGCCGCGCCGCGGTGAGCGCCTCGCGCGAGATGTCGAGGTCCGGGAAGGCGGCGAGCGCCTGCCTGAGCGCTGATTTGGCGCGGGCGTGGGCGTATTGCACGTAAAAGACCGCATTGTCCTTCGACTGTTCGATGACTTTGGCCAGGTCGAAATCGAGCGGCGCGTCATTCTTGCGGTAGAGCATCATGAAGCGGACCGCATCGACGCCGACCTCGTCGACGACCTCGCGCAACGTCACGAAATCGCCGGCGCGCTTCGACATTTTCACCGGCTCGCCGGCGCGCATCAGCTTCACGAGCTGGCAGAGCTTCACGTCGAGCGCCACCCTGCGGTCGGAGAGCGCGGCGACGGCGGCGCCCATGCGCTTCACATAGCCGCCATGGTCCGCCCCCCAGATATCGACGAGCGTATCGAAGCCGCGGTCGATCTTGTCCTTGTGATAGGCGATGTCGGCGGCGAAATAGGTGGGCGAGCCGTCCGACTTCTTGAGCGCGCGATCCACGTCATCGCCGAAGTCGGTGGATTTGAACAGCGTCTGCTCGCGGTCCTCCCAATCGTCCGGGAGCTGGCCCTTGGGCGGCGGCAGGCGCCCCTCATAGACAAGCCCCCGCTCCCGCAGCCACTCGATCGAGGCGTCGATCTTGGAGGGGCCATGCGAGCGGTCGTGCAGCGTCCGCTCCGAGAAAAAGACCTCATGCCGAATATTGAGCGCGGCGAGATCGTCGCGGATCATGGCCATCATGGAGTCGATGGCCTCCGCCCGCACGAGGGGAAGCCATTCGCGCTCCGGCCTGTCCAGAAGCGCGCGCCCGTGCTTTTCAGCGAGCGCCGCGCCGACGGGCTTGAGATAATCGCCGGGATAGAGCCCCTCGGGGATCGTGATGGCCTCGCCAAGCGCCTCGCGGTAACGCAGAAAGGCCGAGCGAGCGAGCACGTCCACCTGCGCGCCGGCGTCGTTGATGTAATATTCGCGCGTCACCTCGCAGCCCGAGAAGGCGAGGAGACTAGCGAGAGCGTCGCCGAACACCGCGCCGCGGCCATGGCCGACATGCATGGGCCCGGTGGGGTTGGCGGACACATATTCGACGTTCACCTTGCCCTGCAGCGCGCCCGCCCTGCCCTTTTCCACGCGGCCGAAATTCCCGGGGTCGTTCAGCGCGGCGCGCAGCACCTGAGCGAAGATCTCCGGATTGAGCCGGATGTTGATGAACCCCGGCCCGGCGACCTCGGCGGCCGCGACGCCCTCGGACTCCGCCAGCGCGAAACAAATCTCCGTCGCCAGCGCGCGCGGGCTCGCGAAATGGGCCTTGGCCTCCTTGGCGAAGACCATCGCGGCGTTGCTCGCAAGATCGCCATGCGTCGGGTCCTTGGGCGGCTCGACCACGAAACGGGTCGTATCGAGCGGCGGGAGACGGCCGTCGGCGGTCATGCCCTCGAGGATCGAGGCGATGCGGGCGTGGTAGATGTCGAAAATGTTCATGAAGATCCGGACGCGGTCGTGATGGGATTGGCGGGGGGTTTAGCAGAGGGCGCGCGGGCGCGCACCCTCTTCGCGCTAACCGCCGCGCTGTCCGAAGAGGCGCTCCACCTCCAGGAGCGCATAGCGGTCGGTCATACAGGCGATGTAATCGGCCACGACATCCGCCCGCTCCGCGCCCTTGCGCCCGGCGGCGAGGGCCGCCCACTCGTCCGGCATGAGCGCCGGCGTTTCGAGGAAGGCCGGAAACAGCCGCGAAATGGCGTCGCGGGCCTGCTCCCACACCCCCATGATCCGCTCGTGCCGGTACATGTTCTCGAAGAGGAAACGCTTGAGCTCGTGTTGTTCGATGGTCATCTCCACCGAGAGCGCCACCACCGCCCGCATGGCTCCGCGCACGTCCTCGACGCTCTTGGGCCCGAGACGTTCGAGCCTTTCGCGCGACGCCGTGATGGCGTCCTCCACGAAGCGGGTAATGACCCGGCGCACCAGCTCGTGAATCAGGCGGCCGCGCTCGAGGCCGGGCCGCCAGGCGGCGATCTCGGCCAGAAGGCTGGCGACCAATGGCGATTCCGCCTCGATGGCTTCCAGCGTGAAAAGCCCCGCCCTCAACCCGTCGTCGATGTCGTGGCCGATGTAGGCGATGTCGTCCGCCAGCGCCGCCGCCTGCGCCTCGACGCCCGCCAGGGTCGAAAGCTCCAGCGGAAAGATCGCGTCGAACTCCGTCACATAGGGCGCGAGAGGGCGGTAGATGCCCGCGCTGCTGACGCCCGCGAGCGAAAGACACATGGGCTCCTCGAGCGGGCCATTGTGCTTGACGATGCCCTCGAGCGCCTCCCAGGTCAGATTGAGCCCGTCGTAGTCCGCGTATCGGCGCTCCAGCAGGGTCACGACGCGCAGGGCCTGCGCATTGTGGTCGAAACCCCCATAGGGCCTCATGCAGACCTGAAGCGCCTCCTCGCCGGCATGACCGAAGGGAGTGTGGCCGAGATCATGGGCGAGCGCCACCGTCTCGGCGAGGTCTTCGTCGGTGGCGAGCGCGCGTGCAAGGGCGCGGGCGATCTGGCCCACCTCGATCGTGTGGGTGAGCCGCGTGCGGAAATGATCGCCGTCGAGGGGAACGAAGACCTGCGTCTTGTGCGCAAGGCGGCGGAAGGCGGTTGAATGGATGATTCTGTCGCGGTCGCGCTGGAACTCGCTTCGCGTCGGCGAGGGCGATACGGGGTAGAGCCGTCCGCGCGACCGGGTGGCGTCGGAGGCGTAGGGCGCGAGAGGCGGGCGAAGGGCCACGGTCGGGCTCCAGTCGTTGAAAGGCCGCAAGGGCGGACCTATGTTGCAGCGCATAGCCCGCAAATTCGGGTGGTTGCAAGAAACCCGGCAATATTATCGCGAGGACATGGCATGACGGAGACGGTCGCAGGCGAAGTGGGACTGACGGAACAGGCGGCGAAGCGAATCGTCGCGCTTCTCTCGGGAGAAACGCCCGGCGCGGTCTTTCGCGTCTCCGTCGAGGGCGGCGGCTGCTCGGGCTTTCAATATCAGTTCGCGATCGACCCCGCCCCCGCGCCCGACGATGCAATCGTCGAGCGGGAGGGCGCCCGCGTCGCCATCGACCCGGCCTCGCTCGGCTTCCTGACTGGGGCACAAATCGACTTCGTGGACGATCTGATGGGCCAGTCCTTCCGCATCGACAACCCCAACGCGGTTTCGTCATGCGGATGTGGCACGAGTTTTTCGCTTTAGGAATTTGGACGGCACTGGGAGGCGCCATTGGACGCTCTGTTCATCGGGCACGCCTATATCGACGTGACCATGCTCGCGGACGAGATGCCTGCCGGCGACGAGAAGGCGGTGGCGCGCGACTATGCGGTGAGTTTCGGCGGCAACGCCGTGACGGCGGGATTCGCCTGCGCCAAGCTCGGCCATGACGTACATATGCTGACGACTCAGGCCCGCGACTGGCTCGGCCATATGTTCGCCGAGATGGCGGACGCGTATAATGTTTGCCTCCATCCGCGCAAGGTCGCCCGCTCCTCGCTCTCCTTCGTGCTGCCCAATGACGGAAAGCGCGCCATCCTGCGGGCGCGCGACGACGCCTATCTCCAGCCGTTCATCCGGCTCGACATCGCCCAGGCCCGTGTGCTGCATCTCGACGGCCACATGGCCGACGCGGCGATTCACTACGCCCGGGCCGCGCGCGAGACGGGCGTGCTCGTCTCCCTCGACGGCGGCGCCCTGCGCCCGCGAATCGAGGAGCTGATGAGCTTCGTCGACGTCGCCGTGGTCTCCAAGCAGCTTTGCAGCCAAATGTCCTTCGACGAGCTGGAAATGCTAGCCTGGCTGAAATCGAAGGGCTGCCGCGTGGGCGCGGTGACGGTCGGCGAGAAGGGAACCTTCTGGTACGAGGGCGCCGGCGCCCCGCAACATCTGCCGGCGCTGCGCGTGCCGCCGGAAAAGGTGGTCGACACCTCCGGCGCCGGCGACGTTTTCCACGGCGCCTATTGCGCCTCCTATCTCGAGCGCCCGGACGCCTCCTGGCGCGACCATTTCGAATTCGCCCGCGCCGCCTCGGCCCACAAGGTGCAGCATTTGGGCAATGAGGCGGGCCTTCCCAGCCGGCAGGACATCGCCCGCGCGCTGGAGCAGTTCACCCCGGCGCCGGCTGCCTAGCAAAGTTTTCAACAGGCCCCATCAAAGGGGCTTGGCAAATCACCGCTCGCCTTGTAATACCCCCCTCACCAACGACGTTCCCCGATAGCTCAGCTGGTAGAGCACGCGACTGTTAATCGCTAGGTCGTAGGTTCGAGTCCTACTCGGGGAGCCATAAAAACCAAAATTATTGACGCGTGATGGCCGCCGACCGCTGGCCGATTATGTCGGCGATCGTCCGCGACGCCTCTCGTAGGCTCGTCCTTGGAGTGTGACGGAGCCCATGGCAGGTCAGACCCTGCCCTGAGAAGCCCTCGGTCTACAGCGACCTCTAATTGTCGCAGAGCGCGGCTGGCGCTCCGTCGTCAGACTGCGCAAGCGTGCCGCCCTCGGCGATCCCGCCAGCGTGAATCATGCGGTAGCGCTTCAGCGAAACGCGCCGGCGCGCCGCTGATTTTCAGATTTATGCCCTCGGCCCGGGAATCATGCCAGACGCTTAGTGTGTGGATTCTAGGCCAGCAAGAGACAGTCTGCGCGCTGTAGGGCGAGCGATGCGGTAGGCATTCCGCGACCGAGCCGAACAGCCTCCGTGAGGACGGGCCATCTGAGACGTTTCTTGCGTCTCATCTGGTCAATTCCGTCGAGCAAAAACCCTTGCTCCTGGCGCTCTTCTCCTGGGACGCAGGCGCCGGCCGCGGCCACCGCCACCTGCCACACACAGCCGCACGCTCCCTGCCCGCGCATGTTTTCAGCGCGCCCCACAAGAGCGCGCGCCCGGCGCGGCCAGCGCCGCGAGGTCCTTGCGCAGATGTTTGGTCGCGGGCGTCACGATGGCGATGAAGTAAGACTCCCTCAGTCTCCGGCTGTAGAGCGAGTTGCGCAGATAAGACCGCGCGCCCGCATGGAGCATGAGCGCCTGTGTCGCGTCGAGTGCAAGAGTCGATCCCCGGAGCCGCACCTCGAGAACGCGGCGCAAATAATCCTGATCGTCTTCGAAGGGCGTCGCCGCCAGCGACATGATCTCCCCTTCGAGCGCGTCGAGCGATGCATCGAGCGCATCGGGTCCCGTGGGGAGATGAGCGTTGATCTCTCGGATGCGCGCCGGGAGTTCGCGCATGAGTTCAGCGCAATCGCGCACGAGGCCGGCCACCATGCCCGTCTGAAGCAGCAGGAAGCCGGGCTTGATGCGCCTCGCGAAACGCGGGAGCGCGTCGGACAGCAGGTTCTCATCTGCAACGAAGGCTTTACGGAAGCCCACGGCGCAGGTCGCCGTCCCCTCGAGCGCGATGAACTGCGCGCCCTTGCGGCTTTCGACGCCATCCGCGCCAAGGCGCGCGACAGCCGCGACCCGCTCTCCCTTTGGCCCGTCGAAGCAGAAGGCGAAGAAATGGCCCTCCTGCAGATTGGACACCCAGGGCAGCGCCCCCTCGACGAGATAGCCGCCAGCGACCCTTTCGCCGCGCAGCCGCATCGGTTCGATGCCCGAAAGCGTCTTCATCGGATTGGACAGACCCGTGCCGCCGAGAGCGGCGCCCGCGGCGGCGGCGGCCTGCAGGCGCGCGCGAAGCCCGGGGTTCTCCGAGTTTTGAAGATACCAGCCGAAGGCGTCCTGGCACCAGGCGCAGAAGGCCGTGGACAGGCACGCCTCCGCAACCGCGCTGATCGCAGAAATGGCGAGGCCGAGGTCGACGCCCGCCGCTTCCCCGAAGCCCTCGTGATGCTGCGCGAAGGCGCCGGCGGCGCCGAGTTGCGTCAACGCGGAGGACGGGTAAAGGCCGTCGGCGTCGATGCGCGCGGCGAGAGGCCTCACCTCGCGCTCGACGACGGCGCGCACCCGCGCGAGCATGTCCGGCTTTTGGGGCGCGCGCGCGACGGGCGCTGTCGTTCCCGCGAGAGTCATGCGTCGCCCTTTTCCGCGCCTGTCACCGTGAGCGCCACAGGTTTTGCGATCGTGTTGGCGACGGGCGACCATTTCTGCGCATGGGCGATCAGCGCGTCGAGCGTCTCCTTCGGGGCGTCGGCGTCAAGCGTCACGCGCACGCGGATCGCCTCGAAGCCGACGGGTTTGGGCGAGGTGTCGCCCGTTCCCCAGACCGAGGTGATGTTGATGTCGGCTTCGAGATCGAGCACGAGCGAACGAACGGCGATTCCCTGCGCGACGGCGTTGGCGTGAATGCCGACCGCCAGACAGGAGCCGAGCGCGGCGAGCAGAGCCTCGGAGGGATTGGGGGCCGTGTCGTCGCCGAGCAAACCCGGCGGTTCGTCGACGATATGCGGCGGCAGATTGCGGATGAAATTGAGGTGGCGGAACCGGCCTTCGGCGACCGTGCGGCATCGGACCGTCTTGATGGCCGCTGGATCGGCCTTGCCGGCGGCGATGAGGGCGTCGAGCCCGTCCTTGCTGATCGGCGCGAGGCAGGAGGTGAGAACCGGGGCGTCATTGCTCATGTCAACCATATCCTTTTGGAGTCAGTCGTGATGCGTCCACGAGACGCGCGCGATCGCCGTCACGATGAGCGCGTCGAGGAAAAAGCCGATGAGGCCGATGAGAACCACGATCGCAGCGAGGCGGTCGTAATCGAGCGTGTCGCGCGCGTCGTTGATCGCGTAGCCGAGCCCGCTGGTGACTCCGAGATATTCGGCCGGGACCAGAACGATCCAGGCGACGCCGAGCGCGAGGCGGAGCCCCGTCAAAACATCCTGCGCAACCGCCGGAACGACGACGGCGGCGAGAATCTGAAAACGCCCCGCGCCGAGATTGTGCGCGAGCCGAAACCAGTCGGGATCGAGTTTTCGCACGCCATGCGCGGTCGAGAAAACGATCGGCCAGATCGAGGCCGCGAAGATGAGAAAGACGATGGCCGCGTTCCATGTGGGAAAGGCAAGGATCGCGATCGGCATCCAGGCGAGCGGGCTCACCATGCGCAGGAGCTGGAAAGGCAGCCGCGTCGCCTTGCGGAACAGCGCGCTTCGTCCGACGAGAACGCCAATCGGCGCGCCCGCCGCAAGGGCGATGGCGAGACCGCCGGCGATGCGCCCGAGACTGGGGCTTGCGGCGGCCAGCGCCGAGCCGTCGAGGAGCATCTCGAAGAGCCGGCGCAAGGCGGGCGCCGGCGCGAAGCCCGCGAATGCGGCGGTCCCTGGATTGCGGGCGATCAGCCAGCCGCCGAACGCCCAGAGGCCCAGGAGAATGGCGAGGCCGCTCACATCGACGAGGCCGCCCGCCAGGCGCCGGCCGGCCGACCGCAGGCTCTCTCGAAGCGCCCTCAGGCGGCGCGCGGCGCGTCGGCCGACGGGAGAGGTCATGGCCACGCTGGTCATAGCGCCAGGAGCTCCTGCCGGCTGAAAGGATCGCCCTTCGCGGCGCTCCGATCCCGCCGCCAATCGGGGTAGCGCGCAAGCGCCTTTTTGACGAGCGCGTAATCGACGAGATCCTTCGCCACGAAATCGGGATCGAGCGCGTCGAGAAAGACGCGGTCGCCTTCGATCTTCGTGTCCTTGAGCTGCTGCACGATCAGGCGCGTCGCCGAGGGATAGGGCCACGGGTCGAAATCAATGCGGCCATTGCCCCAATCGGCATGGCGAATGACGTCCTCGTAGGCAGGATCCTGCGCGTAGGCCGTCACGGCGCGCGTCACCACTTTGGCGGGCGCGGGCAGATAGCCGGCGCCGTCGCGCGAGAGAAGCTTTGCGACTTCTTCCTTGTTCTGCGAGGCGTAGATTTCCGCGCGCACAATCGCGTTGACGACTTTCTGCGCCCATTCCGGCCGCTTCTCGATCAACGGCTGCAACATGGAGACGACGCAACAAGGATGATTTTTCCAAATGTCTCCGGTAAAGCGCAGCACCCGCGCACCGGCGTTCAATTCGCCAAGCGCGTCGAAAGGCTCGGCGACGATGTAGCCGTCGATCTTCTTTGCTGCGAGCGCCGGCGGCATATCCGGCGGCTGAAGAATCTGCAGATTGACTTCCCTGGGCCCGAGCGTCGCCCCCTGCGGCTTGACGACCGGCGTGAGCCCGCTTTTGCGCAGTGCGTATTGCAGCACGATATTGTGCATCGAATACCAGAACGGCACGGCGAGCTGCTTGCCGGCGAGATCGGAAAAGTCTTTCACGCCGCCGTCGCCCTGCACGACGAGCGCCGAGCCGTTGGTGTGCGCCCAGGCGACAACCTTCACCGGCACATGGCTGCCGTAGCGCAGCCAGAGCGCCGTCGGCTTCAGCAGATGGACGACATTGAAGCGCCCGGCCGTGAAGCCCTCGATCAGCGGCGCCCAGCCGCGAATGAGCTCGGGCTTGGCGACCTTGAGCCCCTCCTCCTCGAAATACCCCTTGGCGTGGGCAAGGAGCAGCGGCGTCGCGTCGGTGATCGGGAGATAGCCGATGCGCAGAGTCTCGTCGTCGCTCTCGAAGGCGCGCGCCGCGCCAGACGTGCCCGCAAGCAGCGCCGCGAGGCCGCCCATGGCGAGCCGGTCGAGAACGTGACGGCGCGACACGCCCGCGCCCGGAGCATAATGGAGATCGTAATGGTCGCAATCCTTGCACATGGTTCTTTTGCTTTCGTCAGGCGCCCAAAGCGAAGGGATAGAGTTCGGGTTCGAGAGCGTCGAGAAGACGCGCGCGCAACCGTGCGCGGCCCTCGCCGTCGATCTCGCGCGGGATCTCGAACTCGGCGACGACGCGGCCCGGATCGGCGGCCATCACGACGACGCGCGTGGCGAGATCGAGCGCGTCGTCGACATCGTGAGTGACGACCATCAGGGCGAATTCAAATTTCCGCCGCATGTTGCGCAGCTCGCGACGAAGATCGCCGCGGGTCACGGGATCGAGCGCGGAAAAGGGCTCGTCGAGAAGGAGAACATCGGGATCCACGGCGAGGGAGCGCGCGAGCGCCACGCGCTGTTGCTGCCCGCCAGAGAGTTCGCGCACATGGGCGCGCCCGCGTCCGGCAAGGCCGACCTGCGCGAGCAGCGCCTCGGCGCGGTCCCGCGCCTCCTGCTTGCGGCCATCGAAATGCAGCGCCAAAGCGACGTTGCCGGCGGCGTCGAGCCAGGGGAAGAGCAAGGGGCGCTGGAACATCAGCGTGCGACGGATCGGTTTGCAGTCGTCGAACCGGTCGGCGAAGCGAATGTCGCCTCGTGTCGGCTGGAGAAGCCCAGCCATGATCTGCAAAAGCGTCGACTTTCCGCAGCCGCTGCGGCCGATGACAGCGACGCATTCTCCGGGTTGGACGCACAGGTTCACGTCGGCGAGAACCGGCGTGGCGTGGCGGGCATGGCGATGCGCGACGCGGCGCAATTGAATCAGCGGAAGAGAGATCGGCACGGGGCGGCTCCTTTCGGCAAACAGACTACAAAAATAATAGATATTATCAAGTGGCTGGATTTCTCCCGTCATTCGTGTTGCAATGCCTTGAATTTGATCGCCAACGATCGCGCCAGGCGCATGCTGTCAGAACGAATGGTCTAGAAAAAAATGGAAAAGCGTCCATCGGCTACGAAAACGCGGAACAACCGGCTGTCGCCAACGGCGGCGAACCGCCTGGGACGCGCCCGCAAGAAGGAAGCGACGCAAACCGGCCCGAAGGCCAATGCGCGTCTGCTGGAGGCGGCGATTGGCCTATGTTGCCGTAAAGGCGTCGCCGCGACGAGCGTCGACGAAATCGTCGAAGAGTCGGGCGTGGCGCGCATGACGCTCTACAATCGCTATGGCTCCAAGGATGGGTTGATTCATGCGGCGCTCACGCATGAGGCGGGCGTCTGGCGCGCCTGGTTCTTTTCGCGTCTCGCCGAGACCCCCGGAACGCCCCGTGAAAAATTGCTCGCCTGGTTCGACATTATGGACGAATGGTTCCGCCGCGAGGATTATCTGGGCTGCGCGCTGATGAATGCGGCGATGGAGAGCCGCAACACGGACCAGAAGCTTGCTGAAATCATCCGCAGCCACAAGAGCCACGTGCTCGAGCAATTGCGCGCGCTCATCCACGCCGCGGGCCTAGACGACGTCGAACTGCTCACGCAGCAATTCGATTTGCTGATCGACGGCGCCATCGTGAAGGCCGCCATCAAGAAGGCCCCGACCCCCGCGCTCGAAGCGCGCAAAATCGCCGAACTGCTACTAGCTCATACACCGCGTGCGGGCATGTGACGACGAGACGGCTCGTCTCTTCTTGGCGGTCGGCCGATCGGCTCGGCGCGCCTGTGTTGCATCCTCGCCACTGCATGAGCCTCTCGCGCGGCGAAGTGTGATTATTATTATACTAATCGGTATAGTCAGGAGCGTCGCATGCACGCAAACGTTTGTTGAGCTGGCTTTTCCAGTGATTTTCGCGACCGCGCTCGTCTAGTTGATAAAACTTATCGAGTATAACAAGAATGCAGCGTCGGTTTCCGGCGCTTCGTCCTCAAACGAACGCGGCGGAATTCCTGGCGCCTTCCCATCGGACGATCCGAGGTCCTTGAAGATGAATCTGCATGCAGGAGAGACGGCCAGGCGTGGCCGGCTGATGAGAATGCTGTTGCTCGCGAGCTGCGCCATCCCGTTCGGGATCGCGTCATCGTCGGTCTGGGCGGCGGGCAAGCGCGCGACCGCCATCGCGGCGACGCCGAAAGTCGCGCCGTCGGAGGCTCCGCAGCAGCCTGCCCCGCCTCCGCAGCGCCCGCCGGCGCCCATGGGCGTCTTTGGCGCCGACATGCCGGCCAAAGGCAAATTCGTGCTCGCGATCGCGCCCGTCTGGGCGAATCTCTCCGGGCAGCGGATCGGCACGCAGGGCGTCAGTTCGGAATTCATCGTCTCGACCATTCCCTGGTGGGTCGATCCGACGAAAAAGCTGAGGCTCGTGCCGCAAAACATCGCGGTCTCGGCGCAGACGGGCCTGATCTCCTATGGCCTTTCGGAGGACCTTTCCGTCGTCGTCACCGCCTCGATCGTCGAAAAGCGGCTCGAGGCGCTCACCTTCAAGGGACAATCCGGCGCCACGCCGCTGGGCCGAAGCTACCCGGGAACATTCGGTCTTTCGGATTTCACGACCTCGGCGATCTACAGAATTTACCAAGACCCGGTGCACCGGATTCAGGTCAATCTCGGCTTCGCCTATCCGTTCAGCTTCAATACGGCGCGCTTCGATCTGCTGCAGGCGGACGGGACGGTCCCGAACATTCGGGCGTTCTACGGCATGCAGCCTGGAAGCGGCACATTCGACATCATGCCCGGCGTCGTCTATGCGGGAAACATCGGCCAATGGTCGTGGGGTCTCTCCTACCGCGCACGCTTGCCGCTTGCGAGGAATCCCGAAAACTGGCGCTTCGGCGACCTGCATGAGTTCAACGGCTGGGGAGGTTATACGCTGATCCCCGGCGTGACAGCCACCTTCCGCGCCAGCGGCGTGACGCAGGGACAGATTTCCGGTTTCGATCCGCAAATCCTTGGGCGCGCCGTGCCAACCAACCCGGCCTTCTATGGCGGACAGCGCGTCGAACTTTTCGGCGGCGGCGTCGTCAGCGGCAAGTTGATCGGCGTCGACGCCGCGTCGGTCGCCTTCGAGGCGGGCCTTCCCGTCTATCAAAATCTCAACGGCCCGCAGATCGCCAAGAACTGGCAGGCCGGTTTCTCGTTTCGGCTGAAGATATGACGTTGATGGGGCCGACATCGTCGCCCCCGTCTCCTTCTGCGCTTGTCGCGACAGGGTCGCGGCAGGCGCGGCGCGTCAATGCGCCAGATGTTGCAGAGCGGCGTCCGTCTCGGCGCGGAGCTCGGCTATGTCTCGCATTCTCTCCAGCGAGCAATGATCGAGGACGCCGGAGAGCGCCTGCTGCGCCTTCTGCATCAGGCGGCGCACGGCGCAGGTATCTTCATCGAGACAATCGTCGCAGCGTCGGTAACGCGTCTTGCTCGCGCAGGGCATGGGCGCGAGCGGGCCGTCGATGGCGCGCACGATGTCGCCGATCATGATCTCGCTCGCCGGCCGCGCCAGACAATAACCGCCGCCCTTTCCCATCTTCGAATGCACGAAACCGGCGTTGCGCAATTCGCAGAGGATGCCATCGAGAAACTTCTTCGGAATCTTTTGAGTTTCAGCGATCTCTACGACGCGGACGGGCTGGCCCCCGGCCGCGCCGGCGAGATGCGCCATCGCCTTGAGGGCGTATTTCCCTTTCCTGGTCAGCATGGCGTCCCTTAGAGCCGTCCCCTGCCCGCCTGCAATTTGAGAAGCGCCGCGACCAGCGTATCGACGTCGGCGCAGGTGTTGTAGAAGGCGAGTGCGGGCCGCACCGTCGCCTCCAGCCCGAAGCGGCGCAGGATCGGCTGCGCGCAATGGTGCCCGGCGCGCACGGCGATGCCCTCGCGATCCAGCGCCTTGCCGACTTCGAGCGGGCTGTGGCCGTCGAGCACGAAGGAAAGAACGGACGCCTTTTCAGCCGCCGTGCCGATGAAGGTCAGCCCCGGCACGAGCCGCATCTTCTCGGTCGCGTAAACGAGGAGGTCGTGCTCGTAGCGGGCGATGACCTCCATGCCGATGCTCTCGACATAATCGATGGCGGCGCCGAGCCCTACGGCGTCGGCAATATTGCCGGTGCCGGCTTCGAAACGCTCAGGGGCGTCCTGATAGATCGTCTTCTCGAAGGTGACGTCGGCAATCATATTGCCGCCGCCCTGCCATGGCGGGGTGTGTTCGAGCACGGCGCCCTTGCCATAGACCGCGCCGATCCCGGTCGGGCCGAACACCTTATGGCCGGAGAAGACGAAGAAGTCGCAGTCGATCGACTGCACGTCTACGGGCATGTGCGAGACGGATTGCGCGCCGTCGATCAGCACGCAGGCGCCGTGGCGATGCGCGATGGACGTGATCTCCCGAACGGGCGTCACCGTGCCGAGCGCATTCGAGACCTGCGTGACGGCGACGATGCGCGTGCGCGGATTGAGAAGCTTCTCGTAGTCTTCGAGAATGATCTGGCCGCGATCATCCACCGGCGCGACGCGCAGCCGTGCGCCCCTCTCGGCGCAGAGCATCTGCCAGGGGACGATATTGGCGTGATGCTCGAGATGCGACACGACGATCTCGTCCCCCTCGCGCACATGGCGCCGGCCCCAGGCCTGGGCGACGAGATTGATCCCTTCCGTCGCGCCGCGCACGAAGACGATATCCCTGACGCTCGGCGCCTTCAGAAAGCGGCGGACCTTCTCGCGGGCGGCTTCATAGGCGTCCGTCGAACGCGCCGCGAGCGCATGAGCGGCGCGGTGAATGTTGGAGTTTTCATATTCGTAGAAATGCGACAGGCGGTCGATCACCGACTGGGGCTTCTGCGTCGTCGCGGCGTTGTCGAGCCAGATGAGCGGTTTGCCGTGCACCTGCTGTTGCAGGATCGGGAAATCCCGCTTTACGCGATAGGGGTCGAAAACCGTCCGCGTCTCGGCCGAGCCGGCGGACAATTGCGGCGCATAGCCCTCGGGCTCGGCGGGCGCCGGGACCGGGGCCGCATGGCCGCCGCCGTGGTCGATAAAATAGAAGGCGTCGTGCGCGGCGGGTCCACTCTGGTCGGGCGAGGGGTAACGGTCGAAACCGCCCGGCGCCTGCTCGCCGTCGATGGGCGGCGTCGCGAACGAGGCGACGTCCGAGAGGCGATGCGGATCGGCCTGCGAGGGCTGCGGGATGACGAAGCTCTCCGGCGCGGGCGTCGCATTCGCCTCGGCAAGCGCGGGCGCGCTCGGCGCCGCGACCGGAATATTGGGGCGGCCGAGTTCGGGCTGCGGCGGAACGGCCGGAGCGAGCGGCGCAACGGCATAGGGCGCCGGCGCGGCTTCGGGCGCGCTGCGCGCGTGCAGAAAATAGAGATGATCCGCAGGCGCAGGCGCGCCGCCGCCGGGAAGGCCCATATCGCCCAGACCGACCGTTGGCGGCGCGGAGCGCCTCGCCGGCGCGAGCGCCAGTTCGCTTCGCGGGTCGGCGGCAAGCAGACGCGGGATCAGGCTGTAATCCACCTCCGCCGGGACGCCGCCCGCAGGGGAGCCGCCGGGCTGAGGGATCTGATCGAGGCCGAGCGGGCGGGTCGGCGACTGGAGGCCCGTCGGCGCGCCGGGAGCCGGAATATTCGGCGTCGGGACCACGGAAGGGATCGTCGTTTGCGGAATGTCCGGGGGCCCGAAAGGCGCGCGCGCCGGCGTATGAGGCGCGGCGGTGGTGACGACCGAGGGCGCCGGCGCATCCGGCAGGCTCGGCGTATGCGCCGGCGGACCAAAGGGGAGCGGCGAGGATGAGAATGCGACAGGCGGCTGTTGAAAGAACCCGTTGGCGAGCCGCGCGATCAAGGCCGGATCGAAAGCCGGGCGCGCATGTTCGTTAAAGTCCTGCGCCGGAAGCGCCTCGAAAGGCGGATCGGCGGAGACGGGCGCGGCGGATTTGACTGACGACATGGGCTCGGCTTCCTCGAAAATTGACAAGGGCCGGCGGCGGAGACGCCGCCGGCGTTGTTCATGGCTCGGCGCGTCAGACGCGCTTGTCGTCATAGTCGTGGAATTTGCTCACATCGACGTCCTCGAGCACGCCGAGCGCGTCATGCGTCAACACGGCGGCCGAGCAGTAGAGCGAGATCAGATAGGACGCGATCGCCTTGCGGTTGATGCCCATGAAGCGAACCGACAGGCTCGGCGCCACCTCGCCCGGCACGCCGGGCTGGAACAGGCCGATCACGCCCTGCTTCTTCTCGCCGGTGCGCAACAGCAGGATGTTGGTCTTGCCGTTCTCGTCGATGTAGAGCTTGTCGCTCGGCACGAGCGGCAAGCCGCGCCAGGTGAGGAAGGGCGAACCAAATAGCGTCACGGTCGGCGGCGGCACCCCGCGGCGCGTGCATTCGCGCCCGAAGGCCGCGATGGCGCGCGGATGCGCGAGGAAGAAGGCCGGCTCCTTCCAAACGCGCGAAATCAGCTCGTCGAGATCGTCGGGCGTCGGCGGGCCCTTGCGCGTCGCGATCTTCATCGAGGAATGCGCATTGGCGAGAAAGCCATACTCCGCATTGTTGATGAGCTCGGCCTCCTGCTTCTCCTTCACCTTCTCGGTGAGAAGACGCACTTGCTCCTGTATCTGATCGTAAGGATGATTGTAGAGATCGGAGACGCGGGTCTGCACGTCGAGCACCGTCGTCACCGCGTTCATCGAATATTCGCGCGGCGCGTCCTCATAGTCGACGAAGGTCTCGGGCAGATCGGCGTCGCGATCGCGCGCCGGACTGCATTGCACGTCGGCGTCCGTGAGCGCGGATGATTCCTTGACGCGGTTCAAGCGATAGATGCCGGCTTCGACCGGGACCCACGGCAGGAAGGAAACGAGCCACCTCGGCGTGATGCCCGACCATTGCGGGCGCGTTTTCGTGGCGTTGGCGAGCTGGCGCGCGGCCGCCTCGCTCAACGTTTTGCGAACTTCAGGTTCTGTCGTCATGCGCTCTCCTTGAAATCGCCCGCGCCGGGAAAATTCCGCGGAACGAAAAATCAATTGATTTATTCCCTATAGTCTACCAAGCTTATGCAGTAAAGACGCCTGTCGGCCTTGTTCAGGGAGAATTTCGAAGAGATGGCCAATATGCTCGAAACGGTGGTCACAGGGCCCGAACGTCTGCGATTTCAAAGCGTCGTGTCAGATCTCGGTTCTCTGCGCAAAGCCTCCCAGGCGCGGCGCTACGGGAATGGCGTCTTCCCGCCCGAGCTGCCCTCCCGCGCCGTCGTCGCGAAACTCCTCGGCGATCTCGCCGCAATTCTTTATCCGCGGCATTTCGGCCCGCCGGACGAGCAGTTTCATGCGTCGGACCATCAGCTGGCGCGCCAGCTCGAGCGACTTTTTCTCGCGCTGCGTGAGCAGATCCGCCGGGAAGTGAGGCTGTTTCTCGCCGACGCGTCGGAAGAGGCGGCGGCGCTGCGCGCGACCGAAATCGCCGAAGAATTCATTGAAGCTTTGCCGCGCATCCGCGCGCAGCTCGATACCGATGTGAACGCCGCCTATCTGGGCGATCCGGCCGCGAAGAGCGTCGACGAGGTGATTTTCTGCTATCCCGGCGTCCTTGCCCTGATCCGGCATCGGCTCGCGCACCGGCTCTACCGTCTGGGGGCGCCGATGATCGCCCGCATCGTGGCCGAGATCGCTCATGCGGAGACCGGCATCGACATCCATCCGGGCGCGACGATCGACGACGGCTTCTTCATCGATCACGGCACCGGCGTCGTGATCGGCGAGACCGCGATCATCGGCAAAGGCGTGCGGCTCTATCAAGCGGTGACGCTCGGCGCGAAGCGATTCAACGTCGATGAAAACGGCGCGCTCGAAAAGGGCAAGCCGCGCCATCCGATCATCGAGGACGACGTGGTGATCTACGCCGGCGCCACGGTGCTCGGGCGCATCACCATCGGGCGCGGCTCCACCATCGGCGGCAATGTGTGGCTCACCCACAGCGTGCCGCCCGGCAGCAACATCACCCAGGCGAAAGCGCATGTGGAAGCGTTCGACCACGGCGCGGGGATTTGAGGCGATCCGAAAGACGGCGGACCTGAGCAACTCCACGAAAGGACGGTCCCATGACGATCCATGACGCGCGTTTCATGCCGGCGGCCCGGCCAGGAAGGGGACGCATCTACGGTTCCATCACAGAGACAACCGGCGACACGCCTCTCGTGCGGCTCGACCGCATCGCGCAAGCCAAAGGCGTGAAGGCGCATATTCTGGCGAAACTCGAATTCTTCAATCCGCTTTCCAGCGTCAAGGACCGCATCGGCGTCGCCATGATCGACAGGCTCGAAGCGGATGGCCGCATTGCGCCCGGCCGCAGCGTGCTGATCGAGCCGACCTCGGGCAACACCGGCATTGCGCTCGCCTTCGTCGCCGCCGCGCGCGGCTACAAGCTCATCCTCGTCATGCCGGAGTCCATGTCGCTCGAACGGCGCAAGATGCTCGCGCTGCTCGGCGCCGAACTCGTGTTGACGCCCGCCTCGCAGGGCATGAAGGGCGCGCTCGCCAAAGCCGACGAGCTGGTCTCGAAAAACCCCGACGCCGTCATTCCGCGACAATTCGAGAACGCCGCCAATCCCGAGTGTCACCGCCTCACCACGGCGGAGGAAATCTGGAACGATACAAAGGGAGCCATCGATTATTTCGTCGCGGGCGTCGGCACCGGCGGCACGATCACGGGCGTGGGTCACGCGCTGAAGCCGCGCCGCCCCGGCCTGCGCGTCGTCGCCGTGGAGCCTGAGGACTCCGCCGTTCTCTCCGGCCGCCCGCCAGGGCCGCACAAGATTCAGGGCGTCGGCGCCGGATTCGTGCCGGCCGTTCTCGATCGCAGCGTGATCGACGAAATCGTCGCCATCGGCAATCACACGGCTTTTGAAACGGCCCGCCTCGCCGCGCGGCTCGAAGGCGCGCCGATCGGCGTCTCGTCGGGCGCCGCCCTCGCCGCCGCTCTGGAAATCGGCGCGAGGCCAGAGGCCGAGGGCAAGAACATCGTCGTGGTCATCCCCTCTTTCGCCGAGCGTTATCTCTCGACCGCGCTGTTCGAAGGCTTTTAGGCGAGGATACGCTGATGCCAAATCGCGCCGGTTTTCCGAATCGGGCTGGCGAAGGTCGAAGCCCCGGCTCATCGCTCCTCGTCCGTGCGGTCGTTATTGCAATCGCTCTGGCGCAGGCGCTGTTCTGGATCGTGACGCTGTCGATCTTCCGCAACGGCCTCCTGCCCTTCGACCTCGTTTTCTTCTGGCTGACCGTCCCGGCGCTCGCTCTCGGCCTGATGGGCGAATCCCTGCCCTTTGCGGCCGGGCTGGCGATGGCGGGTTTCATCATCGACATCGGCCTTCTCGCCGAGTGGATGACGATCGGCTAGGGTTTCTGATCAAGCTCTTGCGGCTAGGGCCTGAGCGGGCTGCCCTCGCGCGCCCTGCGTGGATCGCAGTCCCGGCGTGAATTGACGGCCCGCGACCATGTTCGAGCGCGGGCCCGGAAGTTTTTTTGCCCGCTTACATCGGGGTGACGACGACGTAATAGACCCCATTGTTCCCATAGCGGGGAGCGAGCCAGGCCCCGTCGCAGACATAGAAGGCGTCGCCATTCACGATGCGATTGACGCAGCCGCCGGGGAGCGTCGCCAATGTGGCGCCGATCGCATAGTTGCGCGCGGCGGCGGTGACTGCGGCCGCCCCGACAACGGCTCCGGCGGCCGCTGCGCCACAAGCATAACAACCCGCGCCGTAGTAGCTATTGACGACGACGGGTCCATGGTAGCCGTAGCCGCCCCAGGCGCCGGCGGCGTGATAGCCGTCCCCGTGCCAGGTGCCACCCCAGCCAGCCGCGCCGCCACCATGCCAGCCGCCAGCCGCGAAGCCGCCGTTGGGCCCCCGCGCGACAAAACCGCCGCCGCCGAAGCCGCCTCTCCATGCATGCGCGGGTGAAATCGAAAGTCCGATCGCTACGGCGACGAACGCCCGAAAAATGATCCTGTTCATCGTGATCTCCCTCGCGTGACGTTTAGTGTTTGGCGGGCGCGGTTTCGCCGGGCTTTTCGAATTTGATGCGACCTGCCTTGGCCGCGCCGGGCGCGCGCGCGAGTTTCAGACGGGCCGGGTTGATTTCCCAGTTCGAGAATTCAATCATGCTGCGCGATTTTTCCTTGCCGTTCACCGGCGTGATCCACACGAGCCGCGGCAGCTTGTCTTTCGCGCCGATCCAGAGCTGCGCGTGGAAGTCCGGATTTGAGATCGCCACGACGTCCGTCGCCGTCCCGCCCACGGCGTTGGATCGGCCGACGACGAAGGCCGATGTCAGCTTTTCCGTTATGGCCGCATAGGGGTCGGCGACAATGAAGTCGACGAAGGGGAAATAGATGCCCGCCTTGTCGTACGCCGCTTCGAGCATTTGTTCGAGATGTGGCGGCGCCGTCTCCACGGCGATCATGTTGGCGGCCGGAAGATAAACGGCAAACTCCTTGCCATCGTAATAAAATTCGGAAGGAGGCCCGTCGCCGAGCACCACAACCTTCAATTTGTCTGGCCGCTGGAGGCTCACATTGGAGTCGATCATGTAAAAAAGCGGCTGTCCGTTCGAAGCAGGCTCGTCGAAGGAGCGTCGGATTTTGACGGACAGCGAATTCGCCTTGGCGAGCGTCTCGCTCATTCCCTTCAGTATATCGAGAGCCGCAGGCGCAATGGCGGCAGGCGAAACCGTCGACGGCGGCGTGGATGGCGTTTCGGCATGAGCTGCGGACAAAAGACCCGCAGCGCAGACCGCGCCCATCAGAGCTTTCCAGATTGCCTTCATTTTTCCCTCTCCCGAAGCATTTGCCGCGGCTACGGTTCGCGTGAATTATCCGGCGGCGCCGCAGTCACAAACAGCGGACATAAAGACAAATCACGCGAACCCACAAAGCTTTAGCCTAACAGACGCACTTAGCGGAAGATAGCCCTCCGCCCCGTTCTCACGGCGCGGCGGCGCACTCGACGGAGGCGCTGGCGCAGGACGAGTCCAGAAGCCATCAGCCTTGACGAGCGGTCAAGAAATGGCTGACGCAGAAATCTCCCGGTGGTGAAATCTTCGGGAAATTTCTGGTCAAGAACAGTCTGGTAGAGACTTAACGCGCAGCTACTCCCTGCGCAGCGCGACGGTCCGGGAGCTTCGACCGGTTGGCGTGGGAGCGGCCACCCGTTTTTCAACGAGTTGGCCGTTCCTCCCGCTATCCTTTTGGGTAACGGACCCACCATGTCCTTTTGGCCAACGCGCTTCCCCTTAATAGCCGAAAGGGCGCCTATGATAATCCACGCGCCGGGATAGGTTGGCCCCGAAGCTGCTGACCACCCGGAGAATAGCTAGATGAAGAAAATTGCGCTCGTTCCGGCCGCTCTGGCCCTTTCGACAGTTTTCGCCCTTGCCGACGGCTCCAGCACGCCGACCCCCTCGCTCGGCCAGCAGTTCGGCCTGACCCAGTCGATCGGCGACACCTCGAAGGGCGGCTTTGCCCTCAACAAGGGCCTGTTTGTTCAGGCGCAGGTTCCGGTCAACCAGGGTTCGTCCCTGTCCCTGTCTCAGAAGCTGGACGTCAGCCAGACCATCGGCAATACCTCCGAGGGCGGCAAGGCGATCAACAAGGCGACCGTCATTCAGGCTCAAATTCCGCTGAGCTTCAGCGCGCCCTGAGAACTTCGCTGGTTGGAGCTGAAAGAATCGCGGTCTCTCCGGCCGCGATTTTTTTTGCCTTGCGCCTCTGAGCGCGAGGCTTGGCCACGCGGCTGGTAACGACCCAGAAACTCATAGAAACAGCAGTGGATTACGCTTCCTGCCACACGGCGGACTCAGGCAGCTTCATCGCCGCCGTGTGTGGCAGCCCATCCCGCTCCTGCAAGCGGGATGGGTTGTTCTACGCGCGACGGGCGCGCGCCGGATTTGCGCTCAGCGGCGACCTCCCGCGCTCCGCCCTCCGCCAAGAGCAGCGAAACGATCGGCGCCCTGGAGAGTGTCACGGGGGCGTAATGCGCGGACGATAGCCTTCCGGCGTTTCAACAAGGCTTTCATGCGGCGGCCGGTGTAGGTCCCCTTCAACCGGCCGCCTTTTCTCTCCCCATACGAGCGCACTGCGAGCCGCCGCGGCGGCGCGGGTAAGACGAGGCGGTCAACCGCGGGCGCGCGCAAAAAAGCCCGCCACGACGGGCGGGCAGTCTCCTGATAGTCGCGAATCTTCTTCGCGCGCCTCTTTATGGGCTCGGGAACATGAACCGCCGCTGACTGGAAGCGCATGCTTCACTGCAAAGGTCGCGCGAATGGCGGCGGGCTTGATCGAAGTCGAATTCTCTGGCCCATTCCTGGCCATGGATACTCATGAATTGAAAAAGGCGGCAGAGGCTGCGCGTCACATCTGGGCGAATTGGCAGGCTGGAGAGACGCTGCGCGAGTTGCCGGCCGGGTGTCGGCCGTCCACTCCGCTGGAAGGCTACGCTGCGCAGGCGCAGTTGCCGGAAATATCGGGCCGCAGCGTGCTCGGCTGGAAACTTGCCGCGACCAGCGCGGTGGGGCAAGCCCATATCCAGGTTGCGGGACCGCTCGCAGGTCGGCTGCTCTCGGGAAAGGTCTTTGCCGACGGCGCGGCGCTTTCGCTTTTCGGCAACCGCATGCGCGTGGCCGAGCCGGAATTCGCATTTCTCATGGGGCGCGACCTGCCGCCACGGGAGACGGCTTACAGCCAGGACGAAGTGATGGCCGCCGTCGCTGATCTGCACCTCGGACTGGAGGCGCCGGACTCCCGATTCGCGGTTTTCGAGAAAGCCGGCGAAGCCCAGCTCATCGCGGACAACGCCTGCGCCGGACAATATGTGCTCGGTCCCGCAGCGCCCCCTGTCTGGCGCGCCATCGATCTGAGCCGGCATGCGGTGACGGGAAAGGTGCTTACCGCGCGCGGCGACTGCTGGACGCGCGACGGCGTTGGGGCGGCGGTGCTCGGAGACCCGCGAGTCGCGCTGACCTGGCTCGCAAACCGCCTGTCGTCGCTGGGCCTGACCCTCAAGGAGGGGGAAATCATCACCACCGGGACGTGCATGACCCCGCTGGAGATCGGACCCGGCGATGCCGTCGAAGCGGATTACGGCGTTCTTGGCCAGGTGCGCCTGAGCTTTCTCACGGAAGAATAGGCGTCTGCAATCGAATCACGCCGGGGCGCAGCATGCTCGCCCATGCCCTTCAGCTCGCCTGAAAAGCGAAAGACCGCCAGCGCGTAAGCACTGACGGTCTTGAAAACCGGACCGCTCAGGGCCGGTCATTCGCTTACCTGCGCGATTAGAGGCGCGTCAGGGTAACAGCGGAGATGATGACCATAGCCAACATGCAAGCGGGAATCAGCCAACCCATTTGAACCTCCCTCTGGGGAACGCCATTTGACGGCGTCGTTATTTGCAGCTTTACGCGGGAAGCATCACACCGGAGGGGGCGGTTTTTGTCAAGCCCTATCGCGCCGCTGTCCACCTGAACCCTGCGGACCGGTCCCTCGCCCCGGCCTGCCCCACGCCCCTGGCCGGCTCCTTGCATATCACTGAAAAAGATAGGCTTTCAGCTGATTGATGGACGCCGATCACCTTCCAAAGCGCATGAACATTCAGCCCCGCGACGCGTTCCACGGCATGACCGACCCCAGCAAGCGCAATGGCGGCCCATGGCGGGCGCGTCGGCGCTTCCGCCAAGGAGACCGTGATGCGAACGAGGCTTTTTCTCTCGGCGGCCGTAGCGACTCTGTCGCTCTGCCTCTCTCAGGGCTATGCGCAGCAGGCCGGGCGGCAGCCGGCAGGAGGCGAGGCGACGAAGCAGGGCGAATCAGCAAGAATGCAGAAGCCCGACGAGAAGGGCGCCACGTCACAGCGCCGCGATGAGCGGGCGCAGGAACAGAGGCGCGAACATGGGGCGCAGCAAACGGCGGAGAAATCCGAACGCCACGGGGCATCCGCAAAGGACGAGCAGAAGCACGAGGCGACCAAGGCCGAGGAGAAGAGCGAGGCCGCAAAGGGCGGAGAGAAGCACGGGAGCGCCAAGAAAGGTGAAAAGCACGGCGCCGGAAAGAACGACGAGCGGCGGGGCGCAATCAGCGACGAAGATAGCCGCGCGGCAGCCGCTCAGCGCGGACAGAACAGCGACCGGCAAGAGCGGACGGGCGAAAGAGCAAGCGAACGAACCGGGGCTGGCCCCAATGAACGCACTGGCGCCGCGGCGGCTGAAAATGAGCGCCGGGGCGCCCAGCCCGAGGGCGAAAGGACCGGCCGATTCGGGCAAGCGGAACGTGGGCAGGCGGAACGCGGACAGGCCGAGCGCCAGCAGGCTGAGCGCCAGCAGGCTGAGCGCGCGCAAGCCGAGCGTGAGCAGGCGCAGCGCGCGCAGGCCGAGCGCGGCCAGATCCAGCGGCGCGGCGAGAACGCGCCTGGCGTCGCCGAGCAGCAACAGCGGGGCGCGGAGCGGTCACTGAGGGGCTCGGAGACGGCGCGGGGCGCCGAAGCCACGCAGCGCGGCGGTCGGGGCGAGGCCTATGGATACGCCGGGCGCGAGGGCCAGGGCGGGCGCCTTCAGCTGAGCGAACGCCAGCAGAATCAGGTGCGCCAGATCCTCGAGCAGCGCGGCGCGCGCAGCTTCACCCGCAACGACTTCAACCTTCAGATCGGCGCCGTCGTGCCGCCCAATGTGCAGTTCTACCCACTGCCCCCGGATGTTCTGGCCATGGCTCCGCAGTTCCGCGGCTATGATTATGTGATGGTCGACAACGATGTCGCCATTATCGACCCCGGCACGAGGGAGGTGGTGACCGTGCTCGGAGAGGGCGGACCGCCCGCCGCGACCTACGGTTACGAGGAGCGTGAAGGCGGCGGCTATTACGGCGGCCCCGGCGGCTACGAGCGGCGTCAGGGGCGCGCTTACGGGACTGCGCGGCGTGACGAAGAGGGCTACCGCGGCGGCGGCGCCCGCGAGCGTCGCGGCGAGGCCTATGGATACGCCCCGCGCGTGCGCCTGGATACCCGGCAGGAGCGCGCCCTTTATCGGGGAATCATCAGTGAAGCCCGCTCGAATCTGCGGCAGGTCTGCGTGCGCGTCGGCGACCGGGTTCCCGAGTCCGTCGATATCGAGCCCGTGCCGCGCAACATCGCCGCCGAGGCGCCGGACGCCGAGCGTTTCGATTACTTCGTTCTCAACGATCAGGTGGTGCTGGTCGATCCCGACACGCGGACCGTCGTCGACATGATCGAGCAGCCCAGGTGACGTCGAAGTCCCCGCGGCGTCGAGCCGCCCAACAACGCCGCGAAGGCGCCGGAACCACCCCGGCGCCTTCCATTTTTTAAGAGTCGCGGATGCTCAAGCCGGCCGGTGCGCCTTGTGCGCCTTAGTCAGCGCGGAATGGCGCTCATGCTTGTGATGCTTATGCTTGGCGGGCTTGGTCTTCATCGGTTCGCTGGCGGCGGCGGCCGGCTCTTCGCCGGTCGCGGCGAAGCTCGGTTGCGCCATGCCGGCGGCGGCGATCAGAAGGGCGAAAGCAAAAAGAGCGGCGTTCTTCATCATCGGCTCCTACAGGTCTGGTCCCTGCTCCCCAGCAACGATGAAAAAGATGGCGCTCGCCGCCTGAACCAGCCCTGAAATCGCTATTCATGCGATATTCAGCCGATTGGAGGCCCGCGCGACTCACCGGCGCAGCAGCCGTTCGCGCAGCGACTCATAAATCGGCGCTTCGCTAAGGAGCGTCGGCGCAAGCATCGCGGTGAAGCAGGCGGCCAGCATCGGCAACAGCAGCACGGCGTTGCCCGTCATTTCAGTAACCAGAACCATGCCGGTGAGCGGCGCACGCACGGCGGCGGTGAACAGCGCCGTCATGCCGACCACGGCGAAAGCCTGCGGCTGGATATCGAGACCCGGGAGCAGCAGGCCGCAGATCACCCCGAAAAAGAGCCCCGCCAACGCCCCGAGCGCAAGCATCGGCGCGAAGAGCCCGCCGGGCGTTCCTGTCGCATAGGAAGCCGATCCCAGCCCAAACCGCAGCATCAGCACGAATGGGAGGATGAAAATGTCCTGCGAGCCCGACAGCGCCGCCTGGGTGATGCCGTCGCCGCCGCCGACGAGCCTCGGCGCGAACCAGGCAAGCGCCCCGACCGCCGCGCCAGTCAGCGCCGCGCGCACTTCGACCGACGGTCCCGAAAAGCTGTCATAGACGGCGAGCGTCGCAAAGAGCAGGCGGTTGTAGAAGACGCCCAGGAAGCCCATCAGCCCGCCGAAGACGAAGAAAAGCGGGCCGATCGCTGGCGCGGGGTAGTTGAGCGAGGTTGCGAATTCGGGCGAGTCCCCGAGCAGGAAATGGGCCGTGGCGATCGCGGTCGACGAGGCGCCGAGCGCGGCTATGGCCGTGCGATGCTCGAATTTCTGAACGAGCTCCTCGAGCACAAAGACCGCTCCCGCCATCGGCGCATTGAAGGCCGTCGCCAGCCCCGCCCCGGCGCCCGCCGCGAGCAGCGCGCGGCAATCGGGCCAGTTTCGCCGAGAGATTTTTCCGACGAACTGGCCGATCACGGCGCCGATCTGGACGCTTGGTCCTTCCCGGCCGAGGGCGAGCCCCGACCCGATGGCGAGCACGCCGCCGAAGAATTTCACCGGCAACAGAACAAAGGGAGCCGGCGGCGCTTCGCCGTGAAGAACCGCTTCGACGTGGGGAATGCCGCTCCCCGAGGCATGGGGCGAGAATCGCTTCACCATCCAGGCGGCGACGCAGGCGGCAAGGGCGCAGACCGCAATGCTGCACGACAGGCCAAACAGCCCCCTGCCCTGCGCCCACGCAACAAGAACGTCCCGCAGCCTGTCGGCTGCGTCGAGCGACAGCCGATAGAACGCTCCGACGACGCCTGCGGCGGCGCCGACGACCAGCGCCAGCGCCGAAAGCACGAGAAGATCGAAATGATAGCGCGCCGCCTCAGCACGCTCCTTTGCCCCGAGGGCCGTAATCGGCTCCCCCTCCCGCGCATGCGGGGAGAGTTGGAAAGGAGGCCCGCCGTTCACGAGGCGCCGCCCACAGCGCCAACCATGGGCGAAACTTCGACGCAGTCCCGCCAGAGGGCGAGCGGGATATGTTTGTTGGCGAGCATGAGTTTGGTCAGATCCGGTTGAACAGGCGGCCGAAGCTTTCTGAATGTAGCCGCTGACATAAGCTGCCGGCAATGCGACGGTTTCAGCTGATCGAATCCAACGGCAAGCGCAGTTCGTAGCGCAAGCCGCCCGGCTCATAGGCCACAGTCGCTTCGCCGCCGAATTGCCTCGGCGACTCGAGCAGGATGAAACTGCCAAACCCCTTGCGCGCCGGGGCGGTCGCCGGCGGGCCGCCCACCTCCTGCCAGTTGAAGACGAGGACTTGCCGGCCGTCGATCGTCTCGATCTCCTTGCGAACTGACACCCGTCCGCTCGGGACCGACAACGCCCCATGCTTGACGGCGTTTGTCAGAAGCTCGTGCACGATGAAGGAAAAAGCCTGCCCGACCTTGGCGTTGACGCGGACATTGACGCCTGTCGACATCACCTGGTCTTTGAACCCGCCGATCGCAATGTCGAACAGCCGGTCGAGCGAGATGTTCTTGAACATCGACTCGGAGAGAACGGCATAGGCGTCCGCCAGCAGCTGAACGCGCTGCGTCAATATATCCGCCGCCTCGGCGACGTTTCGGCCCCGCGTCAAGGTGCGGCGGATCATCGCCAGAATGACCGCGAACATATTGCCAACGCGGTGCTCCAGCTCGCGGGCGAGCACCGCCTGGCTTTCCTCGTGCTGCTTCCTTTCCGTTATGTCGGTGATCATGGCGAGAACGGCCTTCTGCCCGTTCCACTCCATGGGGTTCAATCCGATTTCGAGAGGAACCTCGCTGCCGTCCTTGCGTCGGCCCGCCAGATCGCGGCCCGCCCCCATCGGCCTCGTCTCGGGTGCGGCTTGGAACCGGCTTCGAAGACCGACATGAACGGGCGCGACGCTTCTCGGCACGAGCATTTCGACGCTGCTGCCGATCAACTCTTTGCGGTCATAGCCAAATAGCTTCTCGGCGCTGGAATTGGCGTCCACTATCTCGCCGCGCGGCCCAACCACGATAATGCCGTTGGGCGCCGCTTCGATGAGCGCACGCTGCCCCTGCTCCTGCAGGGCGATTCTGTCGATTGCGCTCTGCAGCAGCGAGACGACGCCTGCGATCAATCCGGAAACGAAACTGAAGGACAGGAGAGAAACCACTGCCTTTGCGCTGAGCTTCCAGGCGAGCGATGGCTCCAGAAAAAAATACCAGGCGACGCCGACCGAGCAGGCGGCTGCGAAAAGTCCCGCCCCCAGCCCGCCCACGACGGTCGCCACGAGCACCGCCGGAAAGAAGGTGAGAAAAGGAACCCCCTCGATGAACCAGTCGCTCGCCGTCAGACGGATCCATGCGGCGAGCGCCACCGCCCCGATGGCCACGGCGTAAGCGACGGCCGGCCGCTGCCGCGCCACCATGAACGCCATAAGAGCGTTTGTCGCCCTCTCTGACCGCATCTCCCGGCGCGCCTCCGATGAGGCGCAGATAGTGTCTCGCATCCGGGCGACGATAGGCGCTCGGCGTCAATCGTCAAGGATCAGATCAAGCTTCGACGGCCCCTCGCAGTTGGGCCACGCGCATGGGGACCGGCGGATGCGAAAAATAGAACTTCGCATAGAGTGGATCGGGCGTGAGCGTGGCCAGATTGTCGCGCGTGAGACGCGTCAGGGCGGAAATCATCGGCTCCTTGCCGACGATGCGGCGAGCAAAATCATCGGCCTCGAACTCGTTCTTGCGCGAGCGCGCGGCGAGCAGCGGGTGCAGAAGGTGCGAAACCGGCTCCTTGGCGAAAAGCAGAGCGATCAGCACCACGCCGGGGTCATGCGGCAGGCCGAACCAGCCCGCGAAGGTCTCACTTCCAAACGCCCAGTAGAGCGCCGCGAAGCCGATGAAGGCGATGATCGCGGCCTGCAGGATCATCTGTCGCACATGGCCGAATTTGAAATGGCCGAGTTCGTGGGCGAGGATGGATTCGATCTCGTCGAGCGTGTGCTTTTCGAGAAGCGTGTCGAAGAAGACGATCCGCTTCGCCTTTCCGAAGCCCGTAAAATAGGCGTTGCCGTGAGCCGAACGCTTGGAGGCGTCCATCACGTAAAGCCCCCTGGACTCGAAGCCGCATTTTTGCAGCAACGCCTCCATGCGCGACTTGGTGGACCCCTCCTCCATCGGCGTGAATGTGTTGAAGAGAGGCGCGATCAGCGTCGGATAGATCACCGTCATGGCGATGGTGATGGCCATGAACGCAGCATAGGCGACAAGCCACCAGCTGTTCGGCAAGGCGCCGAGCAGCCAGAACATGCCGTATAGCAGCGGCGTCGCGATCAAGAAGCCGAGCAGCGCGCTTTTTGCCTCGTCCAGCAGGTAGGTCTTGAGCGTGAGCCGGTTGAAGCCGAAACGCTCCTCCAGCCAGAAGGCGTTAGCGAGGGAGAACGGGGTTTCGAGCAGATGGGAGAGCGCCGTCACCATCAGCACGAAGGCGACGCTGCGCGTAAGGCCCGGTTCGAAGTATTGCGAGACGAAGAGATAGACGGGCGCCATCCAGGCCGCGAGCCAGAGGATCGAGACGCCCGCGTCATAGACGGTCTCGGCCATGCCGAACCGGGTGCGCGCGACTGTGTAGTCAGCGGCGCGACGATGGTCCTCAAGCGAAACCTGGTCAGTGAAATCGGCGGGAACCGTAGCGCGATTGGCCGCGACGGTGTCGATCTGTCGCTTGCGCAGATAAATGCCCAGCGCCGCCGACAACGCGATGGCCACGCAGATGAGAACGCCCATAAAGCTCATGGAGAAGACTCCCGCTTCTGATCTTGATCAAATATACGCGCTCTGGCCGAGCTTTGCGAGGGGCCTCGCGCCTGCCCCGCCTCAGGCGGACACGCGCCGGCCTCGGTTGAGCAAGGCGAAGGGCGCGCCGCTCAGCAGAACGTCGAGGGCCGAGAGGCTCTGGAACTTGCCGTTGACAGAGAGGCGCGGCAGGGCGTGCGCATGATGGCGATGGTCGGGAAAGATCAAACCCGGCCGGGTCGTCACTGCGCTCTCGAACCCCAGCTCGGCGGCAAGATCGAATTCCCGCCGCCCCGCGGACGTCCGATCGCCCACCGGATAGCAGAAATGGCGCGGGGCCACGCCCGTCTCCTCCATGATGCGCGCACGGCTCTCGGCCATCTCCCGGCGCGCGGCGGTCGCGTCGAGTTTCGCGAGCCGCGGATGGGTGAGCGAATGCGCGCCGATGGTCGCCAGTTCATAACGCGCAAGCGAACGGATGGCGCCCCAATCCAGGCAGGACTGCGCGGCCATCGCGCCCGCATCGACGCCCGCCCGCGCTGAAAGAGCCGCGACGACCGTGAGCAGCGCGGTCTCGCCGCCCCCGCGGATCGCCCGGTACACCTCTGCAAATGCGGCCTGCTTCTCTCGAGCGCTTTCGCAGCGCCGCACAATGCGGCGCCCCGCGACGGCAATGTCTATCTGCGCGAGCCTGCGGATCGACTCCTCCAGTTCGAGCCACCACAGGCGCGCCGCGCCATCGGCAAAGCCGGCGGTCAGATAGGCGACGAAGGGCGCGCGATGGCGCTCCAGGATTGGAAGCGCGTGGTCGACAAGATCGCAATAACCGTCGTCAAAGGTGAGAACGGCGAAAGGCCGGGCGCGCGGCCTCTCCGAGCCAAGCAGCGCCAAAGCGGCGTCGAGAGACAAAATCTCATAGCCTCGAGCGCGCAGATGATGAAGCAGGAGATCGAGAAATTGCGGCGTAATCTCCAGGCCCGCGTTAGGTGCGAAATCATCGTCGTTCGCCGGCCGCACGCGGTGAAACATGAGAATGACGCCGGCGCCGCGCGTCAGCGGAGCCGCGAGCCTATGCGCCCTGCTGGCGTGAAGCAGCCGCAGACCCAAGCCGATCGCACGATCCCGCCAAACCAACATCCGACCCCGTCGAGCCGCCACGAAAGCAAGAGCTTTTTAGGATGGATCTCATAATGATGCGTTATGCAAATCTCACAGCCGCAGTCCACGATTTCGCAACTCGGAAACGCCCGTTATCAATTTGATCAATGTGGGTCGAGCCTTGCTGCTTATTCTCACTTGCGCGTCTTCACGCGTTTCGAGGATGCGCGAACAGATTGGCTGGCGCTGTCGCGAGAGGCGGCAATCAGTCCGTACCAGTCCTTCGAATTTCTTTCCATGTGGTCGGACGCCATTGAGGCGTCCGAGGACGTGACGCCATTCCTCATTGCTGCGCAGGATGCCAAAGGAGCGCCGAGCGCGTTGCTGCCATTGTGCATCATCGGCAAGGGTCCCCTCCGGATCGCCGCTTTTCTGGGCGGACGAGAAGCCAATTTCAATCTACCGTTGCTGAGTCCCGATGCGCAGCACGATCAGGAAAGCTTGTGGCGTCTTTTGCATGACGCGGCGAAACATGCGCCCTCGCCGCCTGATCTCTATTTTCTCCGCAATCAGCCCCGCCGGTTCGAGAACGCCGAAAACCCGCTCGTCTTTGCAAATGCGCGGCCGAGCGCCAGTTGCGCCTACGGGACCACACTGCCGGCGACGGTCGATGAACTGGCGGCGCGGCTTTCGAAAGAGAACCGCAAGAAACTCAGAAAAAAGGAAGCGCGTCTCGCGGAATTCGGTCGTGTCGAATATGAGCACCGGGTCAGCGGGGAACGCCGACAGGCGATAGCGGCCGCTTTGCTCGAACAGAAATCGGCGCGTTTCTCCGCGGTCGGCAGCAAGGAGCGCCGCTTCCTCACACGCCTGTTGCGCCATGCCTCCGGTTCGGAAGAAGGCGCGCTGGAACTGCACGGACTTTCGGTGGGCGGGCGCATCGTCGCCGCTTATGCCGGCGTGCGGCGTTCCGGACGTTTTTCCGCCATGCTGAATTCTTTCGACACGGACGAGGACATCGCCCGATGCTCGCCGGGAGAGCTGCTCCTCCATGCTCTGATGCGCGATCTCGTGCTGCGCGGGATGACGCATTTCGACCTCGGCGCCGGCGAAGCCCGATACAAGAGGGCGGTCTGCGAGGAAGAAATCGCTCTTTACGATCAGATCGTTCCGGTCTCCGCGCGCGGCCGTCTCGCGGCGCCGCTCCTCGCGGCCTTCCTGCGTCTCAAGCGGCGCGCGAAACGCGCTCCCGCGCTTATCCATCCGTATTACAGGCTGAGATCCCTTCTCCGGCCCTGATCCTTCAGGCCGCGATATCGCCACGCGCGGCTTCATCGAGAAAATGCCCCTCAACGCCGAGGCGCCGGATTTCCTCGAGAAGGGCCGCGGATGCGTCGTCCTTTCCAAGGACGAAAGCGAGATCCATGTGAGACGCAAGGCGCCGCGCTTCTTCGGCCGACGCCGCAAAAATCAGGAAATCATACGCTTGCGCCAGCGCCGCGACGATTAACGCCGGATCGCCAACATCGGCGCCCGCCGCGCCGCCGCCCGGCAGCACATGCAGCCTCGACGAGGCGTCACGGTGAATGACGGCATCGAAGCCAGCGACGCCTCCCAGAAGTTCCGCCATGCCGGCCGGCCGCGATTGTGACGGGCCGACGAGCGCGTCGAAAGCCGTGGCGCCGGGATCAGCCGACACCAGCAGGGCCCGTCCCTGTGGCGCAAGCGTCCGGGCAAGAGCGACGGCGGTTTGGGCGGGTGGCCCTGCCTCGGAGCATGGCGCGATCAGCACCGTGACGCACTGTCCGGCAGCGCGCGCCGCGTCAGCGAAGCGCGAGGCGACGCGCGGCGATGGCTCCTCGCCGAAGTCGGGCTGGTCTTGGACGTCCTTGCCATCCGGGAACGGCTCTTGCACTGCACCGACCGCCGCCTCCGGCGACGGCGGCCCAGGAAACGGCTCCGATGGGGGCCAGACGCTCACCCGCCCCGTGAGCATCTCGCCGGCGACAACGGCGCCGAGCGAAAGGATCGAGCCTGCGAGCGTCGCAAAGACCAAGACGGGGATTTTCTTCGGGAAGGAGGGAATTTGCGGCGCCAGCGCGCGTTGGATGACGCGCGCGTCGGCGGGCGTAGCCTTCAGGCGTTCGCGCGCGAGCGCCTCCTGATATTTCGCCGTTTCGCTCTCGAGTTGCTCCTTGAGCAGCCTTGCGGAGCGTTCGAGATCATGCAGCTTCACTTCTTCCGCGCCCGCCGCGCCGGCGACTCGCTTCTGATCGTCGAGGACGCGCGTGAGATTATCGACCCGCGCGGCCGCGATGTGCGCTTCGTTTTCCAGCGTATGCGCCGTGCGCTCCGCCGCCGCGCGCCATTGCCGGTCGAGATCGGCGAGTTGCGCGTTGAGCTCCTTGACGCGCGGATGCATCGGCAAAAGCGTGCGCGACTCGAGCGCGATACGCGCCTGGAGCGCGACACGCTGCTCGAAGATGCGCCGGATGGTCTCATTGTTTGCAACGTCAGGAATTTCGCCGATCCGTTTCTGGCGCAGCATGTCGCGTAGAAGATTGGCCCTGGCCTGAGCGTCTGCCTGAGCGGCGCGCGCCGTGGAAAGCTGATTGTTGAGCTCGCCGAGCTGCTGCGTCGGGATGGTCGCGTTGTTGGAGCCGACGAGAAGACCCGTCTGGGCGCGATAGGATTCGACCTTCGCCTCGGCGTCCGCCACGCGCACTTGCAGATCCTCGACCAACGCGGCCAGCGATTTCGCCGCATTGCGCGCAATCTCGCGCTTCGCCTCCTGTTGGATCTCAATATAGGCGTCAGCGACGGCGTTGGCGCCGCGCGCCGAGAGATCGGGATCGTGAGAAGAAAATTCGATCGACAGCACGCGCGTTTTCGTCGGAGAGAGAACGGCGAGCTTTTCGGAGAACTTTTCGAGAATCCGATCTTCGGGCGACATGAGCGTCGGATCGCGCGCGATTCCGAGCAGGGCCATGACGCGCGCGAGGGCGCCGACGCCCCTGGCGAGAGGATCGAATTCGGGGTTGCCCTGCAGGCCAAGCGTCCGGATTACGCGCCGCGCGAGATCGCGGGATGTGAGAAGCTGAATCTGGCTCTGCACCCCTTCGGCGTCCGGCCCATTGGCGCCAGCGCGCTCGCCCTTGTCCACGCGCGTGAAAAAATCGTCCTGATTTTCGAGAAGCAGCCGTGCGTCCGACGTGTAGCGCGGCTTGGCGATACTGACGAAAAGAAAGGCGCCGAAAAAGGCTGCCAGCGTCGGCCCGAGCACCCACCATTTTCTCGCGACGAGCGCGCGGCCCAATCGCGGCAGATCAATCTCATTTTGGGTCGCTTCTCGCATCGGCGCCTGCATGGCTGCTCCCGGCTCATGCTGATTTCTTAGAAGAAACATGGTTGAGACGCGGTTAAACGGCCAAGTCAAAGTTTGTTAACCATGTCGCAATAAAACGGCGCGTGGAAGCGCTGTCGCTTTGCCGAAAAGACGGATTGGAGAATGCCGGGACCTGACGCCCTGAAAAGGATCGCATGCAGGCGTCTGTCCCTCGCGGCGGCGGCGCTCTGCGGCGCCTTTCTTACCGCCTGCGCCGCGCCCGGCGATAACCGGCCGGAACTCTACGCTGCATCGACCGCCGAACCCTATACGCTTTCCGCGGGCGACCGGCTGCGGGTAATCGTCTTCGGGCAGGATTCGCTTTCCAACGCCTATTCCGTGGACGGCGCCGGACGCATCGCCATGCCGCTGATCGGCTCCGTCCCCGTACAGGGACGAACGCTTCCGGAAGCCGAGCGCATCATCGCCGCGCGCCTCCGCGAGGGATTTGTGCGCGAGCCCCGCGTCTCCGTCGAGGTCGAAGCGTTTCGTCCTTTCTTTGTCCTCGGCGAGGTCACGAACGCCGGCCAGTTTCCCTTTGTCGAAGGGATGACGGCGCGCACAGCTATCGCCATCGCCGGCGGTTTCGGACCGCGCGGTTATCAAGGCGGCGTCGATCTGACGCGCGTCATCGACGGCGCTCCCGTCACGGGCCGCGTCCCGCTCGATGCGCCGGTTCGGCCCGGCGACACCATCACCGTCCGGGAACGCATTTTCTGAAAGCGACCCGCGCCGCTCCTCTGAACATCGGGAACCGATACATGTGCGCTTTTCGCCTGGAGGACATGAAGGGCGTTACGCCCGAGCCGGACACGAATCGCGGCGGCGACGGTGGGATGCATTCGCTCGATCCGCGTCTCGCCGAGGTCGCGAGTCAAAGCAGGCCAGGCAGAACCCTCTCTCCTGTCGTGCTCGCGGGCGTCGTCCGCCTCTTCGAATTCGTCATGCTGCTCGTGGCTGGCCTGCTGATTTACGAATTTTATGTCGGCGAACGCCAGGTGCAGCCGCTCGACTATTACATCGCCGCGACAGCCATGGCCGTGGCCGCCATCATCGCGTTGCAATCCTTCGGCCTCTATACCATCCCATCTTTCCGCGGGCCGATCCGGCATGGGCTGAAGCTCGCCGCAGTCTGGTCGCTCATCTTCGCCGCGGCGCTGGCGGCGATGTTTTTCCTCAAACTCGACGGCGTTTTTTCCCGTGTCTGGTTGATCGCCTGGTACCTGTCCGGGCTTGCGCTGCTTGCAGTCGAACGCATGGCGCTCGCCGTGGCGACGCGCCGCCTCACCCGCGCGGGGAAGCTCGACCGGCGCACCGTCATCGTCGGCGGCGGCGCGTTGGCGGACCCCGTGCTGCGCGCGCTCGCTGCGCAGGAGGAAAGCGATCTGCGCATTCTGGGACTGTTCGACGACCGCGCGGATGCGCGTTCGCCGGATGTCGTCGCCGGCTATCCCAAGCTCGGCACGGTCGATGATCTGGTCGAACTCGCTCGTCACGCGCGCATCGATTTGATTGTCTTCACCCTGCCGATTTCGGCCGAGACACGCCTGTTGCAGATGCTTCGCAAGCTGTGGGTGCTGCCGATCGACATTCGCCTCGCGGCGCATACGAACAAACTGCGTTTTCGGCCGCGCTCTTATTCCTATATCGGCGACGTTCCGGTCATCGACGTCTTCGACAAGCCGATCGCCGACTGGGACGTGGTGGCCAAATATATTTTCGACAAGGCGGTCGGCGCGCTCTGCCTGATCCTGGCGTCTCCGGTCATGGCGCTCGTCGCCCTCGCGGTGAAACTCGACTCGCCGGGGCCGATCCTGTTCAAACAGCGCCGTCATGGCTTCAACAACGAAGTCATCGAAGTGTACAAGTTCCGATCGATGTATGCGGACAGGCAGGACCCGCACGCGCACAAACAGGTTTCGCGCAACGATCCGCGCGTGACGCGCGTGGGGCGCTTCATCCGCAAGACCTCTCTCGACGAGTTGCCGCAGCTCTTCAATGTCGTCTTCAAAGGCGATCTGTCGCTCGTCGGGCCGCGTCCCCACGCCATCGTGGCGCGCGCGGGGGACATTCTCTACAATGAGGTCGTCGACGGCTATTTTGCCCGGCATCGCGTCAAGCCCGGCATCACCGGCTGGGCGCAGATCAACGGCTGGCGGGGCGAAACCGACACGGAAGAGAAAATCCAGAAACGCGTGGAGTTCGATCTCTATTACATCGAGAACTGGTCGATCCTTCTGGATTTGTATATTCTCACATTGACCCCTTTCGCCCTCATCAAGGCCAAGAACGCCTATTGAGCATCCATCCGGAGCGCGCGTGTTGAACCTGCCGTCGTTAATTGCGACCATTGCGGCGCTCCAGGGCGCCGCCGGCGTGTCCCTCGCCGCCGCAGCGGCCCATGTCGACGCCAATCCCCTGCTCGCCACGGCGAGCCATTTCCTGACGCTCCACGCCGCCGCCGGCCTCGCCCTCGCGGCGCTCGCGAACGGCGCGCCGCCTTTCCGGCGCTTCCTCATCGGCGGGGCGCTGGTCTTGCAGGCGGGGGCGACGCTCTTTTCGGCCGATCTCGCGGCGCGCGTCTATCTCGGCGGCAAGCTCTTTCCCTTCGCCGCGCCAATTGGCGGCTCGCTGACGATCCTCGCCTGGCTTGCGCTCGCCGCCTGGGGCGCGGCGGGCATCTTCCGCAGAAGCTGAACTGCGGCGAAAAAGCAACAGTCGAGGACTCGCTTTCTACTTTTCCGCGCATTTACTGGACAGCTGCGACAAAGAGCCCCACCATCGTAGGCATGTCTGTCTCGGACGCGCCCGACCCCCACTCTGGCGGCGCATCCAGTGCGCCGCAACGGCCGGGCGACCCTCTGCTCGGGCGAAGGGTGCTTATTGTCGAAGACGATCCCTACATCACGCTGGCGCTCGAGGAGACCCTCACCGACTTCGGACTCGTCATCGCTGGCGCGGCGCGAAACATAACGCAGGCGCTGGGGCTGGCGCAGACAGCGTCCTTTGATCTCGCCTTGCTCGACGTCAACATCGGGCACGAGCGGATCGACCCAGTCGCTGACGCCGTCCATGCGCGTGGCATCCCTTTCGTTTTTACGACGGGGTGCGGACGCGCCGGCCTGCCGGAGGCCTATCCGCGGCAGGCTATCGTTGAAAAGCCCTTTTATGTCGAGGAGATCCTTCGCACCCTGCGAGAGGAGCTGAAAAACTGTTAGAAAGATGATTTCCTGGGAAAAGCCTTGCCGGAGCCGTAACAGGGCGACAGGTTGTGGGCAACCCACATCTTTGCGTTTTCTACTTGTCCAAAGTCAAAGTCTGATCGCCGGACGCGCCCGCCGCCACTTTGTCGCCGCGCTTGCCCGCTTAGAACGCAAGAATTGGCGTAGGAGAGCGCGCGCTTGGAGGCCTCGGCCGAAAACAGACCTTTAACGCCCGGCCGCGACGGCGCGACGGCGCCCCCGCTCGGCCGCCTCGGGCGGCGGCTGCTCCTTGGCGGCGCCGTGGCGCTCTGCGTGCTAATCGCCGCCGTCGCCGCTCTCGCGAGCTGGCTTTATTCCCCCGCCGCGACGCTCGCCGCGATCACCCGGCAGATCAACGACGCGACGGGCCTTTACATCGCGGCGCGCGGCGGTCCCCGGCTGTCGCTCACCCCGCGGCCGCATCTCATCCTGACGGGCGTCGCCCTGGCCGACCGCAACAAGGCGCTCGACATCAGGGCCGACGAGCTGCGCGGCAATCTAAAATTGCTGCCGCTTCTCATGGGCCGGCTCGAGCTCGACTCGCTGACGCTGACGCGCCCCCGCGCCGAGGTCGATCTCGACAAGGCCCCCATCGACGCGCCTGGCGCCGCGACGCGCGCCGCCGCCGCGCAACCGGGCAGCATGGCGGCGCAGAAGGCCGACGCTTATACGCTGGGCGTGGTCCATGTCGTCGACGGCTCCTTGCGGCTGCGGCGGGAGGGGATCGACTATGCGGCGGACCGGGTTTCCGCGACGCTGGATTGGCGCCGGGTCGGCGAGCACGCCTTGCTGACGAGCGCGCTCGATTGGCGCGGCGAGCGGCTCCAGCTCGTGCTGTGGGCGGCGCGGCCCGGCATGTTTCTGCGTGGAGACGCCTCCGTCGTCACAGCGCGGGTCGATGGCGAAAGCATGCGGCTCGAGGCGCAGGGGATCGCGCAGCTCGGGGCCAATGCGCGCTATTCCGGCCGGGTCGCCGGTTCGGCCGCCTCGGCGCGGGGCGCTCTGGCGCTCTTCGACGTGGCGGCGCCGCTTCCCGGCCCCTTCAGCGACGCGGAGTTTATGGCGCAGGCGACCATCGGCTCGCATGAGGCCGCCTTCCGGGATCTGCGCGTGCAGGTGGATGGCAACGCCTTCGACGGCGAGCTGACGCTGCGCGAGGAAGAGGGCCGGCCCTATGTGTGTGCGACGCTGAAAAGCGATTTCGTCGCGCTGAAGCCCATGTTCGCCGACGCCCCGCCGCTTGCCGGACCCGACGGCGCGTGGAGCCAGAAACCTCTCGATCTGCCCGATCTGACGGGCGCAGACGTCGACGTCAAGATTGCCGCTCGCCATGCGCGCCTTGGCCGCCTGACTCTCGACGGCGCCAGCATGATCGCGGCGGTTCGCGACGGCGCGCTCGATCTGTCGCTTGTCGAGGCCGAGGCCTATCACGGGCGCCTTAAGGCGCGCGCCTCCTTCAAGCCCGCCGGGCGGGACCTCGTCATGCACGCCGCCGCCCAGACGGTTGGGGTCGACGCCCGCGCCCTGCTTTGGGACGCTTTCGGCAAGGACGCTCTTGGCGGCGCGCTCGATTCCAGCATGACCCTCGACGCGCATGGCGAAAGCGTCGCCGAAATGGTCCGCAGCCTGGGCGGGCGGGCCACGCTGACGCTGACGGACGGTGAAATCGCGGGGGTGGATTTCGACCGGGCGCTCCGCCGATTCGAGAAGCGCCCCCTCGCCAGCGCGCAGGACATCCGATCGGGCAGCTCGCCGCTCACCCGGGCGGGCGCGACGCTCCTCGTGGAGGGCGGCGTTGCGACGCTCGAGAACGGCTTTGCCAGCGGCCCAGGTTTCACCCTGAACTTCACCGGAACCGCCAACCTTGCGGAGCGCAGCCTGGCGATCAAGGCCGCCGCCCATGAGGCGGACGGGGCCGGCAAGCCGCGGGACAAGGGGTTACAGATCGCCTTCGATCTCGCCGGCGCCTGGGACGAACTGAAGATTGCGCCGGACCCAAAGGCCTTCATCCGGCGCTCGGGCGCCGCCGCGCCGCTGCTGCCGGAGCCGCCAGCCGAGGAGACGCGCTAAGCGTCCTCGATTTCCACCTCGCGAGGCGCTTCTTCCAGAAGTTTTGTCAATGAGGCGGGGAGATCGAGGTAACGGAAGCGCCTCAGTTCGAAGCCGATGCCGACAAGGCCCCACGGCGGCGTATAGGTCTGCCAGGGCGGGATTTCGCTCAGGACGACGACGTGACCGCCATTGATCGCCGGCGCGATTCGCTCGACCGTGTAAATCGCCCCTCGCCGCAGGCCCCCGTCGCCGAAGCGCCCGGGCCCCGCCTCGACGCAGACGACCTCCGTACCGGGAGGGGTGTTCGGGCTGATCATCTTTCTTCCTCGTCGCGAGCGGCGACAGGCGCCGCGCCCTCTCCCATCCTTATGGAGGGCGCGGCCGCACAGGAAGCAAGTCGGAATCAGGCCTTACGGCCGATCACCCGATCTTCAGGAAGCTGAACAGGCCCTTTTTGAGCTTCTTGCGGTCGAGAGCGGCGAGTTCGTTGTAAACGTTGCGGGCCTTGGCGCGCAGCTCGAGCAGTTCTTCGTCGGGAACGTCGAAATTCATCGCTGCGAGACGCAGCTGGCGGCGCGCCTCGTCGAGCCGGGCCTGTGCGTCTGCAATCAAAGCATGGAGCATCTTTCCACCTTCAGTGTGGGTTGGCAAACCGCTCTTCGATCGAAACGATCGGGCGCCACGGGCCTTGCAAAAGCGCCGCCGGCTCGCCGGCGAGCGGCCGCGCGGGAATTTTGGAGGCCTCGGAGGGAATCGAACCCCCGTACAAGGATTTGCAGTCCTCTGCGTAGCCACTCCGCCACGAGGCCATCCGGACGAAGGCGCAACGCGCTTCGCCTGCGACCGCTCTTACAGGAGGGCGCTTCGCCCGGCAAGTGCGTAGCCGATCAGTCCGAGGCGCGCGACGACCAGTTGGCGTGCGCGACGTTGCGCAGCCGGGAGAGATCCTCGACGAGGGCGTCGAGCTCCGCGGCCTCAACGCTCGTCGCCGCCAGCGTCGCGACGATCTCGACCCCCTCCTCCCGCTCGATGTCGCGAATCTCCAGCGCCGGATATTTCGCGGCCGCCAGCCGCTCCTCGAGGAGGTCGCGCAGCTCTTCGCGGCTTTGGGCGTCCGTCGTCACCCTGAGCTCGAAGGTCGATTCGGTCTGGCTCTCGTCGATCGGCGCCCGCTCGATGAGATTGACGAGCGGCCGCAGGAAGGTGTTGCCGGCCAGCACAAAGCCGCACATGAGCAGGGCTTCCGCCGGATGGTCGGCGCCGGCGAAAGCGCCCGTCACCGCCGAGCACCAGATGGTGGCCGCGGTGTTGAGGCCGCGAATGTTCATGCCCTCCTTGAGAATCACGCCGGCGCCGAGAAACCCCACGCCCGAGGCGACATAGGCGAGCACCCTGGTCGCCCCCTCGGCCCCCATCAGCCGCATGCCGAGATCGACGAAGGCCGAGGCGCCGAGCGCGACCAGCGCATTGGTGCGCAGCCCAGCATTACGCTGGCGAAACTGCCGCTCGGCGCCGATCAGCGTGCCGAGCACGAGCGCGACGAAAAGCGAGACGAAGGTATTGAGAAACTCCACGCCGTCGAAAGTGACGATCCCCGCCATGATGCCCGACCTCTCCCGCCGACGCGGGGACAGTTAATAGGAGCGTCCGTCCTTGTGGAAAAAGCGCCACCCCCCATCCGGCCCGAGGCGCGCCTCGAGATCGTCGGCGGGATAGGCGGCGCTGTCGCCCGGCGTCCGGTCGCCGATCTCGAGATAGAGCGCGTCCGTGTCGGTTCGATTGACGAGATGGTGGGCGACGCCGCCGGCCGGAAAACCGGCGCACATGCCCGGCGCAAGCTTGGTCTCGCCCTCTTCCGTCACGAGTGTCGGCGCGCCCTCGAGGATATAGACGAACTCATCCTGCCGGCTGTGGCGGTGCAGTAGCGCCGACCAGGCGCCGGGCGCGAGCCTCGTGAGATTGACGCCGAAATTCATGAGGCCGAAAACCTCGCCGAGCGCGCGTTTTTCCCGCCCGGCGAAAGGGCGCGCGAAGGGTTCGGGATAGGCGGAGGGCTTCCTTCTGGGCGCCACTGCGGCGGCCTCCATGGCGCGCGGGCGGGCGTCTCTTTCGTCATTTCCGGTCATGTCGCTTCCCTTGCCCGATCCGGGTCCAATTTGACAGCCGCCACGGCTTCTGCCCATCTTCGCGCCCCATGCGCCCGACCGGCGCCCCCCGGGATTGATCAGGAATGAACGTCGTCATCGTCGAATCGCCGGCCAAGGCCAAGACCATCAACAAATATCTGGGCCGCGATTTCCACGTCCTCGCCAGCATGGGCCACGTCCGCGACCTTCCCGCCAAGGACGGCTCGGTCGACCCGGACTCTGACTTCGCCATGGTCTGGGAGATGGACGCAAGGGGCGCCAAGCGCGTCTCCGAGATCGCCCAGGCCGTCAAGGACGCGGACAAGGTCATTCTCGCGACCGACCCGGATCGCGAAGGCGAGGCCATCTCCTGGCATCTCATCGAAATTCTCAACAAGAAGAAGGCGCTCAAGGACAAAAAGATCGAGCGCGTCGTCTTCAACGCCATCACCAAGGACGCGGTGCGCGAAGCGATGGCGCATCCGCGCCAGATCGATCAGGCGCTGGTCGACGCCTATCTCGCCCGCCGCGCGCTCGACTATCTCGTCGGCTTCACGCTCTCGCCCGTGCTGTGGCGCAAATTGCCCGGCGCGCGCTCGGCCGGCCGCGTTCAGTCGGTGGCGCTGCGCCTCGTCTGCGACCGCGAGCTCGAAATCGAGAAATTCGTCCCGCAGGAATATTGGTCGCTCGTCGCCCATCTGAAGACCAAGGCCGGCGAGCCCTTCCTCGCGCGCCTCGTCGGCGCCGACGGCAGGAAGATCACGCGGCTCGACATCGGCAAGGGCGAGGAGGCCGAGGACTTCAAGAAGGCGCTGCTTGCGGCCGCCTTCACGGTGCGCTCGGTCGAGGCGAAGCCCGTCAAGCGGCACCCTTACGCGCCCTTTACCACCTCGACGCTTCAGCAGGAGGCCTCGCGCAAGCTCGGCTTCGCGCCGGCGATCACCATGCGCATCGCGCAGCGCCTCTATGAGGGCGTCGACGTCGGCGGCGAGACCGTCGGCCTCATTACTTATATGCGAACCGATGGCGTCGACATGGCGCCCGAGGCCGTCGCGAGCGCGCGCAAGGTCATCGCCAAGGAATATGGCGACCGCTTCGTGCCCGGCGCGCCGCGAAAATATTCCGCCAAGGCCAAGAACGCCCAGGAGGCGCACGAGGCGATCCGCCCGACCGACGCCGCGCGCCTGCCCAAGGATGTCGCGAGACATTTGGAGCCGGATCAGGCCAAGCTCTACGAACTGATCTGGACCCGCACCATCGCGAGCCAAATGGAGTCGGCCGAGCTCGAACGCACCACCGTCGATATCGAGGCCAAGGCTGGCGCCCGCACGCTCGATCTGCGCGCCACGGGCCAGGTCATCCGCTTTCCCGGCTTTCTCGCGCTCTATCAGGAAGGGCGCGACGACGACGGCGACGAGGAGAGCGGCCGCCTGCCCCCGATGAAGGAGGGCGAGCCCGTCACCCGCGAGAAGATCGACGCCACCCAGCATTTCACCGAGCCGCCGCCGCGCTACACCGAGGCGACGCTGGTGAAGCGCATGGAGGAGCTCGGCATCGGCCGCCCCTCGACCTACGCCTCCACGCTCGCCACGCTGCGCGACCGCGACTATGTGCGGATCGACAAGAAGCGGCTCATTCCCGAAGACAAGGGGCGGCTCGTCGTCGCCTTTCTGGAAAGCTTCTTCTCGCGCTACGTCGAATTCGACTTCACCGCCTCGCTCGAGGAAAAGCTCGATCTCGTCTCCAACAATGAGATCGACTGGAAAGAGGTGCTGCGCGACTTCTGGCGCGATTTCTCGGCGGCCGTGAACGAGACCAAGGATCTGCGCACGACACAGGTGCTCGACAGCCTGAACGAGCTTTTGGGTCCGCACATCTTCCCCGCCAAGGAAGACGGCTCCGATCCGCGCCTCTGCCCGGCCTGCAACAGCGGGCAATTGTCGCTCAAAGTCGGCAAATTCGGCGCCTTCATCGGCTGTTCGAACTATCCGGAGTGCCGCTATACGCGCACGCTCTCCCCGCCGACCGGCGACGCCGCCGAAAATGCACGGCCGGGCGTGAAAGTTCTGGGCCAGGACCCGGAGACGGGCGCCGAGATCACGCTGCGCGACGGCCGCTTCGGGGCCTATGTGCAGGAGGGCGAGCAGGAGGAAGGCGGCGAAAAGCCCAAGCGCGCCTCGGTGCCCAAGACCATCAAGCCGGAGGACCTCACCCTCCAGCAGGCGCTGGCCCTGCTCTCTCTGCCGCGCGAAGTCGCCAAACATCCCACAACCGGCGAGCCGATCGTCGCCAATATCGGGCGCTTTGGCCCCTATGTGCAGCACGGCAAGACCTACGCCAATGTCGGCCGCGACGACGACGTGCTGACCATCGGCGCCAATCGCGCCATCGACCTGATCGTGCAGAAGGAGTCAGGCGGCGGCGGCTCGCGCTTCTCGCGCGCATCGGACCCGGGCCGCGCGCTGGGCGACCACCCCGACGGAGGCGCCGTGACGGTGAAAGCCGGCCGTTTCGGCCCCTATGTCAATTGGGGTAAGGTCAACGCCACCATCCCGAAAGACATGGACCCCGCGTCCCTGACGCTCGAACAGGCGCTGGAGATGATCGCGGCCAAGGCGGCGGGCGGCGGCGGGACGACCGGCGGGCGCGTGCTCGGCGAGCATCCGGACGGCGGAAAGATCACCGTGCGCGCCGGGCGCTTCGGGCCTTACGTCAATCTGGGCAAGGTGAACGCCACTCTGCCCAAAAGCATGTCCGCCGAGGATGTGACGCTCGACGACGCGATCAAGCTCATTGACGAAAAGGGCGGCGCGCCAAAGAAGAAAGCGCCGGCCAAGAAGGCGCCGGCGAAGGCGAAGAAAGTCATCGAGGACAGCGACGAGGCGCCCTTCGAGGACGCCAAGCCCGTGAAGAAAGCGGCTGCGACGAAAAAGGCCCCAGCGAAGAAGGCTCCGGCGAAAAAGGCTGCGGCGCGGTAAGGGCCGGCGTCCACCCCGTCATGCCCGCGCTCGTCGCGGGCATCGAAGGGACGCAACTCGTCTCCGCGGCTCGGCGTGGGTGGCCGGGACAAGCCCGGCCATGACGGGCGGGAGCGATCGGAGTCACCGGCGCGCGCCCACCCCTTTTCTGACGAATGGCGGCCGAAGCGCGACCGGCGAAGCAAGAAAACCGCCATCGGCAGAACCCACGACCCTCACCGCGCCATGCCCGCGCTCGTCGCAGGCATCCACGGGCCGCCACTCGTTCCCCGCCGCCCGGCGTTGGTGGCCGGGACAAGCCCGGCCATGACGGGCGGGAGCGATTGGAGTGACCGGCGCGCGTCCACCCCCATTTCTGACGAATGGCGGCCGAAGCGCGACCGGCGAAGCAAGAAAACCGCCGTCGGCAGAACCCACGACCCTCACCGCATCATGCCCGCGCTCGTCGCGGGCATCCACGGGCCGCCACTCGTCCCCCGCGGCCCGGCGTGGGTGGCCGGGACAGGCCCGGCCATGACAGGCGGGGGCGGCCATGGCGCAACGGCCGCTCACACCATATGTTGGAAGAAAGTTTTTTCACCGGTCCGGCCCCACCGCCGGGCGATAGAGTATGGCCTTGCCGACAAAAAAAGCACCGCAGCAACCCTCCCGCGACGACATCCTTGCCTTTATCGCCCGCGAGCGCGAAGCGGGCGGCCCCCGGAAAATTGGCGTCAGAGAAATCGCCCGGGCCTTCGGCCTCAAGGGCGATGACCGCGTCGCGCTCAAGCGCATGATTTCCTCGCTCGCCGACGAAGGCGCCATCGAGAAGCGCGGAAAGCGCGTCAACCGCAAGGGCGCCCTGCCCCCCGTGACGCTCGCCGACATCACCGGGCGCGACCCGGAGGGTGAGCTGATCGCCGTTCCGGTCGAATGGGATGAAGACGAGCTCGGCCCCGCGCCGCGCATTCTCATTCGCGCGCCGCGCCGCGCCAGGCCCGGCGAGCCCCTGCCCGGCGTCGGCGACCGCGCGCTCGTGCGCGCCGAACCTGATCCCGACGCCGGCCCGGACGAGCCGCGCTATCTCGGCCGCGTCGTCAAGCTCCTATCACGCGCGCGCCATCGCGTTCTTGGCGTGCTGCGCATCGAGCCCAATGGCAATGGCCGGATCGTGCCCATCGACAAGAAGCAGGCGGGCCGGGAGCTGATGGTCGTCGCCGCCGACATCGGAGAAGGGAAGGAAGGCGACCTGGTTTCCGTCGATCTCGTCGGCAAGACGCGATTCGGCGCGCCGCGCGCCCGTGTGCGTGAGACGCTCGGCTCCATCACCAACGAAAAGGCCGTGAGCCTCATCGCGCTGCGCGCCCACGACATCCCCGACGTGTTTCGCGCCGAGGCGGCGGCCGAAGCCGAGCGCGCCAAGCCCGCCACCCTGCACGGCCGCGAGGACTGGCGCGAGTTGCCGCTCGTGACCATCGACCCGCCGGACGCCAAGGATCACGACGACGCGGTGCACGCCGCGCCCGACCCTGCCCAGGACAATGACGGCGGCTTCATCCTCACCGTCGCCATCGCGGACGTGGCCTATTACGTGAAGCCCCGCTCACCGCTGGATAAAGACGCGCTGGAGCGGGGCAATTCGGTCTATTTCCCGGATCGCGTCGTGCCGATGCTGCCCGAGCGCATCTCCAATGATCTCTGCTCGCTGCGCGAGCAGGAGGACCGGCCGGCGCTGGCCGTGCGCATGCGCGTGACCGGCAAGGGCCGCAAGATCGGCCACAGTTTCCATCGCGTGATGATGCGCTCGCGCGCCAAGCTCTCCTATCAACAGGCGCAGGCGGCGATCGACGGCAGGCCCGACGAAAAGACGACGCCGCTGCTCGACGCGGTGCTGCGCCCGCTCTACGCCGCCCATGAGGCGCTACAGCATGCGCGCAATCTGCGCGCGCCGCTCGATCTCGATCTGCCCGAGCGCAAGATCCTCCTGAAGCCCGACGGCTCCTTCGATCGCGTCGTGATCCCGCCCCGGCTGGAGGCGCACAGGCTCATTGAGGAATTCATGATCCTCGCCAATGTGGCGGCCGCTGAAACGCTCGAAGAGCAGCGTCAGCAGCTCATCTATCGCGCGCATGACGAGCCCTCGAAAGAGAAAGTCACGGCGCTCGCGGAGTTTCTGCAGACGATCGGCGTCAAGCTCGCCAAGGGACAGGTGCTCAAGCCCGCCAATTTCAACGTGATTCTCGATCGCGTGAAGGGCATGGAGCATGAGAACATCGTCAATGAGATCATTCTGCGCACCCAGGCGCAGGCGGAATATACGCACGAGAATTACGGCCATTTCGGCCTGAACCTTCGTCGATACGCGCATTTCACCTCGCCGATTCGCCGCTATGCGGATCTCGTCGTGCATCGCGCGCTGATCCGCGCGTTGAGGCTCGGCGAGGGCGCCCTGCCCGACATGCCCGCGGGCGAGCTCGCCGAGACGGCCGCGCGCATCTCCGCCGCCGAGCGACGCGCCATGGCGGCCGAGCGCGAGACCGTGGACCGGCTGATCGCCCATCATCTCGCCGATCAGATCGGCGCGCGTTTCGGCGCGCGCATATCGGGCGTCACCAAATCCGGCCTGTTCGTGCGGCTCATTGAAACGGGCGCGGATGGATTCGTGCCGGCCGCGACGCTCGGTCGGGAATATTATTCCTATGACGAAGCGAGCCACTCACTGACGTCCCGCTCTGGCGTCAGCTACCGGCTTGCCGACATCGTCGACGTGCGACTCGTCGAGGCGGCGCCCATCGCCGGCGCACTGAGATTCGAGGTCGTCGGCGGGGGCGAGAAGCGGACGCCGCCATCCTCGGCGTTCGGAAAACGCGCCAAAGGCCCGAAAAAAGCTGAAAGAGCGCGGGTCAAGGGCCGACGTTAGCCATTCGCCTTGACATCCGGGCCGTCACACGTATGGTGCGCGCAAATTCGTCGCCCGCCGCGACCTACGTAGCGGCGGGGACGTTTTTCTGTTCTCAATCAGACTGGAACGAGCGCAATGGCCAAGTCCGCCATGATCAAGATCAAGCTCCTGTCCACGGCGGACACGGGCTATTTCTATGTCACCAAGAAGAACGCACGGACCAAGACCGAGAAGTTCGTCTTCAAGAAATACGACCCGGTTGTGCGCAAGCACGTTGAATTCAAGGAAACGAAGATCAAGTAAGGCGTTCCCAAGAGGTGGCGCGCGCCCGCGCCGCCGCACGCCTCAAATGCAGACCGTTCTCTTTGGTGTAGGGCGTTCTAGTTTTGCGCGGAAAACGCGAAAATCTACGGCTCCGCCTATTGCGGAGCTTTTCCTGTTATCTTAATAATTGATTGTGTTTCGTCTTCACGAATGAAGGCGGCCGACTGACAATGGCTTCAAGGAGGCCACTCCAACCATCATCAGCCGGCCAACCCCACGGACCCAGGAGATGCGGCGGACCTGAGCACTCCGTAGGGTATTCGAGTTCTTGCCATTACGCATCAAACGCTTGATTACGCCGTGGGCGCTTTTTCAGGCCCTTTGCGGCGCCGCCAGACACGCAACTCGCTTGGCGGAGACAAGTTACCCCGGCTGCACAAAATTGCAACTATCTGATATGTTTTTTCACAATAGGGCGATCGAAAAATCGAAACCCCGGCGACGCGCGAAATCTTTTCCGCTAAAAGCAAGAAAAATGCGCGCCCTCGCGCGCCGCTTCGGAGGAAATATATGTTCACTCGTCACCTTGGCCTGTTCATGGGATTCGCTGCGGCGATCGCGCTGGGCGGCTGCGCCGACCACCAGCCCGGCGACGCCACGGGCGCGAAAGTGTTGCGCAACATTCTCGAAAAGAACGGCGTTGACGCCAAGATCGTCTCCTTCAAGAAAGTGAACGCGCGTGAGGTCAAGCGCGACAACACCCAGGCGTTCGAGCTGATGTACGAGGCGGAAGTGCAGTTTCCGGAGGGCTTCGAGGCCAAGTGCCGCGATGAGCGCGAACGCGGAAAATGCGCCTTCCTCGGAATCGACGAGGACCGCACCTTCGCCAAGAGCGAAGTGCATACGAGCGAAGGCACGCTTCATTTCGTGAAGACCGAAAAAGGCTGGGTCGCCGAGGACAATAACGCCTATTGAGCATGCCGCCGCGCGCGCCGGTCATCCTCATCCCGGCGCGGCTCGGATCGACCCGGCTGCCGCGCAAGGCGCTCGCCGACATCGGCGGGCGCCCGATGATCGAGCTTGTCTGGTCTCGCGCCCGCGTGGCTGGCCTCGGCCCCGTCACTGTCGTGACGGATTCAGTCGAGATTGCTGACGTCATCCGCGCCGCAGGCGGAGCCGCCCTGCTCCAGCAGGGCGAGTTCCGCTGCGGCAGCGACCGCATCGCAGCCGCCCTCGCCAGGATTGATTCCGAGGGGCGTCATGACGCTGTGGTGAACCTCCAGGGCGATAATCCCTTTCTTCCGGATGACGCCCTGGCCGCGGCGCTCGCGCTACTCGACGAACCGACCGTCGACATCGGCACGCTCGCCGCGCCGGCTGCCGCTGAAGAGGCGGACGATCCCAACGCCGTGAAGCTTGTTGGAACGGAAATCGCGCCCCGTCGGCTGCGCGCACTCTATTTCACCCGCGCCCGTGCGCCCTGGGGCGAGGGTCCGCTTCTCAAACATGTCGGCGCCTACGCCTTTCGGCGCAGCCGCCTCGAGCGCTTCGCCGCCTTGCCGCCCTCCCCGCTCGAGCGACGGGAAAATCTCGAACAGCTTCGCGCTTTGGAGGCTGGAATGCGCATTGACGCGGCCGTGCTGGACAAAGCGAGCCCATCGGTAGATACCGGGCGCGACCTCGCGGCGCTGCGCGCCGCGGCGAGCCGGCAGGACATGCAGTGAACCAGTATATCGCCTATCAGGGAGAGCCCGGCGCCAACTCCGACTTTGTCTGCCGCCAGGCCTATCCGAACATGACGCCCCTCCCCTGCGCGAGTTTCGAGGACGCCTTTTCCGCCATCACGGAAGGCCGCGCGGCGCTCGGGATGATCCCGATCGAAAATTCGATCGCCGGCCGCGTCGCCGACATTCATCATTTTTTGCCGCGCTCAGGCCTGCACATCATCGGCGAACATTTTCTGCCGATTCATTTTCATCTGATGGCGCCGAAGGGCGCGACACGCGAAGGGCTGCGCTCGGTCTACAGCCACGTCCATGCGCTCGGGCAATGCCGCCGCGTGATCCGCGACCTCGGCCTCGTCGCGCATACGGCCGGCGACACGGCGGGCGCGGCGCGAGAAGTGGCTGAATGGAACGACCCGACCAAGGCCGCGCTCGCTCCCCGACTCGCCGCCGACATCTACGGCCTCGACATATTGGCCAGCAATGTCGAGGACGAGGCGCACAATACGACGCGCTTCATCGTCCTCTCGCGCACGAGCCAGTGGGCGCCCGCGGATTGCGGCCCCACCATGACGACCTTCATCTTCCACGTGCGCAACGTTCCGGCGGCGCTCTACAAGGCGCTCGGCGGCTTCGCCACGAACGGCGTTAACATGACCAAGCTCGAAAGCTACATGGTCGACGGCGAATTTGCCGCCACGCGCTTTCTTGCCGATGTAGACGGCCATCCGGAGCAGCCGCCGCTTGCGCGGGCGCTGGAGGAATTGCGATTCTTTTCGAGGGAAGTGGAAATTCTGGGCGTGTATCCGGCGGCGGAGTTCCGCGTCACGAATATCCGGGCCTTCGAATTCGAAGCCTAACAGGGGAAAGCCAAAATGTCCGCCGCCTACGATCCCAACAATATATTTGGAAAAATTCTGCGCGGCGAAATACCGGCGCACAAGGTCTATGAGGACGAGGTGGCGCTCGCTTTCATGGACATCATGCCCCGTGCGGAGGGGCATGTGCTGGTGATCCCCAAGGAGGACGCCCGCGGTCTTCTGGACGTTTCGTCTGCGACGCTCGGCGAGTTGATGAAGCGCGTCCAGCACGTCGCCCGAGGCTTGCAGAAGGCTTTCAAGGCGGACGGCCTGACGCTTCACCAGTTCAACGAGAGCGCCGGCGGCCAGGTGATCTACCACCTGCATTTTCATCTGCTGCCGCGCTGGGACGGCGTCGCCCTGCGCCCACCGGGAACCATGGCCGATAATGAAAGGCTCGCCGAGCAAGCGGCGAAGATCCGGGCGGCGATGACGCCGTTCGAGCGATAGGCCCTACCCGTATTCTCTGACGAATCGGCGTCGCGCGCACCCTGCTTCGAGACGCCTGTTACGCAGGCAAGCTCAGCACGGGCGATTCGCAGCCGACTGAAACGCCGGCCTCGCCCTCAGGGACGAGCAAAGCTCGCGCCTCGAAGGGCGATCCCGCGATTGCGGTTTTGCCGACCGCTCCAATCCGACCCCTGCTGACGCAAGGGTCGGATAGCCGCCTAATCTTCCGCGATCTTCGCAGGCCGCAGCGTCACCGGGCGCAGCAGGAAGGAAGGAATGTGGTCGCCCAGCCCGATGACCGGCGGGCCGTCGTCCTCATGGTGACGGCGGCTGCGGCGCTCCGTCGTGCGGGGACGCGCCGGCTCGCTCTCCGGGCGACGCGGCGCATGCGCGGGCCGCCCCATGGCGACAGGCCCTTCGGCCTCGACCCGTTCCACACGCTCGGCGCGTTCGACCCGCTCGCTCCTGCGGCTGCGCTCGCCACCCCGCTCGCGACGTCCGCCGCGCTCGCCGCGTGCGCCACGGCGGTGTTCGTTGGGCCGGGTGGTCTCCATCGGCGGCGGCAGGGCGTCGAAGCCGGGGCCTTCCCACTCGATCGGCTTGCCGATCAGGTTCTGGATCTGGTCCACATATTTGGCGTCGTCCTCGGTGACGATCGTCAGCGCCACCCCCGAACGACCGGCGCGGCCGGTGCGGCCGATGCGGTGGACATAGTCCTCGCTGTGCGTCGGCACGTCGAAATTGAAGACATGGCTCACGTCCGGAATGTCGAGGCCGCGCGCCGCCACATCGGAACAGACGAGAAGTGACACGTCGCCGTTCTTGAAGGCGTCCAGCGAGGCCATGCGGGCGAGCTGATCCATATCGCCATGGAGCGCGCCGGCCGGGAACCCGTGCTTGATCAGCGAACGGTGCAGAATCGCCACGTCACGCTTGCGATTGCAGAAGATGATCGCGTTCTTGAGATTTTCCGCGCCGCGGATGAGGCCGCGCAGCGTCTCGCGCTTGTCGGCGTGACCATGCGAGGCGACGAGCGCCTGGCGGATCGTCGAGGCCGTGGTCGAGGCGCGGGCGACCTCGACGCGAACCGGATTGTGCAGGAAGGCCTCGGTGAGGCGGGTGATCTCCGGCGGCATCGTCGCGGAGAAGAAGAGCGTCTGGCGGGTGAAGGGCACGAGCTTGCAGACGCGCTCGATGTCGGGAATGAAGCCCATGTCCAGCATGCGGTCGGCCTCGTCGATGACGAGAATCTCTATGCCGGTCAGAAGCAGTTTGCCGCGGTCGAAAAAGTCGAGCAGGCGTCCCGGCGTCGCGATCAGCACGTCCGCGCCGCGCATGATCTTGGCTTCCTGATCGCCGAAGGAGACGCCGCCGATCAGCAGCGCCACGTTCAGCCGCTGGTTGACGCCATATTTGGCGAAGCTCTCCTCCACCTGCGCCGCGAGCTCGCGAGTCGGTTCGAGGATGAGCGTGCGCGGCACGCGCGCCCGGGCGCGGCCTTGTTCGAGACGGCTGAGCATCGGCAATGTGAAGGCCGCCGTCTTGCCCGTTCCGGTCTGGGCGATGCCGAGAATGTCCCGGCCCTGGAGCGCCGGCGGAATGGCCTGCGCCTGGATGGGCGTCGGAGACGCGTAGCCGGCAGCCTGCACGGCCGCGAGCACCTTTTCCGACAGGCCCAATTCTTCGAATGTCATCAATTATCCTGGTTACGGCTTGCCTTGGCGGGAAGGCCGCTGCGCGCCAGCCGTTTGTAAAGCGCGCAAGATGTCAGGAGAGGAGGCGCCGTCATCGCCGCGAGGACGGACTGGCTCGCCTAACCGTCGCCGCAAAGAAGCGGGGGGCCAAAGCCACGCCGCATGCTTGGAGAACAAATGGGCTAATGTCAATAAAAATACGAGCCCCGGGGGCGGTTTTTCCGGAAGTTTTCTTGCGCCCTTCCCCCCGAATGCGGCCCGCAGCCCCGCGAAAAATCACTTCCCAGACTTGCCGCCCCCCTTCTCCTCGCCACAGGGCGACACGGGCGCGGGCGCCCGGCGCGGGATCGTCGCCGTGACAACCCCGTCGATCCCCACGCTGCCAAGGATGGTTCGGAGCCGCGGCGAGTGTTCCGCCTTCCGCAGGACATCGGAAATGGCGTCGTCATGCGCTGCGGCCGTGAACTCGCCGCTCTCGACCATGCGCGACAGAACCTTGGCCGCGAGCAGGCTGCAAAGGAAAACGGCGGCCGAGAGGGCGGCGACGCTCCACACATTGCCGGACCCGTCAGGGCGCGGCCGACGGTCTTTCTGTTCGAAACCGGACATTCTCGAAACCTTGCAAGCCACCCTCTTTTCTGGGCGAATATCGTAAATATCTGGTTCATGGCTAGAATGCCGCGCCCGCCCGCTCCTTGCCTCTTGCCAAGGCGGCCTCGAAGCAGAAGACTACGCGGGCGTTCGGCCGGGGCTCTTTGGGTCCCGCCGGCTGCGGCAAAGAAATTGCTCCATGCGCCCGTGAAAGAGCTTTTCGCGGGAACTACATGGAAAGGACCGAAGGGCGAGACGGACGTGCCGGCGTTGATATCCATCAAATCCCAGCAAGCGTTTTCGCAGCAGGGCCACGACCCGGCGGGCGTTCCCATGCGCGCCGGCAAGGAACCGAAGAAAGGCGGCGACGGCCAGGGTACCGGAACCGCGCTCGTCACGCGCACCCGCCAGCAGACCCGCCGGCCAAACATGTACCGCGTTTTGTTGCTGAACGACGATTACACCACGCAGGAATTCGTCGTGATCGTTCTACGCAAGTATTTCAACAAGTCTGTCGAGGAAGCAACGCGCATCATGCTGCATGTCCACAATCATGGCGTCGGCGAATGTGGCGTTTACACGTACGAAGTCGCCGAAACCAAGGTCACCCAGGTGATGGATTTCGCAAGGAAGCACCAGCATCCCTTGCAATGCATCATGGAGAAGAAATAGGGGCTCGCAGCGAATGCCGACGTTCTCGCGCAATCTCAAACAGACTCTGGACCGGGCCCTCGCCTCCGCGCGCGAGCGTCACCACGAATACGCCACGCTCGAACATTTGCTGCTCAGCCTGATCGAGGACGCCGACGCCTCTGCCGTGCTGCGCGCCTGTTCGGTCGACCTCGACCTTCTGGCCAAGAACCTGCGCGACTACATCGACCGCGAACTCGACAACCTCGTCAATGACGACGCGGACGAGTGCAAGCCGACCGCCGGCTTCCAGCGCGTGGTCCAGCGCGCCATCATCAGCGTGCAGTCCTCGGGGCGCGAGGACGTGAGCGGCGCCAATGTTCTCGTCGCGCTCTTCGCGGAGCGGGAGAGCCACGCCGTCTATTTCCTGCAGGAGCAGGACATGACGCGCTACGACGCCGTCAATTACATCAGCCACGGGATCGCGAAGCGGCCGGGTCTCTCCGATCAGACGCGCTCGCCGCGCGGCGTCGAGGAAGACGGCGACCGCGCCGAAGGGCGGGAAGGCCGCGACGGCGACAGCCGCAAGAAGGAAGGCGCGCTCGAGGCCTATTGCGTCAATCTCAACAAGAAGGCGCGCGACGGCCGCATCGATCCGCTGATCGGCCGCGAGGCCGAGGTGCTGCGCACCATTCAGGTGCTCTGCCGCCGCCACAAGAACAACCCGCTGCTCGTCGGCGATCCGGGCGTCGGCAAGACGGCCATCGCCGAGGGTCTCGCCCGCAAGATCACTCAGGGCGAGGTGCCCGACGTGCTCGCCGGCGCGACAGTGTTCGCGCTCGACATGGGCTCCCTGCTCGCCGGCACCCGTTATCGCGGCGACTTCGAGGAGCGGCTGAAACAGGTCGTAAAGGAGATCGAGAACCACAAGAACGCGATCCTCTTCATCGACGAGATCCATACGGTGATCGGCGCCGGCGCGACCTCGGGGGGCGCCATGGACGCCTCCAACCTGCTCAAGCCCGCGCTCGCCCAGGGCGTGCTGCGCTGCATCGGCTCGACCACCTACAAGGAGTATCGGCAGTATTTCGAGAAGGACCGAGCGCTCGTGCGCCGCTTCCAGAAGATCGACGTGAACGAGCCGTCGATCCCGGACGCGGTGGAGATCATCAAGGGGCTGAAGCCTTATTTCGAAGAGTTCCACAAGATCCGCTACACGAATGACGCGCTGAAGGCGGCGGTGGAGCTTTCGGCCCGGTACATCCACGACCGCAAACTGCCGGACAAGGCGATCGACGTGATCGACGAGACCGGCGCGGCGCAAATGCTGCTCACCGAGAACAAGCGCAAGAAGACCATCGGCATCAAGGAGATCGAGGCGACGATCGCGACCATGGCGCGCGTCCCGCCCAAGACCGTCTCCAAGGATGACGCGGAGGTGCTCGCGCATCTCGACGAGACGCTGCGGCGCGTGGTCTATGGGCAGGAGAAGGCAATTGCCGCGCTCACCTCGGCGATCAAGCTCGCCCGCGCGGGCCTGCGCGATCAGGAAAAGCCGATCGGCTGCTATCTCTTCTCCGGCCCCACGGGCGTCGGCAAGACCGAGGCCGCCCGTCAGCTCGCCACGTCGCTCGGCATCGAGCTCGTCCGCTTCGACATGTCCGAATATATGGAGCGACATACGGTCAGCCGGCTGATCGGCGCGCCGCCCGGCTATGTCGGCTTCGATCAGGGCGGCCTGCTCACTGACGCCATCGACCAGCATCCGCATTGCGTGCTGCTGCTCGACGAGATCGAGAAGGCGCATCCCGATCTCTACAACATCCTGCTCCAGGTGATGGACCACGGGAAGCTCACCGACCACAACGGCAAGACGATCGATTTCCGCAACGTCATCCTGATCATGACGACGAATGCGGGCGCGCAGGATCTCGCCCGCACGCCGATCGGCTTCACCCGCACCCGCGCCGACCTCGACGACAGCGAGGCGATCAATCGCCTGTTCGCGCCGGAGTTCCGCAACCGCCTCGACGCGATTGTGCCCTTCGGCCATCTGCCGGTCGACGTCATCAAACGCGTGGTCGACAAGTTCATCATGCAGCTCGAGGCCCAGCTCGCGGACCGCAACGTCACCATCGAGCTGACAGACGAGGCGCGCGGCTGGCTGGTCGAACACGGCTATGACGAGGCGATGGGCGCGCGGCCGATGTCCCGCGTTATCCATCAGGCGATCAAGACCCCGCTCGCCGACGAGGTGCTTTTCGGCCGTCTCAAGAACGGTGGGGCGGTGCGCGTCGTTGTGGTGGGCGACGACAAGGGCGAGAAGAAGCTCGGCTTCGTCTTCCCCGAGGGGCCGGTCCTGCCGCGTCCCGAGCGCGACATCATAGAGGCGGGCAAGAAGCGCGCGGCCGCCGATGAGGCCGAGCCCGCGAGTGAAGAACCCGGCGCCCCGGACGCGCCCGAAGCGGACGCCAATCCGGCTTCCATGCGCAACTGAGGCCCGTCGAAGCTCATGATCGCGAGAGCGGCGCGCGCCAGGCGAGCGCCGCTCATTCATTTTTAGCCCATCGGCGTTATTCGTCTCGAGCTTGACAGTAAAGCCGAGGGGACACTATTGCCGCACGCCGCCGAGAGCACAGACTCGCCGCTGCGCATCCTGCATGTGCTCCGCGCGCCGGTCGGCGGTCTGTTTCGCCACGTGCAGGACCTCACCCGCGAGCAGATCGCGCGCGGTCACGCGGTTGGGATCATCGCGGACTCGCTGACCGGCGGAGACATCGCCGAAGCGAAACTGGCCGCCCTGCGCCCGCATCTTGCGCTTGGCCTTCTACGCCTGCCGATTCACCGGCTTCCCCACCCCTCGGACGTTCCGGCGGCGATCGCAATCAACAAACGCATTGCGGAGCTGCGGCCGGATGTGGTGCACGGCCACGGCTCGAAGGGCGGCGTTCATGCGCGGCTCTCTGGCCGCTTTTCGGGCGCGAAACGTCCGGTCCGCGTATACACGCCGCACGGCGGCAGTCTGAATTACGAACCCGGCTCGCTGCGCCATCGACTCTTCATGAAGATCGAAGCGCTGCTAGCTACGCGCACCGACGCATTCTTTTCGAAAGCGCCTTCATCGCGGACCGTTTCGAGCGTTTCGTGGGCAAGCCGAAAGGTTTCGCGCGCGTCGTTCTCAACGGAATTTCGACGGCGGAGTTGACGCCCGTCGAAACCCGAACCGGTGCGGCGGATTTGCTCTATGTCGGAGAGCTCCGTGACGCCAAGGGCGTCGATACGCTGATCGACGCCGTCGCCCTCCTCGCGCGCAGGGGCGTAACGCCGAGCGTCTTGATCGTCGGCGACGGCCCAGATCGCGCGCTGCTGGAGGCGCGGGCTAGAGGCGCGGGCGTCGGCGCCCAGATTGCCTTCGGCAAGCCTTGCCGCGCGCGCGACGCCTTCGCGCTCGGCAAGGCGATGGTCGTGCCGAGCCGCTTCGAGTCCCTGCCCTATGTCGTCCTCGAAGCGGCGGGCGCGCGCGTTCCGCTCGTCGCGACGAATGTCGGCGGCATGGCGGAAATCTTCGGCCCGCAGGCGGACCGGCTCATTGCGGCGCATGATCCCGCGCGGCTCGCGGACGCGCTGCAAGGCCTGCTCGCGGAAACGCCGGACGCGCGCGCCAGACAGGCGCAGGCGCTCGCCGATCATGTGGCGTCGCGCTTCTCACTGCCGAGAATGGCCGACGAAATTCTCGACAGCTATTACGACGCCCTTCTGTCGAGGCGACGCCCATGAAAGCGCCCGCCATCCCGGAAGCGCGGCGCGTCTTCCACTATCAGCGTCTGGTCGATGCAGTCGTCTTCATTTTCATCGCCTGTGGAGCGATCGCCGTCATCGAGCCTTCGCCCTATGATCTCGCCTCGCTCATCGCCCTGCCGCTCTGGTTTCTGGGCGGATTCACGATCAGCGCGAGCCTTCTGATCTTCGCCTTTCTGATTGTCGCCTTCAATATCATGGGATTTCTGGCGCTCGTTCCCTACTGGGACAATGCCGACTCCGCGCTCTACCAGTATCAATCCGCCTATCTGGTTCTCACAGGGTTGTTCTACGCGCTGTTCATGGGTGATCGCACCACGCACCGCGTCGAGCTGTGCCTCAGGGCCTATCTCGTCGGCGCGCTGATCGCGGCCGTTGCGGGCATTCTCGGATATGCGGGCGTCGCGGGACTTGGCGAGGACGTCTTTCTTCACGCCGGCCGCGCCTCGGGCACCTTCAAGGACCCGAATGTGCTCGGCTCGTTTCTCGTGCTGCCGATCGTCTATCTCGCGCACAGCCTCCTGATCGGTCGCGCGCGAAGCGCGTTGCTTGCCGGGGCGATGCTTATCGTCGTCTTCCTCGGCATGTTCCTGAGCTTCTCACGCGGAAGCTACGCCGCGACGCTCGTCGCCGTCGCGCTGATGAGCGCCGCGGTCTTCGCCGCCTCGCAAGACGCCGGGGCGAGACGGCGCATCGTCTTCGTCGCGGTCGGCGCCCTCGCCGCCATCGGTCTTCTCGTCGCCGCGCTGCTCTCCGTGCCGGAGACGCGCGAATTCTTCGCGCAGCGAACGGCCGCGGCGCAGGAATACGACGTCGGCGAGACGGGACGCTTCGGCAATCAACTCCGCTCGATCCCCATGCTGCTCGATCGCTTCATGGGATTCGGCCCCTTGCGCTTCCGGCTGGTCTTCGATCTGGAGCCGCATAATTCCTATGTCGGCGCCTTCGCCAACAATGGCTGGATCGGCGGCTTTCTGTTTCTCCTGCTCGTCGCCATTACCGTGTGGGTCGGCCTGCGGCTGATGTTTTCACCGTCCCCCGCCCAACCGCATGCGCAAGTGATCGCGCCGGCCCTCATCGCGCTTTTTCTGCAAGGCTTCCAGATCGACATCGACCATTGGCGCTTCGTGTTCTTCATGCTTGGCGCGGTGTGGGGACTGGAGGCGCAGCGGCGGCGAAGCGAAACGCTCAATCGACCTTCGCCGCCCGGCGCGCGGGCTTCTTTTCCTTCTCTGCCGATGGCAAGGGACGGCGCGCCATCGCCTCGGCGAGATAGCGCCCGGTGTGGCTGCGCTTCTCCTTGACGATCTCGGCGGGCGGCCCGGCCGCGACGATCTCGCCGCCGCCGTCGCCGCCTTCCGGTCCCATGTCGATGATCCAGTCGGCAGTCTTGATGACTTCGAGATTGTGCTCGATCACGACCACCGTATTGCCCTGCTCCACGAGCTCGTGCAGCACTTCGAGAAGCTTGGCGACATCGTGGAAATGCAGGCCCGTCGTCGGCTCGTCGAGGATGTAGAGCGTTCGCCCCGTGGAGCGGCGCGACAGCTCCTTGGAGAGCTTGACGCGCTGCGCCTCGCCGCCCGAGAGCGTCGTGGCCTGCTGGCCGACATGGATGTAATCGAGGCCGACGCGCTTCAGCGTCTCCATCTTGTCGCGGATCGACGGCACGGCCTTGAACAGGTTGGAGGCCTCCTCCACCGTCATGTCGAGCACGTCGGCGATGGATTTCTCGCGATATTTCACTTCCAGCGTCTCGCGGTCGTAACGCTTGCCCTTGCATACGTCGCAGGTGACGTAAACATCCGGGAGGAAGTGCATCTCTATCTTGATGACGCCGTCGCCCTGGCAGGCCTCGCATCGGCCGCCCTTCACATTGAAGGAGAAGCGCCCCGGCGCATAGCCGCGCGCCTTCGCCTCGGGGAGGGCCGCGAACCATTCGCGGATCGGCGTGAAGGCGCCCGTGTAGGTCGCAGGATTCGAGCGCGGCGTGCGGCCGATCGGCGACTGGTCGATGTCAATGATCTTGTCGATGTGCTCGAGTCCCTCGAGCCTGTCGAAAGGCGCAGGAACTTCATGGGCGTTGTTGAGGCGCCGCGCGACCGCCTTGTAGAGCGTCTCGATCACGAGCGTCGATTTGCCGCCACCCGAAACGCCCGTCACCGCGGTAAAGCAGCCGAGCGGAATTTCCGCGTTCACATCCTTGAGATTGTTGCCGCGCGCGCCGAACAGCTTGAGCCAGCGGCCCGGCGTCGGCTTTCTCAGCTTGTGGCGCAGCACGACCTGCTTTTCGCCGGTGAGATACTGCCCGGTGAGCGAGGCCGGATTGGCCATGATCTCCTGCGGCGTGCCCTGCGCGACGATCTTGCCGCCATGAATGCCGGCGCCGGGGCCGACATCCACGACATAGTCGGCGGCGAGGATTGCGTCTTCGTCATGCTCCACGACGATGACGCTGTTGCCGAGATTGCGCAGGCGGCGCAGCGTGTCGAGCAGCCTGTCGTTGTCGCGCTGATGCAGGCCGATTGACGGCTCGTCGAGCACATAGAGCACGCCCGTAAGACCTGAACCGATCTGCGAGGCGAGCCGGATGCGCTGGCTCTCGCCGCCCGAGAGCGTGCCGGAATTGCGCGAGAGCGTCAGATAATCGAGGCCGACATCGACGAGGAAGGTCAGGCGCTCGCGGATTTCCTTGAGGATGCGATAGGCGATCTCGTTACGCTTCTTGTCGAGCTGATCCGGCAGTTTCGTGAACCACTCCAGCGCCGCGCGCACGGAGAGTTCCGACACCTCGCCGATGTGCTTGGCCGCGATCTTCACCGCGAGCGCCTCGGGCTTCAGGCGGAAGCCCTCGCAGGCGAGGCACGGCGTCGCGGACATGAAGCGCCCGATCTCCTCGCGCGCCCATTCGCTGTCCGTTTCCTTGTATCGCCGCTCCAGATTGATGACGACGCCCTCGAAGGGCTTCTTCACGTCATAGGCGCGGAAGCTGTCGTCATAGGAGAAACGGATTTCCTCGCTTCCGGAGCCGAAGAGGATCACGTTCTGCGCCTTCTTCGGCAGCTCCTCCCAGGGCGTGTCGAGCCGGAACTTGTAATGTTTGCCGAGCGCCTCGAGCGTCTGCATGTAGTAGGGCGAAGAGGATTTCGCCCAAGGCGCGATGGCGCCCTTGCGCAAAGTCGTCTTCGGATTGGGTACGACGAGATCGGCGTCGATCTTCTGCTCGCAGCCGATGCCGCCGCAGACCGGACAGGCGCCGAAGGGATTGTTGAAGGAGAAGAGTCGCGGCTCGATTTCGGGGATGGTGAAGCCCGAAACCGGACAGGCGAACTTCGACGAGAAGACAATATGGCCCGGCGCGTAATGCGTCGAGACATTGGCGGCCTTCTCGCGCTCCGCCTCGACGGGCGGCGCGCCGGCGAATTCCACGACGGCGAGACCGCCCGACAAATCCAGCGCCGTCTCGAAACTGTCGGCGAGGCGCGAGGCGATGTCCTTGCGCACCACGATGCGATCCACGACGACGTCAATGTCGTGCTTGAGTTTCTTGTCGAGCGGCGGAACGTCGGCGATCTCGTAATATGCGCCGTCGATCTTCAACCGCTGGAAACCGCGCCGCGTGAACTCGGCGACTTCCTTCTTGTATTCGCCCTTGCGGCCGCGCACGACGGGCGCCAGCAGATAGAGGCGTGAGCCTTCGGGCAGCGCGAGCACGCGGTCGACCATCTGCGAGACGGTCTGGCTCTCGATCGGCAGCCCCGTCGCCGGCGAGTACGGCACGCCGACGCGCGCCCAGAGCAGGCGCATGTAATCGTGGATTTCCGTCACCGTGCCGACGGTCGAGCGCGGGTTTTTCGAAGTCGTCTTCTGTTCGATGGAGATGGCCGGAGACAGCCCGTCGATCTGATCGACGTCGGGCTTCTGCATCATCTCCAGAAACTGCCGCGCATAGGCGGAAAGCGACTCCACATAGCGGCGCTGGCCTTCGGCGTAGATGGTGTCGAAGGCGAGCGACGACTTGCCCGAGCCCGAGAGGCCCGTGAAGACGACGAATTTGTCGCGCGGGATGGTGAGGTCGACATTCTTGAGATTGTGCTCGCGCGCGCCGCGGATCGAAATGGTCTTGTCGCTGACCCTCCGGGCGTCGTCCAACGCCTTCTCCACCGCCGCCGCGGCCTGCTTCTTGCTGCTGGCCATGTCGTGAGAACTTGCATGATGGCGCCGGCGTCCGCGCCGGCTTCTTTAGGGTACTGTATAGCCCCGCGCGGCAGGGCGCCGCAAATCCGGCCGCCAAATTCCACCCGTTGCCCGCCGCGCCCGGCCGCTTTATCAGCGACCCCATGACCCCCGTGACGAACGCCCCGACCAGACAGCCTCTCCACCGCCTGCTCTATGTGCAGGTGCTCGCGGCGATCGCATTGGGCGCCTTGTTCGGCTGGCTCGCGCCACATGTGGCGGCGGCCGATTGGGTCAAGGCCCTGGGCGACGGCTTCGTGAAGCTCATCAAGATGGCGATCGCGCCCATCATCTTCTGCACGGTGGTCTCGGGGGTTTCCCACATCGAGGACGCGCGAAAAGTCGGCCGGGTGGGCGTCAAGGCGCTCGTTTACTTCGAGGTGGTCTCCACCTTCGCGCTCGCCGTCGGCCTGCTGGTTGGCAATCTGCTGAAGCCCGGCGGCGATTTCGCCGGCAAGGCGGACGCGACGGCCATTGCCAAATATACGGAGGCCGCCGCCAAGCGCAGCGGAGTCGATTTTCTCCTCGACATCATCCCCGACAGCGCGCTCGGCGCCTTCGCCAAGGGCGATATTCTCCAGGTGCTGCTGTTTTCGCTGCTGTTCGGCTTCGCCCTGCTGTCGCTCGGCGAAAAGGGCCGGCCCATGCGGCAATGGGTGGACGAGGCCGGCCACGCCATGTTCGCCCTCATCAATATCGTGATGAAGGCCGCCCCCATCGGCGCCTTCGGGGCCATGGCCTATACGGTGGGGAAATATGGCTCCGCCGCGTTGCTTTCGCTCGGCGGCCTCGTCGGCGCGTTTTACCTGACCTCGGCGCTTTTCGTCCTCGTCGTGCTCGGGGCCATCGCGGCGGCGACGGGCTTCAGCATCCTGCGCTATCTCGTCTTTCTCAAGGACGAGCTGCTGATCGTGCTCGGCACCTCCTCCTCCGAAAGCGCCCTCCCCGCGCTGATGGAAAAGCTGCAAAGGCTCGGCTGTTCGAAGTCGGTCGTCGGGCTCGTGGTGCCGACGGGATACTCGTTCAACCTCGACGGCACCAACATCTATATGACGCTCACGACCCTCTTCATCGCGCGCGCCATGGGCTCGGAGCTGGATCTCGCCCATCAGGCGACGATCCTCGTCGTCGCGATGCTGACCTCGAAGGGCGCAAGCGGGGTCTCCGGAGCCGGTTTCGTCACGCTGGCGGCGACGCTCACCGCCGTCGATCCGGCGCTGGCGCCGGGCATGTCATTCGTGCTCGGCGTCGACAAATTCATGAGCGAATGCCGCGCGCTCACCAATTTCATCGGCAATGGCGTCGCGACGATCGTGATCGCCGCCTGGGAGGGGGAGCTCGACCGCGAGAAGCTTCGGGCCGCCCTCTCCGGCCCCGCCATCGAGGCGACTGCGCCGGTGGAAAGCCCCGCGCCCGCCGACTGAAGCTTAGCTTCTGACTTGACCTCGTCGTTTTCCCCGCGTTTTGCGCCCTTGGAGAACCTTTGTTAGGCTCCGCCAGAAATTCAGCTCACGAAAGCGTTTGCGCATGGCGGTCCATCGGCGGAAGAAGCGCGGAAAGCGCCGCCCCGCCCACAAACAAAAACAAACCGGGAGACGCGTAATGGAGGAAACCCTCGTCAGCGAATGGACGCCGGCCGCCTATCGCGCGCGAGAGGAACGGCGGCGTCTCGCTGAGCGCAGCATCCGGGCCGAGTCGGCCGAGGACGCTGAAATCCTTCTCAGCGACTGGACGCTTCCGGCCTATCACGCGCGCGAGATGAAGCGTCGAACGCTCGACGCCGGACGCCCCTCGCCAGCTCCCGCCTCGCAATCCATACTCGAAAGCGACTGGACGCTCCCCGCGTTCAGTCGGCGCGAAGAGCAAAGGCGCCTCGCCGAGCGGGATGAGATTACGACCCGCGCGATTCACGCCGACCTCGACATCCTGCTCAGCGAGTGGACTCTGCCGGCCTATCACGCGCGCGATGCCGAGCGACGCAGACGGGAGCGCCCTGCCCCGCTTGCCTCTGTCCCTGCGCCTGCGCGCGGCGTGGCGGAAAGCGAATGGACGCCCGCCGCCTACAAGCGGCGCGAGGAGCGCCGGCGCCTGCTGGAAAAGGCCAGGATAGAAGCGGCCGCCGCCCCGCACGCCGCCGTTCAGCTCAGCGACTGGACCTTGCCGGCCTATCAGGCGCGGGAGGCTGAACGGCGCAAGCGAGTTCAGCTGGAGCCGGCCGCCGCATCCGCGCCGGCGGCCCAGCCTGTCGAAGCATCTTCGCAGCCAATCCTCCTCAGCGACTGGACGCTCGAAGCATACAGGCTGCGGGAAGAAAAAAGACGCGCCTCGGAACCGCCGCCACGGCCCGAAAAGCAAGCCGCCCCTCTGACGGCCGCCATCGCTCCGGGTTCGTCGGAAAGAGCGGTCGTCCCCTTCCATCCCCCTGGGGCGCCAGTTGCCCGGCCCCCAGAAATTCGGCTCGACATCAGGCCCTCCAGAGAGCTCGCGGCGAACCGCCCCGCACCGGGGCGAAAAACCTTCCCGCTGCGGCGCCTGGCCATGGGCGTCGGCGCCCTCTGCGCGCTTCTCGCCGGCATGTTTTTCCTGCGTGCGCCCTTTGCGCCGAGCCCGCCACCAAAATCCACAGCCAAGAAAGAAGCCCCGCGCAAAGTCGCGCCATCCACGGCCGCATTCCCTCAGCGGGCCACGCAACCGGCTCCGGCGAAGGTTGCTCCCGCCGAGCCGCCGCCAGAAGCGAGCTCAGCCGAAGCGGCCGGCGCCGCCGCGCCGCCGCCGCCGCGGAAAATTCCGGAGCCCCCGGCGCCCGCCACGACTCCGCCGCCGCCCGCGCCTCTTCCGGTAAAAGCGCCGCCCACCGCAACCCAGGATGTTGCCCCGCCGCCGGTCCCACCCTCCGCCGGTCCGCCGGACGTCCAGAAAGCGGTCGAGACGCCGCCGCCAGCGAGTTCGGGCAATGTCGCCAACCCGGCGACAGCCGCCAGAGCGCCCGTCACGGGAAGCAAAGTTGAAACCGCCCCGCCAGTGGGCTCAGGCGAGACGGCCGCGCCAAAGACGCCCGAAGCGAAGACAGTTGCGCCCCAGGCCAGGCCGGCCGCTCCCGAAGTCAAGCCGTCCGCTCCCGAAGTCAAGCCGGCGGCGGCCGAAGTCAAGCCGGCGGCGAAGCCGAAGGCGGGTGCGGCCGAGAAGAAGCCCAGACCTGCGCGAAGCGAATCACGCCCGGCGCCCGGCCTGCTCGACCGGCTGGTAAACGCCGTCAGGAAATGGGGACAGAACCTGACGCGCTGATCTCTCTCATACGCCGATCAGGTGGCGCGTCGCGCGGCGGTTCGCGCCGCAGGTCCCCAATCAGCGGAGGCATTGGCCGCGTTCGGCCCATGCGGCCTCCTGCGAGTCCGAAGGCGCCGCGCCCTGCGGGTCGCAGGCCTTGAAGACCCTGCCCCGCTCACCCATCGAAACGCCAGCCGGAAACTGCTCTATCGAGACGTAGAATCCTTTGTCGAGGGTGGCGCCGACCTGCGCGCGGGCGGCCTTGATTTGCGGAGTGGCCGCGGAGGCCTGTGACGACGGGAGATGATACCATTTCGCGGCGGTCGTCAGATTGCAGTCGCTTTTGGGCAGGCTGTTCGGACAAACCAGAATCCAGGTCTGCTGCCCGCCCCTCGCCGCCGCGGCGCTCGTGATCATCGCCAACAACACTGTGACGAGAATTGAGTTTTTCATGAATCAGCTCACTCCTTGCGGCCGTTGCCCCTCGCCGCCAGTTTAAGCAATGGGCGCTCCGGCCACAAAGAGATATCCGCCCCGCGACTCATGGCCGCGCGCTGTTTTGTCGGATTGAAAGGCCCAAGACGGCGCCCCATCCTCAGGCCACATGATCCTCAGAGCCCCCATCGCCAACGCCGTCATCGCCTCGGTGCTGTTCGCAGCCATTGCCGGGGCCGCCGTCTTTTTCGTCCATTGATTTATTTCCCTCCCAGTTCAACCGCTCTTTCATCGCAGAGTTTGAGCTCCTCCGCGCTCGCCGACCAGTAGGAGAGTTCGCAAAGGGCCTGGTAGCGGCTGCCGGCATAAAGCGACCAGACGCCGAAGCCGACCATCAGAACAAAGGCGGAGAGAAGCAGCGTTTTCTTCATATTTTCCTCGCGGTCGCGTCATAAGCTCGCAGCTTTTCGGATGCGCGGCAGACGGCAAAGCCGCAAAACCGGACAAATTCCGGCGGTTGCCGAGTTGGGAGGCGCGCACTATCCTCCCCGGGCTTTAAACGGCGCCCTTTCCCAAAACTGAACTTCCAAGGATATGACGATGTCCAACACCCCCGAAACGGCGGGCGGCGAGCCGACCGAACCTCACGCGGAAAAGCCGCAACAACACGAGGCCTCGTGGGTGACCGCGCTCGAGGAAGGTTTAGAGGAAATCAAAACCCAACCGGCGGAAGTGCTCTTCCTCGACGTTCTCAAGATTGATCTTCCCTATATCATCATGCTGTCGATGGCGGTGTTCGGCATCGGCCTTGTCACCTTCACAGGCCAGCCGATTGGCCTCTATTGGGAAATTCTCACCCTCGTCTACTGCGTTCTGTGCATCTATGTCGGTTGGCGAAACGCCGAGACCCGCCAAGAGCACGTAAAGCTGGTCTGGACGCAAATTCTGCATTGGGCGGCTTTCCTCGCCGCCATGTGGCTCATCTACACCCCGACGATGCGCGCACTCGTGGACGTGAACGCGACGGGCCTCAATCTCATGGTCCTTCTCGCGCTCGGCACCTTTGTCGCCGGCGTCCACGCGTCGGCCTGGCAAATCTGCGTGGTCGGATTGATCCTTGCGCTCTTCGTTCCCGCGATCGCGATCGTGCAGCGTTCGTCGCTCTTCATCATCGTGGCGCTCGTCGGCGTCATCTTCGTCGGCGTGAGCCTCTATATGACGTTTCACACGCACCGCCGCGCGCAAGGCGAGGTCTGAGATCTCTTTCGATGCAAGCGCGCCGGCCTCTTTGAAGCCGGCGCATTTTTTTGCTGTTTTTCGTCTCAGCCCGTGGGACTCTGGGCGGCGAGCGCCGCGCGGATAGCCTCGTCCTTTGATTTCTCGAAAGATGTGCGCAGGACGGTCCCGCCGACGCCACGCAGGCCTTCCAGCACCTTATCCGTGGTCATTTTGCGGACCAGCACGAAAAGCGCGGCGCCGCCGGGCGGCACGGCCTCGGCCACGTCCTTCATGAATTTGTCGTCGATGCCGAAATCAGTCAACGCGCCCGAGACCGCGCCGGAGGCCGCGCCGAGCGCCGCGCCCGCGAGCGGCATCATGAAGATCAAGCCGATCAGCGCGCCCCAGAACATGCCGGAGACGCCGCCGATCGCCGTGGTGTTGAAGAGCTGATTGAGCTTGATTTGGCCGTCGGGCTCCTTCACGGCGACAACTGCGTCGCCCAGTTCAATCAAATATTCCTTCTGCATCTGAAACAGCTTTTGCCGCACTTCCTCGGCCTTCTGCTCCGAGGAAAAGGCGATGACGAGAAGATCGTTCATAGAGGCTCTCCCGATATGCTCGCGAACATGGGCTCGCGCGCCGCAGGAACGATCTAATCGCCCGACGGCAAATTGCAATCGGACAAGCGAAGCTTGCGTGAGAAACAGGAGCGAAGCTCTCGAAAAGAAGCTTACCCGCGCGGCGCCGCGGGTGCGGCATCGGCGGGTAAAGACAGTCAGGCTGGGAGACGAGACTTGTCTCAGAAGCTTCTGTTTGGCGCCCTCAGACGCTGCTTCACGGGCACGGGGACCCGGCGCGGCGCCGCCAGCCAGAAGGCCAGGGGCGACAATACGGAAGCCAAGATCAGTAAATTCGCGATCATCTGCTCTGCCTCCACTCTCCAGGGACCGCTCGCGCCCGAAGGCGCGAGCAGCTTGATGACAAGTATTACTCGGTGAGGAGGGCGACGCCTTCCTTGCCGATCAGCGCATGGATGCGCATCAGGATCTGCAGCACGACGCCGAAGACGCCCAGGGCCATCCAGCCGAAGAACACGAAGCCCCAGTGAAGCGGAGCAACGAACAGCTCTTCCATGAACCAGAAGGTGTGGCCCCACTCATTCAGGCCAACGTTCGGGATGATCATGAACGGGCCGATGGCGACGATCAGGAACGCCAGCGAGTAGCCATGAGCAAAATACGGAATGCGGGTCTTCGCATAGAAGAACGCGCCAACCGCGATCACCGAATAGATCGGATAGCTCATGTAGAACTCGATGATGTGCGACGGCGTGAAGTCCGTGTCGCGAATCACCGTCATGTGCCACGTGCCGTCCTGCTCCGTGAAGAACGAAGCGCCCCAGTAAATGGCGATGCCGTAAACGACAAGCCACTGAACCAGAACAACCAGGCGGCGCATCTCTTCACGCGGCGAAACCGCGTCAACGTTGCGGTCGCGGGTCTTCCACAGATAGCCGGCAAGGCCCAGACCGGAGACGAGCTCCAGCGGAATCTCCGTCCACAGGATCGACATCCAATACGTCTGGAACTCAGGAGCAAAAGAGTCCAGGCCAGCGCGCCAGCCGTAGATCTGCTCGTAAATGCGGACGATCAGATAGAAAATGTTCAGGACCGCAAGGCCAATCCACATGCCACGCAGATCGACTACTTGTACCTCAGCAGCTGCGCCAGCAGCTGCGCTCGTCGTCGAAGCCATATTATAACTCCTCCTTTTGAGAGAGCTCTCGAGGTCTCCCCTCGAAGCTGTTTCATCTTGCTTTCTACGCAGCAAGACAACAGTGACTTTGTCGCCAATCTGGAGCCAAAAACCGCCATGCCCCGGTTCGCCACATTTCATTGATTTTGCATCGCAACATTGACATCGGCGCATTTCGGGGAAAATCAGGAAAAGTCTCCATGGAGGCGGCGCTCTGCTACGAGCGCCTGCCGCGCAGGGGCCTTGGCGCGAGGGCCTGTAGATGTGCGCTGCTCAGGCCCCATCCTTGCGCGGATCAGGGGCCTCCCCGGTGGTTTCTCGACAAGCCAAAAGCCCGCCCGAGCCTCTCCAAAAGAAAAGGCCCGGACACCGCCGGGCCTTCCCTTTTCTCATGCGACCATCGCTCAGATGGGCTGGGGCGCTACGCCGCCTTCGACATCGGGCTCGGGCTTCTGCCCGGTTGTGGGCACCGCCGAGCCGCGGGGCGGCTGGGGCGACGAGGCGCTCGTGTCCTCTCGCACCGGGCGCTTGCCCTGCAGCAGGCCGCGCATCTCCTCGCCGGTCAGCGTCTCGAACTCCAGCAGGCCATTGGCCAGCGTGTCGAGCTGCCCCCGCTTCTCGGTCAGGATCTCCCTGGCCTTGTCATAGGCCTCCTGAACCAGGCGCCGCACCTCGGCGTCGATCGTCTGCTGCGTCGCCTCGGAGAGGGTCTGCTGCCGGCCGAGCGAATAGCCAAGGAACTGCTCCTGCTGCGGCTCGGCGTAGGCCACCGTCCCCAGCTTGTCCGAGAAGCCCAGCTGCGTGATCATCGCCCGAGCCACTCGCGTGCACTGCTGGATGTCCGACGCCGCGCCGGAGGTCACCTTGTCGTGGCCGAAGATCAACTCCTCCGCCACGCGCCCGCCCATGGCGATCGCCAGCATCGCCGTCAGCTGCTCATAGGTCTGAGACACCTGATCGCGCTCCGGCAGGCCCTGCACCATGCCCAGCGCGCGGCCGCGCGGGATGATCGTCGCCTTGTGGATCGGCATCGCCCCCGGCACAGTCAGCTGGACCAGCGCATGGCCGCCCTCGTGATAGGCCGTGAGCTTCTTCTCTTCCTCGGTCATGCTGAGCGTGCGGCGTTCCGCGCCCATCATGATCTTGTCGCGCGAGTCCTCGAACTCCTGGTTCGTGACGATCCGCTTCGAGCGCCGCGCCGCCAGCAGCGCCGCCTCGTTGACGAGGTTCATCAGATCCGCGCCCGAGAAGCCCGGCGTGCCGCGCGCCACCACCTTGAGGTCGACGTCCGGCGCCAGCGGCACCTTGCGGGCGTGAACCTTGAGGATCTTCTCGCGGCCGATGAAGTCGGGGTTCGGCACCTGGATCTGACGGTCGAAGCGGCCCGGACGCATCAGCGCCGGATCGAGCACGTCCGGACGGTTGGTCGCGGCGATCAGGATGATGCCCTCATTCGCCTCGAAGCCGTCCATCTCGACCAGCAGCTGGTTCAGCGTCTGCTCGCGCTCGTCGTTGCCGCCGCCGAGGCCCGCGCCGCGATGGCGGCCGACCGCGTCGATTTCGTCGACGAAGATGATGCAGGGCGCGTTCTTCTTGGCCTGGTCGAACATGTCGCGCACGCGGCTCGCGCCGACGCCCACGAACATCTCGACGAAGTCAGAGCCCGAGATCGAGAAGAAGGGCACGCCCGCTTCGCCCGCGATAGCGCGCGCCAGAAGGGTCTTGCCCGTGCCGGGCGGGCCGACCAGCAGCACGCCGCGCGGAATGCGGCCGCCCAGACGCTGGAACTTGCCCGGATCGCGCAGGAACTCGACGATCTCCTGCAGGTCTTCCTTCGCCTCGTCCACGCCCGCGACGTCCTCGAACGTCACCTTGCCGGCCATCTCCGTCAAAAGCTTCGCCTTCGACTTGCCAAAGCCCATCGCGCGGCCGCCGGCGCCGCCCTGCATTTGGCGGGCCATGTAGATCCAGACGCCGATGAACAGCAGCAACGGCAGGCCATTCACGAGCAGCGTGGACAGCCAGCCCGGATTCTCTCCGCCCGGCTTGGCGCTGATCTGCACCTTTTTAGACTCGAGCTTCTGAACGAGCGACGGATCGTTCGGCGCATAGGTCGTGAAGGAGCGGTTGTCGTTGAAGTGTCCCGTGATTTCATTGCCCGCGATCGTGACGTCGTGCACGCGGCCTTCGTCGATCTGCACCAGCAGCTCGCTGAAGGTTATCTCGCGCGCCGGCGTGCGGGATTGCTGATGCTGGAACATCGCAAAAAGAACCACAGCGACGGCGACGAAGACGACCCAAGGCAAATATTTCTTCCAATTCGCCTTCATTTGCACCTCCCTGGGCGCGCCCCGCTGAATTCGCGAGGAAAACCGGCCCGTGTAACAGCATCGTGACAGAGGACGGATGCCCTCGCCATACTCAACATGAGGTTGGAGCCATCCTAGGTCAGGATGGCGAAATAGCCAAATCGAGTCCATAATTCGCCAAAAAACGAAATTGGTGGGGAGGCATGCTCAAAATCGTCGTCGCGGGCCTGGATGGCTGTCTAGGCTCCGCTTTTGTCGGTTTGTCCGACTTTTTTTCGCTCGCCAAGCGCAGGATAGGCGCCTCCATGCCTCCGGCCGGAGACGCCCCGGCGGGGGCGGATTTCTGCACCGTGACCGCCGGCGTCGCCGCTCGTCCGATTCTCGATGGAGCGGGCGCGCGCTTCGATGTGGAGACGTCTTTCGACGAAATTGCGGTCTGCGACGCCATCATCGTGCCGAGCTTCGCGCCGGGTCCGGAAGGCGAGGTTCCGGACATGGCGAACTTTGGCGCGGCGGCGGCCTGGCTGCGCCGGCACCATTCGCGCGGCGCGCTGATCGGCGCGTGCGGCTCAGGCGTTTTCCTGCTCGGCGAGGCCGGACTCCTCGAAGGACGCCGCTGCACGACCAGCTGGTGGCATCACGAGGATCTGAAAAAGCGTTATCCCCGCGCGGATTTGGCTTGGGGCGCGCGGCTCATCGACGACCGCCGCGTCGTTACCGCGGCGGGGCCGATGTCCTGGATCGACGTCGGTTTGCATGTGCTGAAGACGCTCTGCGGCGCAGAAGTGGGGCGCCTCGCCGCCGATTTCACACTCGGCGACATGGGCCCCGCCAAGGGTCCCGCGCGCGCCGCCGGTTACAGCCCGGTCACGGTCTCGGGAAGCGCCGACGCGTTTCTCACGGAGGCGGAGCGAATCGTCCGGCAGGCCGACGCCGATTTCAACGCGCAGGATCTGGCGCGCTCCCTCTCCACCTCCGAGCGCACACTGCACCGCAAGCTCAAGATCGCCTGCGGCGAGTCTCCGAAGAGCTTCATCGACCGCATTCGGGTCGAAACGGCGCGGACGCTACTCGAGACCAGCGAGAAACCCGTAAAAGAGCTGGCGGCGAGCGCAGGCTTCATCGACGAAGCGAGTTTCCGGCGGGCGTTCCGGCGCTATGCTGGCATGGCGCCCTCCGCCTATCGCGTCTGGGCGCGCGCCAAGGCTCAGGACAAGGCGCAGATCTTTTCGGTGAAAAAGTCCGAAATCATTCCGGAGATCCTCACCACGATTCTGGACACCTGCGTCAACGGAATCACCCTGACGGACCCCGATCTCGAGGATGCGCCCATCGTTTACGTCAACAAGCGATTCGAGGAGATCACCGGCTATGAGCCAAGAGAGATTCTGGGCCGGAACTGCCGCTTCCTGCAAGGCCAGGACCGCGATCAGGAGGGGCTGCAACGGCTGCGCGAATCGATCCGTAGCCGCCAGCCTGTAGAGGTAACCCTGAGGAACTATCGCAAGGATGGCGTGCTTTTCCACAACAAGCTCAACATCACGCCGCTTTTCGACGAGCAGGGAACGCTGATTTATTTCCTGGGAGTTCAGTACGACGTAACGGAGCAGGTCCGGGCCGAAGCGGAAATTGGCGATCTGAGAGCGAGGCTGAAGGCAATCGCTTGAGCCCTGGCTCGCGAAGGATCGTCGCCGCGTTGCGGCGATCTTCTCTCAGCGCTATTCGCTCACGCATTTTCGTGCGGCGGCGACGCCTAGCGCCGCTACGCATCGTGCGTTGCACAACTTTTCCCGCTTGCGCCCTGCCCGGACAGGGTGCGTTATTATGCCGCGCTGCGGGTTAATCTCCCAGAAAGAAGAAACCCTGCGGCGTCGCTAGAGGCAGAGGGAAATGTCATGAGCTCGTTTACCGCCATTGTCTCGATACTCGCCGCCGCAGCCGCCGTCACCTTCGCGATCACGGCTTACGTCAATTAAGGAAAGCGGGCGCCGGGGGAGTGCGCGACGCGCGTCTCGAGCCAGACGCGCGTCGTCCTGTCCCTCAGCGGCGAGCGCCTCTGAGGCGAGCTTTGCCTGTCGTCCTATGCGTGGCGTTTGCCGCAATGAGGCGGGACGATGAAGGACGAGAAGGGAGCGTCTCTGGCGTTTTCGAGAGGGCGTCCATCTCCCGAGCCAGACTGAGCAGCCAGTCCCGGCTCCTCCTGGATCCGCGGCGCACCCGGCGTAGTGAGCCGACGAACTCGACCTCCTCGATCTCAGCGAGCACGGCGACCGCATCACCATTGCAGCGGCGCCGGTAGTCCCTCTCTATTTGCACGTCGAGCAGGGGGAAGTTTCTGTAAGTGATGAAGCGTATCATTCTCTGCCCTCTCCTGATTTTCCCATCGCTTGGCTTCGTGTTCAGCACGCCAACCGCGCCTGCATGTTCCTGATGGCTTCCGGCTCGAGCGTCACGCTCGCCACCCCGGCGAGGTTGCGCACGCGCGCGTCCCATCCTGGCCCGACCTCGTAGAGGACAGCGTAGGTTTCGACGCCGCCGATCATTTGCGGAGGACCGAGAGGCTCGCCCGCGCAACCGCAACGCATCAGCATGCGGTGCATGACCCGGTCGTAGACTGTGACGATATGCGTGAGCGACGCGGCCTTGCCGATTTCGTTGAGCGCCAGCCCCAATTCGGCCGTGGCGCGGCTTATCGTGGGAACATCCACCCGCGTGTCTCCCGTCATTCGCACGGTGAACCGACTCGATTCCCAGATCAGCGGGCTCTCAATTCGCGCCCCGTCCGGCAGAAGCTGCGGAAAAGTGTCATTCAGCATATTGAATCCGGTGGTCGGCAACAGCCTGAGCCCGCCAATCACTCGTTCGTCTTCATCGAGAGACAGGACATAGAGAGGATCGAGAGCGTCATAGCCGTCGATCTCCCAGCGGTTGATCACCGTCACTTGCCACTTCAGCCGCTCGTGAAAGACGCTGCGGCGCAGCCGATGCATTTCGTCAATGAGCCGGGGGTAACGGTCCCGCCACTCGCCCGGAATAAGTCTGATCATTGCCAACTCCTCCATCGTAAGCTTTACGATTTCAGGAAAATGCAGCAATGACAGTGGGTTATCACCTCCCGAAAATGGGAGGTGAATCGGTTGTCGAGGCGACTTTCCCCTCCCAAAAAAGGGGGGTTATCACCGTTTCCGGGGGAAAAGGTGGGTAGGCTCGTACGACATGTTAATCAGGCCGAGCGCGAGAGCCTTTGCGACCGTGTGCGTGGCGTTGACAGTATTGAGTCGCGCGCGGGCGGATTCGAGGTGGAATCTCACAGTATGTGGGCTGATTCCCAAAATGCGTCCGATTTCGTCGTCGGTCTTGCCGAGCGCCTTCCACCTGAGACAGCTTGCTTCGCGCGGGGGAAGATGGACGCCCGTTTCCTCCGCCACGCCGCAGCCGCGCAACGCCGCCGCGTGAAAGTTGAATGCGACAATCATCAGATCGCGCATCAGATCACGCTTCATCGCGCGCCACTCGGCCTCGGTCTCATTGCTGGTGACGGAGAAGAGGGCGAACTCCCCCAAACGGCCACGCATGGGGATCGTCAAGCCATTGGCGCCGACGTCGAGTTCCTGGGCCTCGCCGAAAAACTTGCGAATGATCGGGTCGCCCCGGTCGATATCGGCCCAATCGACAGGCAGGATTCCGCCAAGTCCGGACCGCACGATGGGGTCGAGGTCCACGTAGCCGCTCTGCGCGTAATGCTTCTGCCACTCAGCGGAATAAGTAACAGAAAGGAGCGGTCTTTGCGCCCCGGGAGCTGGCATGTTCAACGCCGCGTAGGCGACGTTATGCAACCCCCAGGCTCGGGTGAAATCGCAGATGACAACAGAGGCGGCCTCGATCCGGTCCGCTGCCGCCAATCGATCGATCAGGTCGAAAAAATCATCGGGATGCACGGAACTGCCCATTTCCACAACGCTAAAGCTCACGCTATTCAGTTCGTCGTTTGCATACAACCGACCGGACCGCGAATCGTTGAACGTGATGAACAGCTGGCAAGCTTCTGCGCGGCCGAAGAGGTAAAAACCCTCGCCCCATGCGCCCATCGCCCTCCCCTTCCGATGGCGCGCCGACATGATCGTCCGCCATGCCTCTCATGCAAAAAGCCTGGCGCTGCGGCCAGGCTTCTTGTTGAGGACGACAGTCCGATCAGTATTTCGCGATGATCGGGGCCGGAGAGCCCCAGTTGAAGTGATAGTTCACGCCGGCGCGAACGATATTGCCATTCACGCGCGCGCGCGTCTGCCCGCCGAAAATGGCGTTGAGTCCGGTGTTGTTGTTCGTGGCCGCCATCGCGAAGTTCTGCGTGACCGTGCCCAGGTCATAATAGAGATACTCGACCTTGGCCGACCAGTTCGGCATGAACATCCATTCGAGACCGCCGCCGGCCGTCCAGCCGACCTGCGTATTCGAGAAGTTGACTCCACCGACAGAGACCGGGAGAACAGGCGCGCCCGCAGCCGTCAGCTGGTTGACGAAGAAGTCATTGTAGATCATCGACGTCGAGTTCAGCGTCACGCCGCCGTAGGCGAGACCGCCCGTGCCGTAAACGAGCATGGTAGGCATGAAGAGCCAACCGAGACGGCCGCGGACGGTGCCCAGATAGTCGAGGCTGCCGCGCACCGAGTGAACGCCCACGTAATTGCTGCCGTCAGCAACCGACGCGCCGGTCATGAAGGCGCGGCTGCCGCTATTGCCGGCGATGCCCTCGATGTCGGCCTCCAGACCCACGACCAAGTTGTTGTAAAACTGCCAGTTGTAACCGATCTGGCCGCCGCCGATGAAGCCGCCGTTCCCGCCACTGTTCGTCCCGGCGGCCGAACCCGCCGCCGAGAAAGCGGCTAGATACGAATCGGTCAGAGCGGCGCCGCCATGCGGCCAGCCCGCGCTGGCGCCGACCGGCCCCATCCCGAGATACTGACCGTTGCTGTTGGCCCAGGCGCCACCTGCGTTGAGGCCGACATAGAACCCCGTCCACATGGGCGGCGGCGGGGGCGGCGGGGGGAGGACCGCCGGGCCCTTGCGGGAGGGAAGATCGGCGGCGAGGGCGGAGCCCGCCGTCACGGCCAGAGCAGCAAGGGAAAGCGCAATCTTTTTCATCTTCATACCTCTTCGTCGGCTCGACGACGCAACAACCGCGTCGCGCTCTGAAGTTGTCTGGCCCAGTCGCGACAACCGCTCCGTGTGCCTCCCCGCCTTTTTGATCGAGCTTGACCGTTGCAGTCAAAGCCTATCTTGACCGTTGCCATTCAAATTGCATCGCTTTCGCCAGAACTGTGGCACGAAGGACACAAAAGCGAAGAGCCCGGCCTTGCGGCCGGGCTCCAGAGTCGAAACCTCGAAAAGTCGATCAGTATTTGGCGACGACCGGAGCCGGCGCGCCCCAGTTGAAATGATAGTTCAAGCCAGCCCGAACGATGTTGCCGTTCAGGCGGCCGCGCACCTGGCCGCCGAACAGGGCGTTGCCGGTCGGCGCAACCGGGTCAGAAGCCACCAGGGCGAAGTTCTGCGTCACCGTGCCGAGATCGTAATACAGATACTCGACCTTGGCCGACCAGTTCGGCATGAACATCCATTCGAGGCCACCGCCGGCCGTCCAGCCGACCTGCGTGTTCGAGAAGTTCACCGAGCCGAACGAGGCGGGCTGGGCGAGCGCCCACGGGCTGACGCCCGTCGTCGTCACGACCGTCGCCGCGTTCAGGGTCACGCCGCCATAGGCGAGACCGCCCGTGCCATAGACCAGCAGGGTCGGCGTGAACAGCCAGCCCAAACGGCCCCGGACGGTGCCGAGATAATCCAGGCTGCCGCGCGCGGTGGTGAGCGAAGCGTAGCCGTCGGCGGCGCGCAAGCCACCGAGCGCCCCGACCGTAACGCCATTCGCCACAGTACGGCTGCCGCTGTTGCCGGCGATGCCCTGGATGTCAGCCTCGAGGCCAACGACGAAGTTGTTGTAGAACTGCCAGTTGTAGCCGATCTGGCCGCCGCCGATGAAGCCGCCGTTGCTGCCGGAGTTCACGCCCGTCGCCGACGCGGCGGCGGAGAACGCAGCCAGATACTGGGGCTGGATGGCCGGCGCCAGCGTAGCCCAAGTCGGGTCCGCGCCGATGGGGCCGACCGCCATGGTCTGCTGGTTGCTGTTGGCCCAGGTGCCGCCGGCGTTCAGGCCGACGTAGAAGCCGGTCCACATGGGCGGCGGCGGGGGCGGCGGCGGAAGGACCGCCGGGCCCTTGCGGGAGGGAAGATCGGCGGCGAGGGCGGAGCCCGCCGTCACGGCCAAAGCGGCGAAGGAAAGTGCAATCTTTTTCATTTCATACCTCTTCGTCGGCTGAACGACACAACCAATGGCGCGCGCTCTGAAGTAGCCTCGGCTCAGGCGCGAAAACTCGCCCCGTTCGCCACGCCCTCTTTTTGCTTTAGCTTGACCATTCGCGTCAAACGCTATGTCGTCATTCACCGACCTGAGGCTTTGCTTTTCGCGCCACTGTGGCGCAAAGGACACAAAAAAAGAGCCCGGCCTTGCGGCCGGGCTCCTGGGACCCAAGAACTCGAAAGAGTTCGATCAGTATTTCGCGACGACCGGAGCGGGAGCGCCCCAGTTGAAGTGATAGTTCACGCCAGCGCGAACGATGTTGCCGTTGAGGCGCGCACGCACCTGGCCGCCGAACAGGGCGCCGCCGTTGCCGCCGAAGGCGCCCGGGAAGTTCGGGTCGAACGACGCCAGGGCGAAGTTCTGCGTGACCGTGCCGAGATCGTAATAGAGATACTCGACCTTGGCCGACCAGTTCGGCATGAACATCCACTCGAGGCCGCCGCCGGCCGTCCAGCCGACCTGCGTGTTCGAGAAGTTGACGCCGCCGAAGCTCGGAGCGAGCGTATTGCCCCAGATGCCCGACGGGACGACAGCCGACGCATAGTTCAGCGTCACGCCGCCATAGGCCAGACCGCCCGTGCCATAGACCAGCAGGGTGGGGGTGAACAGCCAGCCGAGGCGGCCGCGCACCGTGCCGAGATAGTCGAGGCTGCCGCGCACGCTGTGGATGCCGGCGAAGGAGTCGCCGAGCGCGCTGCCGGCGATGCCGGGAACGGCCGAGCCGGTCGCGAAGGTGCGCGACGAATTGCTGGAGGCGATGCCCTGGATGTCAGCCTCGAGGCCCACAACGAAGTTGTTGTAGAACTGCCAGTTGTAGCCGATCTGGCCGCCGCCGATGAAGCCGGCGTTGTTGCCCGAGTTCACGCCGCCCGCAGAGGCGGCCAGGCTGAAGGCGCCGATGTAGTTGGCCTGCTCGCCGGTGATCCAGCCGGGCGACCAGTTCGGAGCCACGCCGACCGGGCCGACCGCGACGACCTGCTGGTTGCTGTTGGCCCAGGTGCCGCCGGCGTTCAGGCCGACGTAGAAGCCGGTCCACATGGGCGGCGGCGGGGGCGGCGGGGGAAGGACCGGCGGACCCTTGCGGGAGGGGAGATCGGCGGCGAGCGCAGAACCAGCGGTCAGCGCGAGCGCGGCGACGGAAAGAGCGATTTTTTTCATTCCAGCCTCTTTGAACAAATTTTGTCGGAACCGCGCCCAAGCGCACGCTTCCAACCTTTTCGCCTGGCCTAGCCGGAGAAACGATTCAGTTCCCCGCTCAGCCATGGCCCTATCCATCAGCAGCCCCCCTGCACAGTCAACGAAATCCGTCCAACAGACTGAAGCTTAACCGCAGTTTGAGCCTGTGCTGTTGCGTAAAAGTCACGAATTAACGGCAGGCTTATTGCCAAGCTCAAGTAATGATTTGGAACTAATCTTTAGCTTTGCCATTTCCGTTTCATTGCGTTTGGCAGGACTCTGCCTTCTGAGCCGCCAATGGGTTTGGGATTTCTGGCTGCGGGGACAATTCACGGCCGCTGCTTGCCAAGAGAGAGAGGCTTTGGCATATGTCGCTTGCCGCGCGTCGCGCGGAAGGAGACGTGGCCGAGAGGCTGAAGGCGACGGTTTGCTAAATCGTTATAGGGGAAACCCTATCGTGGGTTCGAATCCCACCGTCTCCGCCAGCTCCCTTGCGGTCGCGAGGATGAGGTCTGGCGATGAATGAATTCGGGAACGGCTTTCTACTGAATGCGGTGATCGGCTTCGCTCTGGCGCTGCTGGTTTCCTTCGCCTTCGTCTGGTTCGGCTGATCACCCGACCGCCAGATAGGCGCAGAAAACCGCGACGCCGAGCACAAGGGCGGAAAGGGTGACGAGAGTGACGCGGGTCGCCGCTGGCGTATGCGCCTCGCCATCTTCGATCAGGCGCGCCGTCTGCAAAAACCTCAACGTCGCGACGATGATCAGGGCAACGCCGGCCCCGACGAGCGTTATGCCGCCATAGCGGCCGGATGGACTGGCCAGGTGGTGAAATCGCATCGCCGCCGATTCGCCGGCCTCCCCCGCCATAGCGAGCAGAAACAGATTGAATCGCTCGATGACGAACCCGAGCGCGATGACGGCGACTCCCGTCCGTATCCAGGCCAGAAAAGTCCGCTCATTCGCGGCGATGTTCGTATAGTCGCGGATCATCGGGCAATCCTCCTGTCTTCCTGCATGTAGGTCGCCCATCATTGCCGCCACAGCGACGAATGCCTATAACATCGGGGGCGTGGCGAAGCCGCGCCCGAGGCCACACTCCAATTCTCTCGAGGTGAAATGCCCTGGAGCGATCAAGGCGGACCCCGCAATCACAACAACGATCCATGGGGGCAGCCGGGCGGTCCCTGGGGGCAAGGCTCGGGTGGCGGCCAGCCGCCGGACCTCGAGGAAATCCTGCGCCGCAGTCAGGAGGGGCTCAAACAATTGCTGCCCTCCGGCTTCGGCGGCAGCGGGGTCGCCATTCTCGTCCTCCTGACGCTTCTCGCCTGGCTGATCTCGGGCTTCTACACGGTGGGGCCCAACGAAATCGGCCTCAATCTGATTTTCGGCAAGTATCGCGGGAAGACCCAGGCGGGTCTCAATTACAATCTCCCGGCCCCCGTCGGCTCCGTCGTCAAACTCGCCGTCACGGATCGGAACGTCACGGACGTCGGCTTCCGTGAAGAAGCGGCCCCCGTCGAGGGACGCCGGCGCGGCCCGCAGAGTCCGCGCCTGGGGCCGGAGGCGCCCGAGGAGAGCCTCATGCTCACGGGCGATGAGAATATCGCTGACATCAAGTTCCGGGTTGTCTGGCAGATTGATCCGTCCAAACCCGAGGATTACGCCTTCAATGTCGCCAATCCGCACACGACGGTGAAAGCCGTGGCGGAGAGCGCGATGCGCGAGATCGTCGGCCAGGCGCAAATCCAGAAAATTCTGACCGCCGACCGAAAGCTCATCGAGCCCGCCTGTCAGGCGCTGATGCAGAGGGTTCTCGACGATTACCATAGCGGCGTGCTGGTGCTTCAGGTGCTGCTGCTCTCCGTCGATCCGCCGCAGCAGGTCATCGCGGCCTTTCGCGACGTGACGGCCGCGCAGCAGGATTTGCAGCGTCTCGGCAACGAGGCCGAGGCCTATGCGAATCGCGTGGTGCCCGAAGCGCGCGGCGCCGCGGCGCGCATCCTCCAGGAGGCCGAGGCCTATCGCGAGCAGATGGTCGCCGAGGCGCGCGGCCAGGCGGCCCGATTCGAGAAGATTTACGAGCAATACAAGAACGCCCCGGCCCTCACCCGGCAGCGCCTCTACATCGAAACCATGGAGCGGGTGCTCGGCGGCGCCGAGAAGGTGATTCTCGACGACCCCGCCAAGGGCGGCGCCAGCGTCGCGCCCTTCGTGCCCCTGCCCTCTTTCGCGCCTTTCCATGGAGGCCAGAAGTGAAAAACGGCCTTCTCTTCGTCTTCGCGCTGCTGGGGCTCATCGCCCTCGCCCTCGCCGGCGGCGCGCTCTTCACGGTCGAGCAGACCGAGCAGGCGCTGGTGCTGCGATTCGGCGAGCCGGTCGCCGGCCGCGGCCTGATCACCGAGCCGGGGCTGCATTTCAAGATTCCGCTCATCGAGAATGTGGTGAGCTTCGACAATCGCATCCTCGATGTCGAGAGCCCGAATCTCGAAGTGCTGGCGGCGGACAATCAACGGCTCGAAGTCGACAGCTTCATCCGTTACCGGATCGTCGACGCGCTGAAGTTCTACCAGTCAGTCAACAGCGTGCTGGGCGCCAACAACCAGCTCGGATCGGTGCTGAATTCGGCCGTGCGCCGGGTGCTTTCAGAGGCCAATCAGCAACAGATCGTCCGCGACGAGCGCGCGGCGCTCATGGCCCGCATCAAGGAGCAGGCCGACGCGGAAGCGCGGCGCTTCGGGGTGCAGGTCGTGGACGCCCGCATCCGGCGCGTCGACCTGCCTCAGCAGATTTCGGAAAAAGTCTACGGCCGGATGCAGACCGAGCGTCAGCGCGAGGCGTCCGAGTATCGGGCGCAGGGCTCCGAACAAGCGCAGAAGATCACCGCCAGGGCGGATCGCGACGTGGTCGTCCTCAAGGCCGAAGCGCAGCAGAAGGCGGATCAGATCAAGGGTGAAGGCGATGCGGAGCGTAACCGCATTTTCGCCGAAGCTTTCGGCAAGGATCCGGACTTCTTCGCCTTCTACCGATCAATGCAGGCCTATGAGGCGGCCTTCAAGCCTGGAGAGACGCGATTCCTCGTCAGCCCGCGTTCTGAATTCTTCCGTTTCTTCTCGGCGCCGGAAGGGGCGCCCGAATCGCAAACGACGCCGCCGCCTGAGCCGGCGCGAAAGCGATAGACGGCGCGGAATGGCCGCAGACGGGAGTTTCAGTCGGAATCTGCTCCATATTGTTGAATTGGCATGAGTTCCTGCCGGTTGTCCGCTTCCCTGAAACCGGAAAGCGCGCTAAAGGTCCAGAGTCCCTTCAGGAGACAGTACGCATGACATCCGCATTTCGTCGCGCCGCCACGGCGCTCGCGACGGCGACTTCCCTCTGGCTTGCCGCGCCGGCATGGGCGCCGGCTTGGGCCAAGGGTCCCGATTCTCTCGCCGATCTCTCAAACCAGGTCTCTGACGCCGTGGTGAACATCTCCGCGACACAGACGGTCGAGACGAAGCGCAAGGGCGGCGACATGCCCGGCATGCCGCCGGGCATGGGTGGCCCCGGCGCGCCCTTCGACGATCTCTTCGAAGAATTCTTCCGCCGCCGGCAGGGACAGGGCGCGCCGGATCTCCCGCGCCAGCGTAAGTCCTCCTCGCTCGGCTCAGGCTTCGTGATCGATGCCTCCGGCATCGTCATCACCAATAATCACGTCATCTCCGACGCCAATGAGGTGACCGTGATCTTCAACGACGGCCAAAAGCTGAAGGCGGAGATTCTCGGCAAGGATCAGAAGGTCGACGTGGCGGTTCTCAGGGTGAAGCCCGAGAAGCCGCTCAAGGCGGTGAAATTCGGCGACAGCGACAAGGCCCGCGTGGGCGATTGGGTGCTCGCGGTCGGCAACCCGTTCGGGCTGGGCGGCTCCGTGACGGCGGGCATCGTTTCGGCGCGCAACCGCAACATCGACAGCGGTCCCTACGACAATTACATCCAGACCGACGCATCCATCAACAAGGGCAACTCCGGCGGCCCGCTGTTCAACATGGACGGCGAGGTGATCGGCATCAACACGGCGATTCTCTCGCCCTCCGGCGGCTCGGTGGGCATCGGCTTCGCCACGCCCGCCAACACTGTCCTGCCCGTCATCGAGCAGCTCCAGCAATATGGCGAAACGCGGCGCGGCTGGCTCGGCGTGCGGATCCAGAATGTGGACGACGCGATCGCAGAGACCCTCAACCTTGGCCCGGTGCGCGGCGCGCTTGTCGCCGGCGTCGACGACAAGGGACCGTCGAAGCCCGCGGGAATCAAGGCCGGCGACGTCATCGTCAAATTCGACGGCAAGCCGATCAAGGAATCGCGCGACCTTCCGAAGCTCGTGGCGGCGACGCCGGTCGGCAAGGATGTCGAGCTCGTGATCGTCCGCAGCGGCAAGGAAGAGACGAAGAAGGTCAAGCTCGGCCGCCTGGAGGATGGCGAGAAGGTCGCCTCGCGAGAAGACGGCAAGGAGAAATCCGAGCAGACTGGCCCGTCGTCGCAGAGCGCGCTGGGTCTCGAGCTCTCGCGCCTCACCGACGAGCTCCGCGCGCGCTATCAGATCAAGGATGCGGTCAAGAGCGGCGTGCTGATCACCTCGGTCGACCCCTCCTCCAGCGCGGCCGAGAAGCGGCTGCAGCCGGGCGAGGTTCTGCTCGAGGTGAACCAGGAGCCGGTCAGCGATCCCGCCGACGCGGTCAAGAAGATCAAGGCGCTCAAGGACTCGGGCAAAAAGACGGCGCTGCTGATCGTGGCCAATGGCCAGGGCGACGCGCATTTCGTCGCCCTGCCCGTCGAATAAGACTTCGAGCCCCTCGCCCTGTCCTCTCCCCGTGCACGGGGAGCGGGCTCGGGAGAGGGGTTGATCCTTTGTTACAAATCCCGAATCTCGTCCTTCCGATACCCTTGCGCGTAAAGCAGCGCCGTCAGGTCCGAGTGATCGATTCGCGCCGCCGCGGCTTCGGCCACCTTGGGCTTGGCGTGGTAGGCGACCCCCAGTCCCGCCTCGCGCAGCATGTCGAGATCATTGGCGCCGTCGCCGATGGCGAGGGTCGCTTCATACGGCAGGCCGAGTCGGGCGCGCAAGCCGGCAAGCGCCGCACGCTTGCCTTCGCGCCCCTGCACGGGCTCCACAACGACACCCGTCAGCGCGCCACCTGCGATCTCCAGCCGGTTCGCGAAGGCCTCGTGGAAGCCGAGCCGCGTCGCCACGGCTTCGGTGAACTGCGTGAAGCCGCCCGAGACGAGCGCCGTATGCGCCCCATGCCCGCGCATGGTGGCGACGAGCGCGCGCGCGCCCGGCGTGAGGGTGAGGCGGGGGAGAAGCGTCTCGATCTCATCGAGGGTTACGCCGGCAAGCAGCGCCACGCGCTCCCGCAGCGCCGCCTCGAAATCGAGTTCGCCCGCCATGGCCCGCGCGGTGATGGCGGCGATGCGCGCGCGTATCCCGGCGAAATCCGCAAGCTCGTCGAGGCATTCCTGCTCGATCATCGTCGAATCCATGTCCGCGACGAGCAGGCGCTTGCGACGCGTTTCTGCTGATTGAACGACGACGTCGACCTTCTCTCCGTCCAGCGCCGCCTCGAGCCGCAAGCGCGCGGCCGTCACGTCGCCTCCTTCGAAAAAGGCGTCGGCCGCAAGGTCGGGGGCGAGCCAGTCGAGCGGCGGAGCGACAAGGCCCGCCTCGTTGAGCGCGCGCCGCGCGATCGCCCTGTCGAGCGCCCCTCCCTGCCCCGCGACAAAGGTTGCAACGAGTCTTTCCGGCTTTGACATCTCGCTCATTTAAGCCGCTATAGCGCCATGTCCGCACGCGCCATTCTCATTGCAGGTCCGACCGCCTCGGGCAAGTCGGCGCTCGCCGCCGGCGTCGCGAAACGCATCGGCGGCGCGGTGATCAACGCCGATTCGATGCAGGTCTATCGCGATCTGCGAATCCTGACTGCGCGGCCGACGCCACAGGAAGAGCGCGAGGTCCCGCATCTTCTTTTCGGTCACGTGGACGCCGCCGTGAATTATTCCGTCGGGCGCTACCTCGCCGATCTCGCCCAAACGCTCGCGGAGCTCGGCGCTCGCGGCGTCACTCCGGTCATCGCCGGAGGCACGGGCATGTATTTCAAGGCGGCGCTCTACGGTCTCTCCGACATCCCCGCCGTGCCGGAGGAGGTGCGCGCGAAGATGCGCGCAGCGGCTGAGGGCAAGAGCCCGCAACAGCTGCACGCGGAGCTCTCCGCCTGCGACCCCGAGACGGCCGCGCGCCTGCGCCCGACCGATCCGCAGCGAATCCTGAGGGCGCTCGAGGTTTTCGCCGCGACCGGCAGGCCGCTCGTCTCCTTTCAGGGACCGCGCAGCGCGCCGCTGCTCGATCCCGCGAGCCCTGCCTTCTTCCTCGCGCCAGCGCGCGAGACGCTCTATGCGCGCATCGACGCGCGCTTCGACAAGATGATGGAAACGGGCGCGCTCGAGGAAGTCGCGGCGTTGCGCGCGCGCCATCTCGATCCGGCGTTGCCGGCCATGCGCGCGCATGGCGCGCCGCATCTCATCGCCTATCTCGACGGGCGCATGTCGCGCGAAGAAGCGGTCATGCGCGGCAAGCTCGACACGCGCCGCTACGCCAAGCGCCAGTTCACCTTCGCCCGGCATCAGCTGCCGGGCTTCGAATGGCTCTCCGGCGAGGGGCCGTGGACCGCGCTCGAAGGCGGCGTCGCGCGGTGGGGCTGACCGACGGACATCTGGAAGAAAGACAGCACGATTTCCATGGCGATGAGCACGATAATGATCCATTCGAGCCGGACCGAACGGTCGGCGTCGATCAGATCGGTCAGCGCCCGCGCCGTCTCGCCGATGACGTCGATCTTGGCGTTGAGCGTGCGTCCGCGCGCCTCGAGCTCATATTCGTCTTCGAGACGCGCATAGAGGCGCTCGAGATCCGGCCGGTCCCACAGCACGTCCGGCTTGTCTTCGACGGCGACGCGGCCCGAGACGCGGTGGCGCACGAGCAGCGTCTGGCCAATGAGCTCCAGCATCGACTTGCGCCGCCAGGGCGGCCGGCCCTTGCTGGCGAGTTCGGCGGCGAAGGGCTCGATCGTATCGAAGACGGCGTTGACGCGCCTCTCGTCGCGGGCGAGCGCCACGCTCTTGGCCAGAGCGTCGGCAATGACGAGCAGACGCGGCTCGGAGAGATCCTTCACCGCCAGACGCCCGTTCGGCAGCGCCTTCTCCTCGCCCTCATACGCGGTCTCGATGACGAGCGTCTCGTCGTCGCCGCGCGAGGCTCCGGCGACTCGGGCCCCAATTCTCGTCACGATCTCGTCCTCTTCGAGCGGCGACAGGCCGAAGAGCACCGCAACCCCGAAACGGTAGAGAACCGCGAAGCCCGCCTGCCCCGCATGAAAAGCGAGCGGCGCGGTCGAGACGAGATCGGCCCGCTCCAGCCCGGCCGTATCGATGCGTTCCCCCAGAAGAAGCGCGCGCGCCGTCATGGTCTGCACATGCGGCATGGTCGCTCCCAGTTCAATTTCAGTCATCAGCCACCCGTCAAAAGACGCGTCCCGCCACCCTTCGGCGGCGCCAAAATGAGCATCATGCATGCCTTGCATGACGGCGGCAAAAACGCTAGCTAGCGCAGCAATCCGAGCAGGACCCCTGAAGAGACCCTCACATGACCTATGTCGTCACGGAAAATTGCATCAAGTGCAAGTATATGGATTGCGTGGAAGTCTGTCCGGTGGACTGCTTCTACGAAGGCGAGAACATGCTCGTGATCCATCCGGACGAATGCATCGACTGCGGAGTCTGCGAACCGGAGTGCCCGGCGGAGGCCATCAAGCCCGACACCGAGGAGAACCTCGAGAAGTGGCTGCAACTCAACGCCGAAATGGCGCAGAACTGGCCCAATATCACGATCAAGCGCGATCCTCCGGCCGACGCCAAGGAATGGGACGGCAAGCCGGGCAAGTATGAAGGCCATTTCTCCGCCGAGCCTGGACAGGGCGACTGAGCAACGCGAAAGGCGCCTGGTTTCCGGGCGCCGATTCGTTTCTGCGGCCGCAACAGGCGCCGGCGCGCAATCGTCAAGGGGTTTCCACAGGCTTAATTTACGCGAAACGCCCGTGTTTTTAGAGAGTTGGCGACAGCGCTCAAAGCCATTATGCTGCGCCTTGCGGGTCATTGTCTTTGATTTTCGCCGTCTTGCATGGTATACAGTGGGGTAGGAAGCGCCGCAGCATCGTCATGCGGCGGAACCACTGGCTGCTCACAGCAAGAGAAAGCGCGCGCTTGGCCCTAGCGTCATCTGCCCTACTTCGCCGCGCCTCTAGCTAAGGTGTCAGATCGATAAACCTGCCGGCCGGTTGTGTGTCTGGCGGCGGGAAGGTCTGTAATTCGTCCCGTCTCCACAGCGGGACGTAGAAGGAGTGCCCCGCGTATGCCGTCCGCCAAAAAGAACGAGAAAACAAAAGGGGCGAGCGCATCGGCGACGTCCCAGCGTTCCAGCGGCCCGGCGACAATAGCCGCCAAAGCGCCTGCAGCCCGGAGCGCCGCCGGCAAGGCCCAGACGGCTCGCGCGGCGAGGGCCGCGAGCAGCGGCGCCGCCAAAACTGGCTCTGCAAAGTCAGTTGTCGAAACGGTCGCGAAGGCTCCGGCGCCCAAGAAATCCGCCGCCAAGACGGCGAAGACCGCAGCCAAAACCACCACCAAGGCGACGGTGGAGCGGGTTCCCGAGGGTTTGGAGATGCCCGCGGCGACGCCCGCGCGCGCGGCTCCGAGCAAGAATGAGGCGGCGCGCGGCGCAGCCACGATCGAGGCCGCCGAGAGGATGGCTCCAGCCAAGCCGGCGTCCAAGCCGGTTGTGAGCGCCTCGAAACATCCCGCGCCGCCCTCCAAGGCGGCCGGACTTGCTGCGACGCCCTCGGCAGGAGAGCCTGCGGGCCACGCCAAACCTGCGCCAGCCATTCAACAGCCTGCGTCGGGGCCCGTCGGCGCGGCTCCCCCAAAGGCCGCAAAAATTTCCACCGCCGCGACAAAAGCGCGCGGCGGCTCCTCCGCCTTCCCCGCCGCCGCGCTCGCGGCGTCAGGAAAGATTTCCGCAACCACGACAGCCGGCGAAGATAAAAAATTGGCAAAAAAAAACGAGCCCTCCGTTATGACGGCGCCCGTCGCCGCCGAAAAGACTGCGAACGAAACCAAAGTCGCCGCGAAACCGGCGCCCGCGCCGGCGAAAGCCAAGCCGACTGGCCAGAAGCATGGGTTCAAGCTGAACGAATTCATTGTCTACCCGGCGCATGGCGTCGGCCAGATCATCGGCATGGAGACGCAGGAAGTCGCGGGCTTCAGCCTTGAGCTGTTCGTGGTGTCCTTCATCAAGGACAAGATGATCCTCAAGGTGCCGACGAGTAAGGTGAGCAATGTCGGCATGCGCAAGCTGGCGGAGACCAATGTGGTCGACAAGGCCCTGTCGACGCTGAGCGGGCGCGCGCGCATCAAGCGGACCATGTGGTCTCGCCGTGCGCAGGAATATGAGGCCAAGATCAACTCGGGCGATCTCGTCACAATCGCCGAGGTCGTTCGCGACCTTTATCGCTCGGACACGCAACCGGAGCAGTCCTACTCCGAGCGCCAGCTCTACGAGGCGGCTCTCGATCGCATGGCCCGCGAAGTCGCGGCCGTGCGCAAGCTCATCGATTCCGAGGCGCTGAAGCTCATCGAATCCTTCCTGCAGAAGGGTCCGCGCCGCGGCCAGAAGACCGAATCTGACGCAGCTGACGACGCTGACGAGGAGGATGTCGATCGCGCAGCGTAACACCTCGCGCGCCAGACTCCGAAGAAAAGTGAAGCGCCTCGTGCCGGCACGAGGCGCTTTTCTTTTCTGCGTCTCACGCCATGGGAGACGCTTCGTCGGGCATGTCGTCGTCCTTGAGGCGCGACAGCGCCTTGCGCAATTTGGTCAGGGCGCGGCTCTCGATCTGGCGCACGCGCTCCTTGGAGATTCCGAGTTTGTCGCCAAGCGTTTCCAGGGTGACGAGGTTCTCGGTGAGCCTCCGCTCCTGAACGATTCTCAGCTCCCGCTCGGAAAGAATGGCGAGCGCATCCTTCAGCCACTTGGCGCGGCGGTCGGAGTCGAGGTTTTGCTCGACCACTTCATCGGGCAAGGGCGAGTCATCGACGAGGAAATCCATGCGCTGGGCAGATCCCGCCGCCTCGTCGTCAACGAGTTGCGCGTTGAGCGATACGTCGGAGCCTGACAGGCGCGAATCCATCATTTCGACGTCGGCGCGCGACACGCCGAGGGTTTGCGCGATTGTCTCGTAAGCTTCGCTCGCGCTCACGGCCCCCGGCTCGCTGGACAGCCGCGCCCGAAGGCGTCGAAGGTTGAAGAACAGAGCTTTCTGCGTCGAGCTGGTGCCGCCGCGCACGATCGACCAGTTGCGCAGGACATAATCCTGGATCGAGGCGCGTATCCACCAGGTGGCGTAAGTCGAGAAGCGCACGTCCCGCTCGGGCGCAAAGCGCGCGGCGGCCTCGAGCAGGCCGACATGGCCCTCCTGAACCAGGTCGGCGATCGGCAGACCATAGTGGCGGAACTTCGCGGAGATGGCGATGACGAGTCGCATATGGGCGGCAGTCAACTTGTGCAGGGCCCGCCTGTCGCCCCGTTCGCGCCAGGCGATCGCCAGGTCTTTCTCTTCGTCCCTCTCCAGGAAGGGGGCGTCAGCCGCCGCCTTCATCAGCTCCCTGCCCAGTCCCGGAAGATACGCCATGGCCCGATCTCCATAGCGCGCTATCTCAAATCATGTCTCAGAGATATCCGCGCGTTTTTTGAACAACTCTAGGCGTTCAACCCGCGGGCGCGCGTCATGTTCCGGGCCGCGCCGGCGTCACTCCGTTACGATTTTGTAACGTTCTCCCGCGACGACCGGCTCATTCTCATCCAAACCGTTGAGCAACCTAAAGTATTCCAAAGGACGATTGGGCGTGGTCATCTGCGCCGCAAGGCTTTCCTGCGTGTCCGTGAGACCGGCCGAGATTACGGAAATTTTAAGCGCATGGGCCTCGCGCGCCTCCTCCGGGGTGATCCGCCTGAACGACAAGATGGACTCGTCGAACCGTTTTTCCGCCTCGTCGGTCAGAGATCTCGCCGCGAAGATGAGGCGGTAGAGGCTGTCGCCGGACTGGATCACGGCGATCCGGAAGTTCCACTCGCCCGCGCGCGCGACGGCGGTGATGGCGGGCAGACCATTGATGTCGAGCTTCCGGACGGTGGACGGGAGCAGGCCGTCGACCCAGCCGGACGCAAGATAGGCTTCGAGGCCCTCCGAGGCCGGGAGACGCACCGTATCGAGGCGCAGCGCCTCATTATCAGCCTGCCGCACGCCGAATACCGCCTCGCTCGAATTTTCGAGCAGGAACCCCTCCGGCGCGACGAATGTGAAACGCAGACGCGGATGGGTGAATCTGCGGTCACGGACATAGCCCTCCATGGGATCGTCACCGAAGGCCAGCCCGTTGATCGCCATCAGATAGCCGCTGCGGTCACGCTGGCCGATCCCCGGCGCGCCGATCTGGCGGGCGACCGCGACGGCGCGGGCGACGCGCTCGGGCGTGGAGGGGTGGGTCGACATGATGTCGAAGCCCATCGAATCCCTGCGCTTGCCGTAGAGAGCCTGCCGCAGTTCCGAGGAGCGGCCAAGGGCGGTGAGAAAGCGCGCCGCGCCGTAAGGGTCGTAGCCAGCCCGCGCAATCACCTTCACGCCCGCCTCGTCGGCGTCGAGCTCCTGCTGCCGCGAGAAGCTCGCCACGGAGAGTCGCTGCTTGGACCGCTCTTCCTCGCCCTTCTGCCGGTTCTGGATCACGGTGGCGGCCTGCGAGATCACCGCCGCCTCGCGCTCCTTTTCCGCCCGCAACGCGCTGTGCCGCAGCGTGACATGGGCGATCTCATGCGCCATGACCGCCGCCGCCTCGGATGCGTCGGAGGCGAGGGCCAGAAGGCCGCGCGTCACGTAGAGATTGCCGGAGGGCAGCGCGAACGCGTTCACAACCGGGGTGTTCAGGATCGTGACCTTGTAAGCCGCCTGCCCCGGCGTGTCGCTCGACTGGGCGAGCTTGCCGAGAATCGCATCAAGATAGCGCTCGGCCGCGGGCGCCTGATATTCGCCGCCGAACTGCGCGAGCAGCTCCTTGTGCTGAACCGAGGCGCGATTCTCCGTCCTGGCCGCGGCTGGCTTTTCCGGCGACGGCGGTGGTGGGGCGGAAAAAAGACTCCCCTGCCGCTCCAGCTCTGCGCAGCCTGAAAAGGCGAGCGCAAAGGCGATGGCAAACGCCGCCCGCGAGAGAAGTTCAGGGCGCAGCAGGCTCGAGAATCTCGATCTCGGCCGGCGACGAAATTTCGATGCGCGGTCCAAAAGCTGCCTCAACAAGTCCCCGTACGCGCACCATCCGCCCAACCAGCGCCCTGGGATCGATTCCGGACGACTGCAAAATAGCCAAATTGCGGCGCAGCACCACGACGGACGCGTTATCGGCGCGCTTTTGGCCAAAATTCAGGTAGAGGGCCGCCTTGCTTTCGCCAACCGACCTGATTTTCCCTTCCAGGATTATCATGCCCTTGCGCTGATGCAGCGATGCTGCGACGCCCTCGCCAGTGGAAACCGGCCGGGCGGCGGCCTCGGCCCAGAGGCCGCGCGACGCCTCCCGTGCGCTCGCTTCTGCCGCGCGATATTCGTTTGCGCAAGGCGTCGCGGGCGGGTCCGGCCGGAATCGGGCGAGCCCTTCCTCGAGCAGCGCGGCGCCGACCGAAACGATGGGCGCCGCGGCGCCCTCTCCGGCCGGGGCATAGGCCCGCGCTGGCGCGCGTCCCCAGCGATCGGGGCCAGAGGCGAGCGCTCCAATGAATATGTCCCGTCCGGCGAGCCAATCCGAGAGGCGCTTGCGCGCGGCTTCGCTCATGTCTTTCCCGCCCTTCTCGCCGGCGGGCGGCGGAAATTCGAGCCCCGAGAGCGCCGCGCGCCTTCCATCGTCGAGAAGGAGGTCGAAATCGCCATCTATGGCGGCGACTGTCGCGGGAATCGCATTATCGAGCGAACACGGACCCGATTCGGCCGCGGCCGTGACGGCGCCCGCCGGCCCTGACGAAAAAAAGTGAAGGTAAAGCAAAGCGAGAGCCGTACCCATGACTGGGGTCAACCGGCGTCGAGGGAAAAAGATGCCCCCTCCCGCGGCGACTAGGATCATCATGGCTCAATGTTAAGCTCACGTTTTCGGCCTGGCAACGCCGCACGCCCAATTTCGGCCCCATGCGCGTCTATCATGTGCGCTCGCGAGCCAATTCGGCCTGGCTTCCGGCGCGGCCGTCCGACCCCCATATACATATCCATGATTTCTCGTATCGCCGTTACCGCCGCCCTCCTTCTCAGCACGGGGGCCGCCTTGGCTTATGATCCCTATGACGGGCCGGGTCCGGAGCCCGGCAGGCCGAGGTCCCAGATCTACAATCGGTCCGGCGAGTTCGACGGACCCGGCGAGCCGGATGGCGGCCCGCCCGACACCTCCGCCCTCGTCACTCGCATCGACCGGCTGGAAGGCGAAATCCGCCGCCTCACCGGGCAAAACGAGGAATTGCAGCACAAGGTGCAGACGCTCGAAGAGCAGTTGCGCGCCGCCCGGGACGGGGCCGCCGCGCGGCCCGGCGAATCGCCTCCCTCGAGCCCGCCTGCGTCTCCGCCGGCGCCCGCCGCCGGCCCCGCGCCGGCCTCGGCTCCCGCCGCGCCCTCCACGGGGCGGCGCGGCGACGCATTCGATCCGGCGTCGAATCCCGCCGCTCCGGGGGCGCCCCGGCCGATCGGGACGACCGTCCCTTCCGAGCCCCTGACCTCGGCGCCGAAAACGGCCGCCGGTTCGGTCACGGCCGCGCCCCCGGTGCGCGAGGTAGGACAGCCGCTCGACATCGCCCACGGGCGACTCGTCGGCGACCAGACGACCGCCTCGCCGGAGATCGCCCCGGCGCCGCCCGCCGCCCCGGCCGGTCCCAAGGAAGAATATGAGGAAGCCGTCGCCACGCTGAAGGCGGGCAAGTTCGAGGCCGCGGAGAAATCGCTCGAGACCTTCCTCGCCAAGAACCCGAAGAGCAAATTCGCGCCGGCCGCCACTTTCAATCTCGGCGAAAGCTTCTTCCTGCGCGGCCGGCATCGCGAAGCGGCGGAGAAATATCTAGAAATCTCGCAAAAATACGCTCAGTCGGCGCAGGCGCCGGACGCGCTGCTGAGGCTTGGCCAATCGCTTGGCGCCATGGGCGCCAGGGAGCAGGCCTGCGCCTCTTTCAGCGAGATCGGCGCCAAATATCCGGGTTCCTCGCCGCGCATCCGCGAGGCCGCGCAGCGCGAAAGCCGGAAGCTGCAATGCTGACCTTGCGGATGTCCTTGAGCGGCGGAATCGGCGCTTGAGGCCGCGAGTCGAGCGCGCCCTCGATCTCCTCGCGCCGCACGCAAGACTCCTGCTCGCGGTTTCGGGCGGCCCTGATTCGGTCGCTCTCATGCTCCTTTCCGCGCAGTGGCGAGCGCGCCCCAGCCATGAGGTCGCCGTCGCCACGGTCGACCATGGCCTGCGCCCCGACTCGCACGCCGAGGCCAGGCTGGTCGCCGATTGGGCGCGCGCGCTCGGCTTCGAGCATCACCTTTTGGAGTGGGAGGGGGAGAAACCCGCGACGCGCATCCAGGAACGCGCGAGGGGGGCGCGCTACGCACTGCTTGCGGATTGCGCCGCTCGCATCGGGGCCAGCGCCATCGTCACTGCCCATCATGCCGACGATCAGGCCGAGACGATCCTCTTTCGCCTCGCCCGCGGTTCGGGCGTCTCGGGTCTCGCCGGCATGGCGGCCAGCGCCCGCTGCAACGGCTTGGCGCTACTGCGGCCTCTGTTGGGCTTGCGCAAATCGACGCTCGTCGGCGTCTGCGAGGCCGCGCGCCACCCCTATGTCAGCGATCCATCCAACGCCAATGAGGCTTATGCGCGCGTAAAGCTGCGCAGGCTCATGCCCATGCTGGAGGAACTCGGGCTTGGCGCAGAGGCGTTGCTGCGGCTCGGAACCCGCGCCGCCCGCGCCAGCGTCGCGCTCGACGCCTGCGCCGCGCGCCTTCGCGCCCGCGCGCTCCTTGAGGCCGGGGCGGGATCGGCGCGCTTCGACGCCGCTGCGCTCCGCGGGGCGCCGCTGGAGCTTCTGCAAAGGCTGCTCGCCGTCGAGATCGCGCGGATCGCGCCACGGTCTCAGCTGCGCCTCGACAGGTTGGAGCGCGCCGCCCAGCGTCTCGCGGAGGCCCTGAACGACGACCATAAGTTACGGATGACGCTCGCGGATCTGCTGCTCGACTCCGAGAATGGCTCAGTTACGCTGCGACCGGCGCCGCCGCGCCGGGGAAACGCACAGAAAGGGGCAGAAGGTTCTTGACCTTGAGCCTCGTCTCTCTTGGCAAGGGAGCAGGGCGCGCCTAGATTAAAATGAGCCTGGCGCCGTCGCGGGGGATCGTCCCGCGCGCAACGGCTCCATCATGGATTATGCAATGAACGCAAACTTCAGGAACCTCGCCCTGTGGGCCATCATTGGTCTGCTGGTGGTGGCGCTTGTCATGCTGTTCCAGCAACCGGGCCAGCGGACGCCGATCCGGGACATTTCGTTCAGCGAGCTGCTCACGCAGATTGACCAGGGGCGCGTTCATGACGTGACCATCGCGGGCAATGAGGTCGTGGGCCACTTCAACGACAACCGCCCCTTCACGACTTACATTCCCAATGACGCGAATCTCATTCCGCGTCTGCAACAGCACAATGTCTCGATCAGCGCCAAGCCGCTCAGCGACGGCTCGAGCTGGCTGATGACGCTGCTTTTGAACGCCCTGCCCCTCGTGGCCTTCCTCGGCGTGTGGATTTTCCTCTCCCGCCAGATGCAGGGAGGAGCCGGCCGCGCGATGGGCTTTGGCAAGTCGAAGGCGAAGCTTTTGACGGAGATGGCCGGCAAGGTGACGTTCGAGGACGTCGCGGGCGTGGACGAGGCGAAGGAAGACCTGCAGGAGATCGTCGAGTTCCTGCGCGATCCGGGCAAGTTCCAGCGTCTGGGCGGCCGCATTCCGCGCGGCGTGCTGCTGGTCGGCCCGCCCGGCACGGGCAAGACCCTTCTGGCGCGCGCTATCGCGGGCGAAGCGGGCGTGCCCTTCTTCTCGATCTCGGGCTCTGACTTCGTCGAGATGTTCGTGGGCGTCGGCGCGAGCCGCGTGCGCGACATGTTCGACCAGGCCAAGAAGAACGCGCCCTGCATCATCTTCGTCGACGAAATCGACGCGGTCGGCCGCCATCGCGGCGCGGGCCTCGGCGGCGGCAACGACGAGCGCGAGCAGACGCTGAACCAGCTGCTGGTCGAGATGGACGGCTTCGAGGCGAATGAGGGCATCATCCTGATCGCCGCGACCAACCGTCCGGACGTGCTCGATCCGGCGCTGATGCGTCCGGGCCGCTTCGACCGTCAGATCCAGGTGCCGAACCCCGACTTCATCGGCCGCGAGAAGATCCTCAAGGTTCACGCCCGCAAGGTGCCGCTGGCGCCGGACGTCGACCTCAAGGTGGTGGCGCGCGGCACGCCGGGCTTCTCGGGCGCGGATCTGATGAACCTCGTCAACGAGGCGGCGCTGCTGGCGGCGCGGCGCTCGAAGCGGATCGTCACGAACCAGGAGTTCGAGGACTCGCGCGACAAGATCATGATGGGCGCGGAACGCCGCACGCTCAGCATGACCGAGGAAGAGAAGAAGCTCACGGCCTATCACGAGGGCGGCCATGCGCTGGTCCAGCTGACTGTGCCGGGGGCGATGCCGATCCACAAGGCGACGATCATCCCGCGCGGCCGCGCGCTGGGCATGGTGCAGGGCCTGCCGGAGCGCGATCAGGTGTCTCAGACCTATGAGCAGCTGACGGCGATGCTGGCGATCGCCATGGGCGGGCGCGTGGCGGAGGAGTTGATCTTCGGCCACGACAAGGTGACCTCCGGCGCGGCGTCGGACATCCAGCAGTGCACGCGAGTGGCTCGGGCGATGATCACGCAGCTGGGCTTCTCGGACAAGCTGGGGACGGTGGCCTACGCCGAGCCGCAGCAGGAGCAGTTCCTTGGCTATTCGCTCGGCCGGCAGCAGACCCTCTCCGAGGCGACGCAGCAGACGATCGACGCCGAGGTGCGGCGCCTGGTTCAGGAGGCCTATGACAAGGCCAGGGAGATCCTGACCGAGAAGCGGGGGCAGCTCGACACGCTGGCCAATGGCCTGCTGGAGTTCGAGACGCTGACCGGCGAGGAGATGCGCGGCCTGCTGCAGGGCAAGCGCCCGGTGCGAGAGGACACGAGCGCCTCGTCGCCCCAGCCGCCCCGCGGCTCGGCGGTGCCCACAACCGGGCAGAAGCCCGAGCCCGATGTCGGCGGCCTCTCGCCGAATCCGGTCTAAAGGAAATGAAGCCCGGCGGTTACGCCGGGCTTCGTTTTTGTGAGAACGTCCGCCTGCCGCGTTCTCGATCGCTTACGTCATCAGGCTCCGGCCATGAGCGCCTCGACGGTTTCGGCGGGCCGGCAGAGAGCCGCCCTGTCGCCGAAGACGACGATCGGACGCTCGATGAGAATCGGATGCGTCTCGATGGCGTCGAAAATCTGTTCATCAGTAAGCGCCGGATCGTCCAGGCCCAGCTCCTCGTAGGGCGTTCCACGTTTGCGCAATATCTCGCGCACATTCTTTCCCATCTTTTCGAGCAGCGCCTTCAGCGTTTTCCTGTCCGGCGGCGTTTTCAGATATTCCACGATCCGCGGGGCGCGTCCCGCCTCCTGCAGCGCAGCCAAAACTTTGCGGGACGTGCCGCAGGCCGGGTTGTGGTAAATGACGACTTCCATTTTTTTGCCCTTTTGACGCGGAATCTGTCTGATGTGTGAAATGGTTGCCTGACCATGTAAAATATGGTCGACGACTCTGGAAGATTTCAGTCCGCCACGCGGGCGACTTTGCGGTTTGCGAGAGGGATATAATCGATGGCCCGTCACTATTTTGGAACGGATGGCATTCGCGGCCTGGCTAATGTCAAGATTACGCCGGAGCTCGCCATGAAGGTCGGCCAGGCCGCGGGGCTGACTTTCCAGCGGGGCGAGGGCCGCCATCGGGTGGTCATCGGCAAGGACACGCGACTCTCCGGTTATATGATCGAATATGCTCTGGTCGCAGGCTTCGCCTCCGTGGGCATGGATACGCTGCTGCTCGGCCCGATGCCCACCCCGGCCGTGGCGATGCTGACCCGCTCGATGCGCGCGGATGTCGGCGTGATGATCTCTGCTTCGCACAATTCCTTCGAGGACAATGGCATCAAGCTCTTCGGACCGGACGGCCACAAGCTCTCCGACGACATCGAGGCCGATATTGAGCGGCTGCTCGACAGCGACATCACCCGCAAGCTCGCAGGCGCGACCCAGCTTGGCCGGGCGCGCCGCATCGACGACGTTCGCGCGCGGTACATCGAATTCGCCAAACATACCCTTCCCCGCAATCTGAGCTTCGAGGGGTTGCGGGTGGTCATCGACTGCGCAAACGGCGCGGCTTACAAGGTAGCGCCTGAGGCGCTCTGGGAGCTCGGCGCCGAGGTTATCGCGATCGGCGTCGATCCGGATGGCTTCAACATCAACCGCGACGTGGGGTCGACGTCGCCGCAGGCCCTGCGCGCCAAGGTGCGTGAATTGCGCGCCGACGTGGGCATCGCGCTCGACGGGGACGCCGACCGCGTGATCCTGGTCGACGAGACCGGCGCCGTTATCGACGGCGATCAGGTCATGGCCGTGGTCGCCCAAAGCTGGCGCGACCAGGGCCTGCTGGCGAAGCCCGGGCTCGTCGCCACGATCATGTCGAATCTCGGCCTCGAAAGGCACCTGCATAAGCTGGGCCTGACTCTGGAGCGCACAGCCGTCGGCGACCGCTATGTCATCGAGCGGATGCGCGAAGCGGGCTACAATATCGGCGGTGAGCAGTCCGGCCATGTCATCCTGTCGGATTATTCGACGACAGGCGACGGACTCGTTACCGCCATGCAGGTGCTCGCCGAGGTCAAACGCCGGAACAGGCGGGTGAGCGAAGTCTGCCATTGTTTCGACCCGCTGCCGCAAGTTCTCAAGAGCGTTCGCGCTCAAAAACAGATGCTTGAGAAGAACTCGGTCGCGGTCGCCATCGACTCCGCCCGCGAGAAGCTCGGCGCCAGCGGCCGGCTGATCGTCCGCCCGTCGGGAACGGAGCCGGTCATCCGCGTCATGGCCGAAGGTGACGACCGGGAGCTGGTCGAGACGCTCGTTGCGCAGGTCTGCACTGCGCTGAAGGACTCAGCTGAAGCTGCCTGATTTTAGCTGGCGCCCGGCGGGGCCGCGCCCCCGCCGAAGCGCCAAGAGCGTAAAGCGCCAAACAACAAACAAGGTAACCGCTTGTCTTTCAAGCGGTAAGGTTAACCCAGCCTTAAGTCTTCCCCGTCAAACTCGAGCTTGACCATAAGCTCGGAGCCGCCCGACTGCCGGCCCGTTGACAAAGAGGGGAAGTCACATGGGCAGAATCGCCCTTTATTTGACGGCCGCGTTCGTTGCCGGCCTCGGCGCCAGCGCACAGGCCGCCGATCTTCTGCCGCCGCCCTTGCCGCCCCCTCCTGCTCCGCCGCCGCCGGATTTCAGCGGCTGGTATCTGCGCGGCGACGTGGGCGTCGCCGCCAATCAGATCAGCGGTGTGAGTTCGACCTTCACCAACCCGGCCGTCGCCGTCCCCGCGCCGATGTTCAACGCCTATTCGATCGGCGACGCCGCGTTCGCGCGCGGCGGCGTCGGCTACCAGTTCAACAACTGGTTCCGCTTCGACCTGACCGGCGAATATCGCGCCGCCGCGCAATACAGCGCGATCCAGAGCTACAGCGACATCTGGAGCGCGCCGGGCGCCTCGTCCTGCGGCGTCAACGCCCGCTGCTACGATCTCTACCACGGCCAGCAGAGCGCCGCGGTGTTCCTCGGCAACGCCTATTTCGATCTTGGCACGTGGTACGGGATCACGCCCTTCGTCGGGGGCGGCATCGGCTTCGCGACCAACTGGCAACAGAATCTTTACGACGTTTCGGCGCAACCCGCCGGCGGCTTCGGATTCGCGGCCAACCGCACGCAGACCAATTTCGCCTGGCAGGTCGGCGCGGGCCTCGCCTACAATGTCACGCCCAATCTGAAGCTCGAAGTCGCTTACCGCTATCTCGACATGGGCAAGTTCGACACCAACACCATCCATTGCATGGGCGTGACGGTTTGCCCCGGCGAGGTGCAGCATTTCAATCTCGCCTCGAACGACGTGAGAGTGGGCTTCCGCTATGTGGTCCCCACGCTGGTCCCGCCGCCGCCGCCCCCGCCCCCGCCGCTGATGCGCCAATACTGAAGACGGGCGGCAAAACCTCCGACCACAGGGCAGCTACTTCGGCTTGCCCTTCACCGTCCGCGTTCCGGGCCGGCCGCCAGACGACCGGCCGGCCGGGCGCGGTGGCGCGACGCGGCCGAGCGGGCGGGCTTCGCCGCCGCCGAAATTATGCGGCCCCATATCCGCGTCGGTGGGCTTGCGGGCGCGCGTCGAGAGACCCGCGCCCTCGTCCCCGCCGCGGCCCTCCCCCGCCCTGCGGGACAGGGACATGCGCAGCATGGGGCTCGCCTCGGCCAGAAGCTCCGCCTTTTGCAGGCGCTGGATTTCATCGCGCAGCCGCGCCGCCTCTTCGAAAGCGAGATCGGCGGCGGCCTCCTTCATGCGCTTTTCGAGATCGGCGATCGTCGCCGCGAGATTGTGGCCGGGCGCAATGTCGTAGCCGGTGTCGACCGTGACATGGTCCTGCTCGGCGACGCTGCCAAGAATGTCGGCGATGCCCCGCTTGATCGACGCCGGCGTGATATTATGCTCGAGATTATAGGCCTGCTGCTTGGCGCGGCGACGCTCGGTCTCGTCCATGGCGCGCTTCATCGAGCCGGTGATGTGATCCGCATAAAGGATCACGCGCCCGTCGACATTGCGCGCCGCGCGGCCGATCGTTTGCACGAGCGAGGTTTCGGAACGCAGGAAGCCTTCCTTGTCGGCGTCGAGAATGGCGACGAGCCCGCATTCGGGAATGTCCAGGCCCTCGCGCAGCAGATTGATGCCGACGAGCGCATCGAAGGCGCCGAGTCTCAGGTCGCGAATGATCTCGATGCGCTCCAGCGTGTCGATGTCTGAATGCATGTAGCGCACGCGTACGCCGCTCTCGTGAAGATATTCGGTCAAATCCTCGGCCATGCGCTTGGTGAGGACGGTAATCAGCGTGCGATAGCCAATCTGTGAGGTCGCTCGCACTTCGTCGAGGAGATCGTCGACCTGCGTGCGGGCGGGGCGCACTTCGACCGGCGGATCGATCAGCCCCGTCGGGCGGATGACCTGCTCGACGAAGACGCCGCCCGTCTGCTCCAGCTCCCAATTTCCGGGCGTCGCGGAGACGCTGATCGTCTGCGGCCGCATGGCGTCCCATTCCTCGAAGCGTAAGGGGCGATTGTCCATGCAGGACGGCAGACGGAAGCCATATTCGGCGAGCGTCGCCTTGCGGCGGAAGTCGCCTCGATACATGCCGCCGATCTGCGGAATCGAGACATGACTTTCATCCGCGAAGACGAGCGCATTGTCAGGCAGATATTCGAACAGCGTCGGCGGCGGCTCGCCGGGCCGGCGGCCCGTCAGATAGCGCGAGTAATTTTCGATCCCTGCGCAGGACCCCGTCGCCTCCATCATTTCAATGTCGAAACGCGTGCGCTGTTCGAGCCTTTGCGCCTCCAGCAGGCGCCCCGTGCGGTTCAGTTCGTCGAGCCGATGCTTCAGCTCTTCCTTGATGGCCTTTATGGATTGCAGCAGCGTCGGGCGGGGCGTGACATAGTGCGAGTTTGCATAGATCTTCACAAACTCCAGATCGACCGTCTTCTTGCCCGTCAGCGGATCGAACTCCGAGATGGATTCCACCTCGTCGCCGAAGAAGGAGATCCGCCAGGCCCGGTCTTCGTAATGCGCAGGAAACACGTCGACCGTATCGCCGCGCACACGAAACGTGCCGCGGGTGAAATCCGCGCTGATCCGCTTGTAATGCAATGCGACGAGATCGGTGACGAGCTGCCGCTGCTCCAGCTTCTCGCCGAGCTGAACGGAGAAGGTCATGGCCGTATAGGTCTCGACCGAGCCGATGCCGTAGATGCAGGAGACCGATGCGACGATGATCACGTCGTCACGTTCCAGCAGCGCGCGCGTGGCCGCGTGGCGCATGCGGTCGATCTGCTCGTTCACCGAGGATTCCTTCTCGATGTAGGTGTCGGAGCGCGGCACATAGGCTTCCGGCTGATAATAATCGTAATAAGAGACGAAATATTCGACGGCGTTGTTGGGGAAGAAGCTCTTGAACTCGCCGTAAAGCTGCGCCGCCAGCGTCTTGTTCGGCGCGAGAATCAGCGCCGGGCGCTGGGTGCGGGCTATGACGCTCGCCATGGTGAAGGTCTTGCCCGAGCCGGTGACGCCAAGCAGCACCTGATCCCGCTCCTGCGCGGCGATGCCCTTCGCAAGCTCGGCGATCGCCGCCGGCTGATCGCCCTTGGGCGTGTAGTCGGAAACGAGCTCGAATTTGACGCCGCCCTCGGATTTCTCCGGCCGCTCCGGACGGTGCGGAGCCCAGGGCTTGCGGTCGCGCAGGTTTGGATCGCCGAGCCGCAGCAGCTCGGCAAGCGAGTCGGCCGTGGCCTGAACGCCGCCGCCCTGCGGCGGCAGCTCGCCGAGCACCCATTTCGAAATTTCGTCCCCTTCGAGAGGAACGCCATCCACCTCATAGCCCGCCTGCCCCATATCCTCGAAACCGGGCGCCAACGCCGGATTGAGCAACTGGGCGAGGTGCGGAGCCAGCGGCGCGACTTCGGGCTTGGAGGCCTTGGCGCGGGTCGGCCGCGCGGGGTCTTTCTTCGATTTTTCGGGAGACTTCGCCATGGCGGCAATATGGGGTTTTCGTTGGGCTTATGGAAGCATGGTCTCCCGCTTCCTGTTCGTTGCCAGCGTCGGAAAAGACCAGGCCAATGGCCGGCTCCAGCGGAAACATAAGCGAGCTGCGGAGCGGACGGCTCCGCCTTTGCATTTGACGGCAAGATGACGCAAACTCGGCGTCTTGCCTGCGGAGAATTCGAGCAGATGGACAACCGGCCGGGTCTGACCACGCTTCTTTCGGATACGCTCGTGTTGACGATGGCGGTGAACGCCGTCATCGCGGTTCGGCTGGCCAAGATCGCCGTGGGCGCCGTCGACCCGAAGCACGAAGGAACCCTGATGGTCGCCGAGAAGATCGACGCGGCGACCGAGGCGACCTTTGCAGCGGCCCGCAGTTTCGTCGCCGGAGAGCCGCATCATGCGGCCGGCCGCGCCGTCGCCGTTTACAAGCGGCGCGTCGAGCGCAATCTAAGGCGACTGACGAGCCGCTGACGACGCCGGCTTTCCCTGTGTCGCAGTCTTCGCCGTCTTCGCCGACTGGCTGCGCCGCCACATCACCAGACCGCCGAACCCCATTGCCGCGGCCAGCGCGCCTGTGGCCATCGCCTGCTCATAGCTCTCGCCGACAGCGAAATAATACTGGCCGACATATTCCTTCGCGCCATCGTCGCTCGTCGCGCGCACGAGCGCGATATATTCGCCCTCCTTGCCGAAGTCGTAAGTGAAGCTCGTCGTGCCGCGATCCTGAAGATATTTCTTTGGCGGCAGGGCCGTGACGGTCGTGGCCTCAAGATCGTCGCGCCAATCCTTCTGATCGATGTTCCTGAGCACCCGAACCTCGATATTCATGTCTCGAAGCTCGTTGCTCCTGGCGTCGAGAATGATCATGGTCTTGCCAAGCTCGGGCACGCGCTGGCAGAAGATTTCGTCGGTCTTGTTTTCCTGAAATGCGCTGAACATCATTTGCGTCGGCCCGACGCTCATGACGCAGAAGCGCGGATGCTCGGCCCTGATCTGGGCCTGAGCGGCCGTGGCGGCGCAGACCGCCAGCGAGGCAAACAATGTTTTTCCGAGCATCAGACGCTCCCGAGGCTGAAAGCATCCAGATCGCCGCGACGGGGATGCGAGCCTCGAGGGTGCGCCCGGAGTTGATCTTTGGCAAAGAATGATCCTTGCCAAAGGACGGACGAATTCCGCCAGCGGGGGCCCTACTCCGCCTCGGCCTCCTCGCGCTCGGCCTCGAGCAGCTTGGCGCGCGCCTCGGCCGCCTCACGCTGGCGGTTCCACATGCCGGCGTAGTGCCCTCCGAGCGCGAGCAACTCGGCGTGGCGGCCGCGCTCGATGATGCGTCCATGGTCGAGGAACAGGATTTCGTCGGCGTCAACCACGGTCGAGAGCCGATGAGCGATGACGAGCGTCGTGCGGCCCCGCGCCACGCGCCGTAGCGCCTCCTGAATTTCATGCTCGGTGAAACTGTCGAGCGCCGAGGTCGCCTCGTCGAGGATGAGGATCGGCGGGCCTTTGAGAATGGTGCGGGCGATGGCCACGCGCTGCTTCTCGCCGCCCGAAAGCTTCAGCCCGCGCTCGCCCACCTGCGCCTCATAGCCGCCCGGCACGCTCTGGATGAACTTGTCGATCTGGGCGAGACGCGCCGCCTCGCGCACCTCCTCGTCGGCCGCGTCCCAACGCCCGTAGCGGATATTGTAGCCAATCGAGTCGTTGAACAGCACCGTATCCTGCGGCACCATGCCGATGGCGGCGCGCAGGCTCGTCTGCGTCACCTCCAGAATGTTCTGTCCGTCGATTGTGATGCGCCCGCCCTGCGGCTCGTAGAAGCGGAACATCAGCCGCGAGATCGTCGATTTGCCGGCGCCCGAAGGCCCGACGATGGCGATCGTCTGGCCGGGCGCCGCCTCGAAGCTCACGCCTCGCAAAATCGGCCGGTCGGGCTCGTAGTGGAATTGCACATCGTCGAATATGACGCGCCCTTGCGTGACGACGAGCGGCTTTGCGCCCGGCCTGTCGGCGATCTCCGGGCTGCGCGACAGGATCGAGAACATGGTCTCGATGTCGATGATCGCCTGACGAACCTCGCGGTAAAAAGTGCCCATGAAATTCAGGGGCTGGGCGAGCTGGATCATCATGGCGTTGATGAGCACGAAATCGCCCACCGTATTGCGTCCCGCGCGAATGCCATAGACGCACATGACCATCATGGTCGTGACGCCGATGATGTAAATCACCGTCTGGCCGGCGTTGAGGATGGCGAGCGAGATATAGGAATGCGTGCTGGCCTTCTCGTAAAAGGCCATGGATTTGTCGTAACGCTCCGCCTCGCGCCGCTCGGCGCCGAAATATTTCACGGTCTCATAATTGAGCAGGCTGTCGATCGCCTTCTGGTTGGCGTCCGTGTCGCTCTCGTTCATCTGGCGGCGGATCGCGATACGCCAGTTGGTGGCGAGGGTCGTATAGGCGAAATAGGCGCCGAGCGTGAGGATGAGAACGACGCCGTAGCGCCAGTCGAACTGATAGACGAAGACGCCCAGCACCAGCACCATCTCGATCAGCGTCGGGGCGCCCGTCGACATGACGAGGCGGGACAGGGTCTCGATGGCGTTGCGGCCACGCTCCAGAACACGGGTCAGCCCGCCCGTCTTGCGGCTGATGTGAAAGCGCAGCGACAATTCGTGCATATGGACGAAGAGGTCCGTCGCCAGCCGCCTCACGGCGTGCATGGCGACCGCCGCGAAAATGCCGTCGCGCGCCTGCATGAGGATCACCGCGACAATGCGGATCGCGCCCATGAGGAGAGTAAAGCCGACCGCCCCCGCGCCCAAAACCGGCAAGGCCGCTGCTCCGCTTTCCGCCAGCGCATCGGTCGCCCATTTGAATGCATAGGGCGTCATGGCGTTGAAGAGCTTGCTGACAATCAGCAGCGCGAAGACGACAGCGACGCGCAGCTCCAGATCACGCCGGCCGCGCGGCCAGATATAGGGCCACAGCCGGCGAATTGTTCCAAGGAGCGAGGCTTCGGAAAGGGAAGCGTCCTGCGGATCGGGCGCATGGTGCGCGCCTGACGCGCGTTGGCCAATTCTGAGCATTCGGAGTCCAGTGATGAATGGAAGCCTCGGCGAAGGAGGCAAGAGCGTCATATAAGCCCTTTAACTCTTTCGCGCACCCCGCTTGACCGGCGGGCCGATGGCGCCAGTTGACGGAAGAAATCTATGCAGAAGATCAAGAACGTTTGCGTCTACTGTGGCTCCGCCGAGGGAGACGACCTGCGCTACGCCGCCGCGGCGGAATCTTTTGGGCGCATACTGGCGAAGGCCGACGTGGGACTCGTCTTTGGCGGCGGCTCCTGCGGGCTGATGGGGATCACGGCCCGCGCCGCTCTCAACGCCGGCGGGCGCGTCACCGGCATCATCCCCAATTTTCTGGAAGAGCGCGAACTGGCCATGCAGGGCATGACCGATCTGATCGTTGTCGATCACATGCATACGCGAAAGCGGCTGATGTTCGAGAAATCGGACGCCTTCGTCGCGCTGCCCGGGGGCGTCGGCACGCTCGAGGAGCTCACTGAACAGCTCACCTGGATTCAGCTCGGGCGCCACACCAAGCCGCTCGTGATCGCCGATATCGGCGGCTTTTGGCGCCCACTGCTCACGCTCTTCGCCCATATGCACAATTCGGGCTTCATCCGGGAAGGATATGAGGTGCGCTATCTCGTCGCCGAGCGGGTCGAGGACATTCTGCCGATGATCCAGACGACCGCGCGCCGCATGCCGCAAGTCGAGGAGACGGCAATCACCGAGCGGATGTGAGGGGGATGCCCCCACCCGTCACGCTTCGCGGACCGGGTGGGGGCGACGCGCTTACGTGGCCCCGGACATCAGCAGCTTGTAATCGATCGCATCGACGAGGGCCTCGAAGGAAGCGTCGATGACATTGGCGGAAACGCCCACCGTCGACCAGCGATTGCCCTCGCCATCGGCGCATTCGACGAGCACGCGCGTCACGGCGTCCGTGCCGCCCTGGAAGACGCGCACGCGGTAATCGACGAGGCGCACGTCCTCGATGAATTTCTGATAGGCGCCCAAATCCTTGCGCAGCGCGAGGTCCAGCGCGTTCACAGGGCCGTTGCCCTCGGCCGCCGAAATCCGGCTCTCGCCGTGAACTCTCACCTTCACGATGGCCTCCGCGCCGAGATCCTCGAAGCCGCCGTTTTTTGCGAAGCGGCGGTCGACCGCGACGCTGTAGCGTTCAATGTCGAAGAAATGCGGTGCTTCCCCCAGCACGCGCTTGGCGAGCAGGAAGAAGGAGGCGTCCGCGCCCTCATAGGCGTAGCCCTGCGCTTCTTTTTCCTTCACCTCGTCGAGCAGCCGGCCGAGTCTCGGATCGTCCTTTTCGAGCTGGACGCCGAGCCGAGTGAGTTCGGAAATGATGTTCGACCGCCCCGCCTGATCCGAAACCAGCACGCGGCGCATGTTGCCGACGCTCTCCGGCGGCACATGCTCATAGGTGCGCGGATCGGTGAGCACGGCGGAGGCATGGATCCCCGCCTTGGTGGCGAAGGCGCTCGCGCCGACATAGGGCGCATGGCGGTTCGGCGCCCGATTGAGCAATTCGTCGAGCGCATGGCTGATGCGCGTCAGATGGGTAAGCTTCTCGCGGCTGACGCCGATCTCGAAACGCGCGGCGAATTCCTCCTTGAGCAGCAAGGTGGGGATGATCGTCGTGAGATTGGCGTTGCCGCAGCGTTCGCCGAGACCGTTCAGCGTGCCCTGTATCTGCCGCGCGCCCGCGCGCAGGGCGGCGAGCGAATTGGCGACCGCCTGCCCCGTGTCGTCATGGCAATGCACGCCGACATGAACGCCAGGAATGACCTTCACGACCTCCGCGACAATGCGCTCGACCTCATGCGGCAGCGTCCCGCCATTGGTGTCGCAGAGCACAACCCAGCGCGCGCCAGCCTCATAAGCCGCCCGCGCGCAGGCGAGCGCATAATCCGGATTGGCCTTGAATCCGTCGAAGAAATGCTCGCAATCGACCGCGGCCTCCTTCCGTTTCGCCACAGCGGCTTTTACGGATTGCGTAATGCCCTGAAGGTTGTCTTCTTCCGTGGAGCGTAAGGCGACCTTGACCTGATAATCCCAGCTCTTTGCGACAAAAGTCACGGCGTCCGCCGCGCTGTCGAGAAGCGCCGCGACGCCCGGATCGTTCTCCACGGAACGGCCCTGCCGGCGCGTCATGCCGAAGGCGCAGAAGCGGGCGCGCAGTTTCGGCCGGGCCGCGAAGAATTCCGTATCGAGCGGATTGGCGCCGGGATAACCGCCTTCGACATAATCGACGCCGAGATCGTCGAGCATGGCGGCGATCAGCCGCTTGTCCTCGAGCGAGAAATCGACGCCCGTCGTCTGCGCGCCGTCGCGCAGCGTCGTGTCGTAAAGCGTGACGCGTTGCCTGGTCATCAATGCGGTCTCCCGGCGGCGGGCGCCGCCAGTTCCTTGGTCATCGTCGTATTGCCGAGCCATTCGCCGGCGATGGTTACAGTATTGCGGCTTTGCGCGACATAGCCGCGCGCGGCGAAGAAATCGCGCGCCGAGTCCGCGGCCTCGACCGTCAGCTTTTCCGTTCCACGCGCCGTTGCGAGCTTTTCGATGGCGTCCGCGAGCGCGCCGCCCACACCCTGCCCCGCAAGGTCGGGCCTCACATAGAGCATGTCGAACGTCTTGTTGTCCTTCAGCGAGGCAAAGCCCGCGATTTCGCCGCCGACAAGCGCGACAATGGTGAGGGCGCCCGCAAGCCGCGCCGCGAAAGCCGCTTCGTCATCGGCCGCCGAGGCCCAGGCCTCGCGCTGATCCGCGTCGTAATCCTCGGCCGTCAGCTCGTCCACGCCCGCGCGGAACAAAGCGGCGAGCGTGGGCGCGTCGGCCGGGAGAAAGGGACGAAGTCCGGGCGCCGCCATCAGACGACCTCGAAGGCGCGCAGCAGATGCCACGCGGCGAACGCCGCCAGCGCCAGCACGAAAAGCTTCAAGAGGAGATAGACCGCCCAATGGCGCTTGAACGGCAGCGTTCTCTTCCAGTCGTCGGACATGGTTTCTCCCTGTCTTACCCCACCCGTCGCGCTTCGCGGGCTGCGCTCCCCGTAAAGGGGAGGGATGAGCCTGCATCGGCGCCGCCAATCATCCCGAAGACCAACTTTTCAGGAACAGAGGCAATCTGAGGGCGCGACTCCCTCGCCCTCGCGGGGAGGGTGGCCCGCGAAGCGGGTCGGGTGGGGGCCAGCGCCGTCACCGCTTCATCTCCCACGTCGTCGTGCCGTCCTTGCTGTCCTTGAGCGCGACGCCGAGGCCTGCGAGTTCGTCACGGATACGGTCGGACTCTGCCCAGTTCTTCGCGGCGCGCGCGGCATGGCGCGCGGCGATGAGGCTCTCGACTTTCTCTTTCAGGCCGGGATCTACCGTGACCTCGTTCCATGAAGGATCGAGTATCCCTCCGAGGCCGAGCAAATCGATGCAGAACCGCAGCGAGTCGAGCGCGGCGCCGGCGACGAAGCTCTCCGGCTCCGCGTCCGCGACGCTGGCCAAAGCGTGCATTTCCGCTTCGGCTTTCGAGAAGTTCAGATCGTCCACGAGCGCCTCGATGAACGGAGGATGCTCGTTGCGCGACGCGGCGCGCGCGGCGACGCGCCATTTCTCCAGCGTCTTCTCCGATTCCTCCAGCGCCTTCGCGGTCCAGTCGATCGGCTGCCGGTAATGCGTGCGCAGCATGGCGAGGCGCAGCACTTCGCCCGGCCATTTGCGGCCGCCGAATTTTTCCGTGTGCAGCAATTCGTGGATCGTCACGAAATTTCCCAGGCTCTTGGACATCTTCTCGCCCTCGACCTGAAGAAAGCCGTTGTGCATCCAGTAATTCGCCATCACGTCGCGGCCAAAGGCGCAGCAGCTCTGCGCAATCTCGTTCTCGTGATGCGGAAAGACGAGATCGATGCCGCCGCCGTGAATGTCGAAGGTCTCGCCCAGATGCGCCCAGGACATCGCCGAGCATTCGATATGCCAGCCCGGACGCCCCCTGCCCCATGGGCTCTCCCAGCCGGGCTCGCTCTCCTTCGAGGGCTTCCACAGCACGAAATCCATGTCGCCGCGCTTGTAGGGCGCGACATCGACGCGGGCGCCGGCGAGCATCTCGTCGAGGGAGCGGCGCGAGAGGCGGCCATAGCCGGGCATGGACGGCACGTCGAACAGGACATGCCCATCCGCCGCATAGGCGTGGCCCGCCGCGATCAGCTTCTCGATGATCGCGATCATCTGCGGGATATGTTCGGTGGCGCGGGGTTGCTCCGTCGGCTCCAGACAGCCGAGCGCGCGCACGTCTTCCTGAAAGACCCTGTTGGTCTCTTCCGTCAGTTCGCGGATCGTGATTCCGCGCTCGGCGGCGCGGGCGTTGATTTTGTCGTCGACGTCCGTGATGTTGCGGACATAGGCCACATGCGCGGCGCCGTAGACATGCCGCAGCAGCCGGTAGAGCACGTCGAAGACGATGAGCGGCCGGGCGTTGCCGATATGAGCGAAATCATAGACCGTCGGGCCGCAGACATACATGCGCACATTGGACGCGTCGATCGGCTGGAAAGCCTCCTTCGTTCGCGTGAGCGTATTGTAGATCTTGAGCGCAGTCGTCGACATGCAATCCCCTCGGGCCAGCCTGGCCGGCCCGTTTCATGTCGTTTGGGGCGTGTTCTCAGCGACGACGTGACGGCTCCGGCCAGCGATGGTCGCTAGCTGATGATGATCCGGCCGCAAATTCGGCGGGCGAGCGTCAGGTTGAGCCACATGGCGGGACCATGCGCCCGGCGCGCCGCCCCGTCAAGCGCGTTGTGACGGCGCCGCATTCCGGCGGAATCATGGCCGTTTAACGCATATTTTACCCTGTCCCGCTATCTCTTTTCGACTGCCGCCTCTCCCTCCGGCGGCGCAGAGCGAGCGCCTCAATGTTCATTCTGTCGTCGAAGATCGAAAGCTTCCCCTGGTCCCGTATCGCCGCGCCGCTCGTCGCCGGCGCGCTCGCATCGCTGGTTCTGAACGCCAAGGCCGAAGCCGCGCCCAAAACTTTCGTCGTCGCGGACGATGGTTACGGCGTCATGGAATGCCTCAGGGACAAGGCCGATTGCGGCCGGATCGTCGCCGACGCCTGGTGCGAATCGCACGGCCACGGTCCCGCCCAGGCCTATGGCCGCGCCGACGACATGACGGCCGCCATACCGGCCGCGTCGCGCCAGCCGCAAGCGGCCGACGCAATGGTCATCTCCTGCGCCGACTGAACGGGTTACTTCAACCAGTCCTTGCAATGCCCCGGCTCCGAGCCGCCCCAGGGCTGGATCGGAACCGCGGCTGTCGAATTCTCCGGCGAGCCTTCGATCAGCCTGTCGGAGTAAATCATGTAAATCAGCATGTTGCGCTTCGTGTCGCAGCCGCGCACGATATGCATCTGCTTCCACATGAGCGACCGCCGCTCGCTGAGCACGAGATCGCCCTGGCTGAATTTCTCGTTTTCCTTGCGAAGCTTGATCGGGCCGTATTGATTGCAGGCGAGTGAAACTTCCGAGGTCTGCTCCGCCACGCCGAACATGCCGGCGACGCCGCCCTTTTCATGGGCCGTGTAGGCGCAGGCGACGTTTTCGATCAGCGGGTCGTCGACCACATAGGTTGCGAGCTTGTCATTGGGCGTCAGCAGCTTGAAGTCCGTGGATTTGCGGAAGATCAGGTCCGGTCCTTCCTGCGCCGCGGCCGCCCCGACGCCCAGCGCCGCTCCCAAGGCAATGGTGAGAAGAGAAAGAATTTTTGAAGAAGACTTCATCGTGCCGATCTCCATTGGCGTCCGCGCCCGGATATGGGCGTAGACTGGCGCCAAGGGAAGGGTCGAGCGGAAAAAAGCGCGGCCGTAAGACCGGCGCCCGGCGCCCTCTCGCCTTGTTGAGGACAAGAAACGCTGGAGAATCCCATCCGGTTGATCCGCGGCGCGATCAGCGCCAAGAATGGTCAGCGTCGGCGGCGCGGCAAGGCGCGCAGGCGCCCGCCGCCGGGACTCGCATCGTCGAGTGAAGCGGATCGCGGTTCGCGTGAGACAACAGGAAGCTGGCAGCCCGTCCGATCGCCTCGGACTTAAAAAGGGGCCAGCCGGAGCATTTGATGAGGCCGAACCCGGGGCCAGGCGCCCTCCGCAAGATTCTCGCCGCCGCGTCTGGCGCCGCCTTATTAGGTGCGCTGACGGCCGCGCCGGCCCGCGCCGAGAGCCCGCACTGTCTCGACCTGCGCGGGCAGATCGCCAAGGCGGGCGCCGAAGGCATGGCGGCGCGCTATCGCGCCATGGCCGCCAAGCAACGCACAGAATTCAGCCGCCTCGCGGCCAAGGGTCAGGCCATGGGCTGCGACCGCCAGACCTTTCTGTTTTTCGGCGATCCGCCGCCGCCCCAGTGCAACGCCATCAACGGGCGTCTGAGCGCCCTGCGCGGCAGCATTGCGGCCTATGAGCAGGCGGCCGCCGACGACAGCCAGCGTCAGGCGCTGATGGCCCGCTACGAGGTCGAGTGCCGCAATCCCCGCATCGCCGCCCGCGAGCCCGATCCGGGCAGCTTTTTCGAGGAATTGTTCGGCGTTCGCCCGCCCGATCAGGCGACCGGCCTGCGCGAGGCGCCCATCAATCCGGAGGACGGGCCGCCGCCGGACGACGAGACTTTCAACCAGGACACGCGGCGGATGGGCGGGCCGATGGCGATCTGCGTCCGCAGCTGCGACGGCGGCTTCTTCCCCATCACCTACAGCGCGAGACAGTCTCAGCTCGACGACCTCGACGCGCTCTGCAAGGCCATGTGTCCCGGCGCCGAGGCGAAGCTCTACACTCAGTCGCAGTGGAAGGGCCTCGAGTCGGCGGTCTCGGTCGATGGCGAGTCCTACGCCGACCATCCCAATGCGCGGAAGTTCGAGACGAGCTACGACGCCTCCTGCGGCTGCAAACCGCCCGGAAAGAGCTGGACGGAGGCGCTGGCCGAGGCCGAGGGCATTCTCGCCGAACGCAACAAAAAGGACCAGATGGTGACGGCCGAACAGGCGGAGCAAATGTCCCGGCCGATCCTCCCCGGCGATCCGCGCGCCAGACAGCCTCTCGGCCCGGCGCAGGCGGCGATTGCCGAGCCCCTCCCCGAACTGCGCAGCGGGGCCGGCGCGCCGGAGGTGTTCAAGGAGGTCGTCGGCCCGGACGGCGTCAAGCGCCGCGTGCGAGTCGTGGCGCCGATGCTGTAGCGCCGGCGGCGAAATCTCAGCTTTGCGCCGGCAGATGCGCCTTCACCGTCTCGACGAGTTGCTTGATCGAGAAGGGCTTGGGCAGGAAACCGAACTCTCCCTCGGGCAGATTCTTGGCGAAGGCTTCCTCCGCGTAGCCGGACACGAAAATGACTTTGGCCGTCACACCGCGCTTGCGCAGCTCGGCGTACATCGCCGGTCCGTCCATCTCCGGCATGACCACGTCTGAAACAATGAGGTCGATCTTGCCGCCGACCTCCTCCACGACCTCCAGCGCCTCGAGGCCGGTAGTCGCTTCGAGGACGGTGAAGCCGCGGGTCTTGAGAGAACGCGCGCCGATCGAGCGCACGGCGTCCTCGTCCTCGACCAGAAGAATGACGCCCTGCCCGGTGTAATCGCCCTGGGGCTTGGCCTCCGTCTCCTTCTTCGGCGTCTCCTTTTCCTCGGGGATGTAGCGCGGCAGGAAAATGCGGAAGGTCGTTCCCTTGCCGAGTTCGCTCGTTGCGAAGATGAAGCCGCCCGACTGCTTGACGATGCCGAAGACGGTCGAAAGACCGAGACCGGTGCCCTTGCCCACTTCCTTGGTCGTAAAAAAGGGCTCGAAGATCTTTTCGATCACCTCGGGGGGGATGCCCGCGCCATTGTCCTCGACTTCGACCAGCACATAGTCGGCGGGGAGCAGATAGGGTTCATCGAAGCTCGCGCATTCCGCCTTTGTCACATTGCGGGTGCGGATCTGCATGAGGCCGCCCGACTCCGGCATGGCGTCGCGGGCGTTGGCCAGCAGGTTGATGATGACCTGCTCGAACTGCGTGAGATCGGCCTTCACGTACCAGAGGTCGCGGCCGTGCCGCAATTCGAGCTCGTTCTTCTCGCCGACGACGCGCAACAGCAGCAATTGCAGTTCCGACAGCGCGTCGCCGAGCTGGAGCACCTGCGGCCGCAGCGTCTGACGCCGGGAGAAAGCGAGCAACTGGCGCGTCAGTCCGGCCGCGCGCTCGGCCGTCGCCTTGATCTGGCGGATGTCCTTGAAGCTCGGGTCGGTCGGCCGATGGCTCGAGAGCAGGAAATCGGAATAGCCGATGATCGCCGTCAACATATTGTTGAAATCATGCGCGATGCCGCCCGCGAGCTGGCCGACCGCGTTCATCTTCTGCGACTGGGCGAATTCTTCCTGAAGCTTGCGCTGCTCGCTGGTGTCGAGCGCATAGATCGTCGCGCCCTTCTGGCCGCTGTCCTCGGCGGGAGAGACGAAGAAGCGCGCCGAACGCGGGCCGGCGCCCTCCTCGAAGGAGACATTCACGGGCTTCGCGTCGCCCTTGCCGTCGATTGCGTCCTCTATCGCCTTCCGCAGCGCCTCGGCGTCGCGCTCGCCGAGCCCCGCGAGCAGCGACCAACCCTCCCGCGCCGCGCCCACCTTCAGCGCCCGCGGCAAAAGCTTGGCGAAGGCGGCGTTGGAATCGAGCACGCGGCCCTCGACGTCGAGCGTCGCGATGGCCATGGGCGTTGAATTGAAGAAACGCGCGAAACGCACTTCAGCGGCGCGCAACCCCTCTTCGGATTTCTCGCCCGCAGCGCGATTGAGCACCAAAGTCCGCGACGCGCCGGCGGCGCCGTCCTGGCCGAAGGCGACCTGATGCAGCAGCCGCACCGGCAGCGGACGGCCATCGCGGCAGCGCAGATCCAGGTCGATCTGATCGGTGCGCACCTCGCCCGGCGCGCCCGACACCGCCGCCAGCAGCGCCGCCCCATTATTGGCCACGATGGAGGCGAGCGTGGCGCCTCCCGAGCCGACCTGAGTGAGATCGTAGCCGAGCCAGTTGGCAAGCGTCTTGTTCATGTAAGGCACAGCGCCGTCGGGCGCGGCCGAGAAGAAGCCTGCCGGCGCGTGATCGAGAAAGTCGATCGCGTGCTGCAACTCCTGAAAGACGCCCTCCTGCCGCTGGCGCTCGCCCGTCACATCCGCCACGCGCCACAGCGACGCCCGCGGCCCCGACTGCGGCAGCGGGCGCACCTGAATGCGGTACCAGCCGACCGGCGCCCCGTCCGTGAGCGGCGGCGAAAGGCGCAACTCCTCGACATGCGGGGTGCCGGCCCGGGCCGCCTGGGCGAGGCGGTAGATCGCCTCGGAGACCTCAGGCGGCCCGGAGAACAATCGCTCGACAACCTGGAGGCTCGAGGCGTCGCGGGCGCCGCAAAGGTCCATATAGGCGTCGTTGGCGTAAGCGATCTGCCTGTCGCCCATGGTGACGAGCAGGCCCTCCGTCGTGGACTCGGCGATGAGCCGGGTGATGTCGTTGCGCGCGACGCGGGGCGAGAAATGGATCAGCCCGACCGCATAGGCGAAGAGGAAGAAGACCCCCGCCACCGCGAAGAGGGCGAGCGAGAGCATGACGAGGCGCGGAGCCATTGTCGCGGGCGCAAGGAAATAGGCGCCGAGAACGGCGAGAATCGCGAGAGCGAGAGCGAGCACCAGCCAGGCGCTGCCCGGCCGCTCGTTTCGGTCAAATGCAGACGACGCCGTCCTGTCGGTCATACTGAACGCCCCGGATCCCCGCGCCCGGAGCTTGGCGATCCGGACGATTCGATTCTGCATGCCAGAATATGGTTAATGAAGGCGATCGTCGAAAAAGCCCGCGCCGCGCTCGATTTGCGAAACCGCGCGGCGCGTGGAATCGGTCGAAAGAATGGCCGCCGGCCGGCAAGATGGCAACGACTCATGGGGTATTTCGCGTCAAATTAACCAATGATTAACCTTTTGGCGCAGGGTTGCCAGAAATACTGTTAGATTGGCAACGTAAACGCGCGTTCGAAGAGAGACCCGCACTTCATGCAAGACAGATTCTCACAGCTGCTCCCAATACTTGGGGCAATCGTGGCGTTCCTCATCGCCGCGCTCCTCGTCCTCTACATCATCCGTCTGCTCTTCGGGCGCAGAATCCGTTCGGCGAGCGCCAAAAAGGGCCCGCGGCGGCTGGACGTGATCGACGTTTTCGATCTCGATCGCGAACGTCAGCTCGTCATCGTGCGACGCGACGACACAGAGCATCTGCTGCTGATCGGCGGGCCGAACGACCTTCTCGTCGAAGGCTCGATTTCGCCCTCGGAGGCGATGGCCGCGCGCACGGTCCGGGAGGCGCGGCCCGCGCAGGCTCCTGCTCCGGCCTGGCCGCCAGGCCCCTCGGTCGAACCAGCGGCGCCCGGCCCCGCGCCGAAGCCCGCCGCCGTCCCCGGTCCTGGTCCTGGTCCGGCGCCCAAACCCGCCGCCGCCGGCCCGCTCAACCTGCCGCCGGATCTCTTTGCGCCCGCGCCGAGCAAGCAGCCGGCCCCGCCGGAGCCCGCGCCCGTCCCGCACCCGCGGCGAGCGCCCGCCGCCGCCAGCCCCGCCCCGCCAGCGCCGCCGTTTCAGCGTCCCGCTGCGCCGCCGCCTCGTCCGGCCGCGCCCCGCCCCGCGACGCCGCCATTCCTCGCCCGGACGCAGCGGATGATCCAGCCCAAGGGGGACACGGCGCCGCCGTCGTCCGCGCCTGCGCCCAGCTCGCCCACAGCAGCCCCGCCCGCGGCCGCGAGACCCCCGGCGCCGCCCGCCGCGCCGCCACCGTCTCCGCCGGGCCCTCCGGCTCCGGCGGCCGCTCCCCTGCCCGCGCCGGCAGATGTCGATCCGCTGGAGTCGCTGGAAGCGGAAATGGCCCGCCTGCTCGGCCGGCCCGAGAAGGAATAAAAAAGAAAGGGCGTCGCGGTGCTGGCGACGCCCTTTTCTTTCTGATTGCTGTAATCGCCGACCCGATCAGTCGTCGCGATAAACTTTCTCCCGCCGCTCATGGCGCTCTTGCGCCTCGATCGAGAGCGTCGCGATTGGCCGCGCGTCGAGCCGCTTCAACGAAATGGGCTCCCCCGTCTCTTCGCAATAGCCATAGGTGCCGTCCTCGAGCCGGCCGAGCGCGGCTTCGATCTTGGCGATAAGCTTTCTCTGGCGGTCGCGGGCGCGCAATTCGATCGCCCGGTCTGTTTCCGAGGAGGCCCGGTCCGCGAGGTCAGGATGATTTTCGTTTTCGTTCTGGAGCGCCGCGAGCGTCTCGCGGCTTTCGTGCAAAATATCTTCTTTCCAAGCAAGCAGCTTGCGCCGGAAATATTCCCGCTGCCGGTCGCACATGAAAGGTTCGTCTTCCGACGGTTTGTAGGTCTCGTCCAGATCCACCGTCATTGCCGCTATTCTCCCATGGGGCTATAGGCGGCGCCTATATAGACGGGCCGCGTGTCAGATACAATCGAAGTATGTGGCGAAGCTGGCTTGAAACCGACCGATTTCCGGTTCCGCCGTCGTGCGGCGCCCATCGGCTCCCGATCACGCTCGGACCATCGCCTTGCGAAGGTTTTCATCGACCTTGTCCAGGAAGCCGGTTGTCGACAGCCATTTTTGATGATGGCCGACGAGCAGCGCCAAATCCTTGGTCATGCAGCCCGATTCGACGGTCTTTACGCAAACCTCCTCCAGCGTCTTCGAGAAGCGCGCCAGTTCGGCGTTGTCGTCGAGCTTGGCGCGATGGGCGAGTCCTCGCGTCCAGGCGAAAATCGACGCGATGGAATTGGTGGAGGTCTCGTGGCCTTTCTGGTGCTCGCGATAATGGCGCGTCACCGTGCCATGGGCCGCTTCCGCCTCCACGGTCTTGCCGTCGGGCGTCATCAGCACGCTCGTCATGAGGCCCAGCGAACCAAAGCCCTGAGCGACAATGTCGGACTGCACGTCGCCGTCGTAGTTCTTGCAGGCCCAGATATATCCGCCAGACCATTTGAGCGCCGACGCCACCATGTCGTCGATGAGGCGATGCTCGTACCAAAGGCCGAGCGCCTCGAACTGCGATTTGAACTCCCTGTCGTACGCCTCCTGGAAGATGTCCTTGAAGCGGCCGTCATAGGCCTTGAGAATCGTGTTCTTCGTCGAGAGATAGACGGGAAATTTGCGCTGGAGGCCGTAATTGAAAGTGGCGCGCGCGAATTCGAGGATGGACTCGTCAAGATTGTACATCGCCATGGCGACGCCGGCGCCGGGGAATTTGAAGACTTCCTTCTCGATGACCTGCCCGTCCTCGCCCTCGAATTTGATGGTGAGACGGCCCTTGCCCGGAACCTTGAAATCGGTGGCGCGATACTGATCGCCATAGGCGTGGCGGCCAACGACGATGGGCTGCGTCCAATGCGGCACGAGGCGCGGGACGTTGTTGCAGATGATGGGCTCTCGGAAGATGACGCCGCCGAGGATGTTGCGGATCGTGCCGTTGGGCGACTTCCACATTTCCTTCAGGTTGAATTCCTTCACCCGCGCTTCGTCGGGCGTGATGGTGGCGCATTTGACGCCCACCCCGTGCTTCTTGATGGCATTGGCCGCGTCGATCGTCACCTGATCATTGGTCGCGTCGCGGTTTTGAATCGAAAGATCATAATAGAGAAGATCGATGTCGAGGTAGGGCCGGATCAGCTTGTCCTTGATGAAGGCCCAGATGATGCGGGTCATTTCATCGCCATCGAGTTCGACGACGGGATTGGCCACTTTGATCTTCTGCATGACTGATCGATCCCCGGACTACGCGCGCGCCTTATAGCCCCGCCCCGGCGCCAGGGAAAGCGCCGTCCGGCCGCTGCAGATCCGCAGGATGCAGCCTGACGCATCAAGGGCGCCATGGCAGTTCGAGAGCCCCCAAAGCTAGAGCGTGACAATTAGTGGCAATTTCGGCACAGACAGGCGGAAAGTGACAATAGTACGCAAAACCACATTGCCCTCACGCTCCGGCGAGATTTTATTCATTTTCCGAACCTGTTTCGACGATGCTCAATATTTGGTTACAAAGGCAGAAACCGATGAGGAAGATTGTCTCACTTACCGCCTCCGCGGCAATTCTCGCCAATGCTGCGTTTCCCGCAGCGGCGCAACCGCTTCTTCCTTTTCTGCCGACGGCGACATGGACGGGCTTCTACGCTGGCCTGAACGCTGGCTATTCCATCGGAACAAATGATTCGATTCGTAATGCAGCCTATGGCTCGCCGGGAGCGTTCGCCGTGCCCGGCGGCGGATGCGGCGGAGGGGGCGGCGGCGGAGGCGGCGGCGGCGGAGGCGGAGGTGGCGGCTCTGGCGGCGGCGGGGGCGGTTCTGGCGGCGGCGGCGGCAGCCATGGCGGCGGCAGCGGCCTCCTTTCACAAATCGCCACGATAACCCAGACGATCGGCAATACGTCGAGCGGCGGAACGGCCGGCAACCAGGGGTCGATCATTCAAATTCAGGCCCCGGTGGGCTCGGGAGGCCACAAGCCCCCGCCGCCGCCTCCGCCACCGCCTCCCCCGCCGCCGCCTCCGCCGCCGCCGCCTCCGCCTCCTCCGCCACCGCCGCCTCCGCCGCCACCTCCTCCGCCATGTCCGGGCATACTCCCCAATGCCGCGGCCATGTCGCAGCTGGCTACTCTGGCGAATACACAGTCGGGCGTCGTGGGCGGCGGCCAGTTCGGCTACAACTTCCAGGTCGGGCCGAATTGGGTGATCGGCTTCGAAACCGACATCCAGGGTTCGGGCTCTCGTGGAGCGTCATCGGGCGGCGGCGGCGGCGCAGTCGGAGGAGGCGCCGCGCAGCAAGTCGCGATTGGCGGCATGTCCGTCAGCGCCGGGCTGGATTACATCGGCACGGCCCGCGCCCGTGTGGGCTATCTGCTGAGCCCGGCCATGCTGGTCTATTTGACCGGCGGCCTGACCTATGGCGGCGCCTACGCGAACGTGACGACGAACGCCAATGTCGGATGGAGGATCGGCTCTCTGGGCTTCAGCCAGACCTATTTCGGCGGCGGCCAGCAGAGCCAGACTCTCGCCGGCTGGAACGTCGGCGGCGGCGTGGAATGGATGGTCGCGCCGGGCTGGTCGCTGAAAGCTGAATCGATCTACTGGAACCTCGGCAATCTGAACACGCCGACGGCCAGCTTCGGTTCGGCAGGCGGCGTCGCCGGCGCGGTGTTCGGCGCCACGCAGGTGAATTACCAGGGCGTGATGGCGCGCGTCGGCGTCAATTATCACACGAGCTGGCTGCCGGGACTCTGACGGCGGCGAACAGCGAAAGCCCGGCCATTTGGCCGGGCTTTTTTTATTGCCCGCGCTTATTGCCCGCGCGAGTTGCGACGGATCATCTCCTCGACCAAAAAAACTCGAGTTTTTCGATGATCTGCGCCGCCGGGCTTTCCGTGAAGGCTGCGGTCAAGAACGGCGTATAGGTCTGATCGAAGGCCCTGTTGGCGTCGTCCCGCAGGGCTTTGAAACCGCCTATGTCCGGCTTCGCGCCGATCGCAAAAAGCATCCACTGATAGCAGAGGTCCCCGGTCTCGGTGATGTGATACGAGCCGGTGGCGCTCCGGATGTTGAAATAATTGGCGATGAGTACGGCGTCCCTCTTCCGCGCATTCGGGATTTGAATTGGCGAATTGACGTGAATACCCAGTTTGCGGCGACTCTCATTCACGGTCAGAGTATAAACAAACGGCTCCCCATGCCGGATATAGATCGTCGTCACGAAATCGGAGCCGCTCTCCGGATCGTGCTGAATACGATCCTGCCACCCCCATGAAAAAATCGTATCCTGCAAAACATCTCTCATGGGCGTTGGCTCTCTTCCACGCGCATGCCCATCCGCAGGCGATTTGAGGCACGACGTGGACGCCATAATTTCCAACTCCATCCGAACGCGACTGCAAAATGAAAACCGCGCCCGAAAGGCGTTTCCCTTTATGCTTTTTTGGCGCGATTAAGAATGTTCTCTACAAATATTAACAGTCTGTAACAGGGCCGGTAAGCACGAGGGGGATCCTCTAAAAATGGCTCCGGGCAATGCGCCGACCCGGCGTCAACGCAGCGCGTCTCGTAACGGCGCGCGGAGAACTTCGATGAGCAACGCCGCGGCGACGCCGAGTCCGGAGACGAATATGAAGAACGGCGCGCCGCCCAGGCTCGCCCATAAACTTCCGATCCAGCCCGCGAGAAGATTTCCGAGAAACATTGAAGTAAACCAGACGCCCATCAGCGCCGAGCGCGAGCCGGCGGGCGCAAGGTGAGAGACGAGCGACAGGGTGATCGGAGAGAAATGCAGTTCGGCTAACGTAATGACGACAAAATAAGCCAGGAGCCACAGCCAGCTCGCCTTGCCGCCAGCGCTCAAGGACGCCGCGACAGCCATGATCGCATAGCTGAGTGAGACGCCGAGACAGCCCATGGAGAGCTTCCACATCGCCGAGGGCTCGCGACCGCGCCGGGCGAGACGTCCCCACAGGGCGACGAGCGGCGGGGTGAAGAGAAAGATCATCAGCGGGTTGAACGCCTGAAACCAGGTCACCGGAATTTCCGCCCGCCAGCCAAAGAGCTCGACGCCGCGGTCGGTGCGCTCTGCGGCCCAGACCGCGATCGTGTTCCCCTGCTGTTCAAAAGCCGCCCAGAACAGGGCGGAAGGCAGAAAAAGGAGCAGAATGCCCAGGACGGCGCGGCGGAACTGACGCCGCGACGCGGGCGTCGCCTCTGTGCGTGGCGCAGAAGCCTCTGGCAATCTTGGAAGACCGTAGAGATAGGTCGCGAGTCCGATCGCCATGCCGACGCCGGCGCTGGCGAAGCCATAATGCCAGCCGACCGCCTCGCCGAGCGTGCCGCAGACGAGCGGCGCGAAGAAAGCGCCGACATTGATTCCGACGTAGAAGATCGAATAGCCGCGGTCACGGCGCGGGTCGTCGCTGGCGTAGAGCTCGCCGACCTGAGTGGAGATATTGGGTTTGAACGCCCCGCAGCCGAACGCGATGAGCGACAGAGCGATAAGAAAAAACGGTTCATAGGCCATCATGAAATGGCCGGCGACCATCATGGCCGCGCCGAGCGCGACGGTCCGCGCCCGGCCCAGCAGGCGGTCGGCGACGAACCCCCCGAGAATCGGCGTCAGATAGACCAGGCCCGTATAGAGACCGTAGATCTGCGAGGCGAAGGGCTGCGGCCCGAGCGGACCGGACAGGGATTCGAGCGCGTTTTTCAGCGCCGCGAGCCCCAGCGCCCGCTCCATGCGCCCCGGCTCGAGGAGATAATCGACCATGTACAGGACGAGAAGCGCGCGCATCCCATAATAGGAGAATCGCTCCCACATCTCCGATCCGAAGAGTATCGCGAGCCCCGGCGGATGTCCGGCAAATACATTCAACTTCATTGTCTTACGTTCATATTCTCAGCAGGGAGCCCAATCCGCCCTCCGCGTCGGTTGCGCTCGCCGGGCGAGGTCGATAAGAGGGTTGTTCCCTTGTCGCAGAGACAAAGCAATGGCCGGTCACGAGACTCTCAAATCCAATCGCAAAGTCGAATTGGGGTCGAACAGGAATTTCGGCCTCGTCTTTTCCGGCGTCTTCGCGTTTCTGGCCTTCTGGCCGATGATCCGTCACGGCGAAGCCGTCCGCTGGTGGGCGCTCGGTCTTTCCGCCGCATTTCTCGGCGTTGCGCTCGTCGCGGATCATCTTCTCGCGCCGCTCAACAAGCTCTGGTTCCGTTTCGGCCTCCTGCTCCATTCGGTCGTCGCGCCGCTGGTCATGGGGTTCCTGTTCTACGGCGCAGTGACGCCGGTCGCTTTCGTCCTCCGCGCGATGGGCAAGGATATTCTGCGCCTCTCCCGCGGCGACGAGAAAAGCTACTGGATCGAGCGCGCCCCGCCCGGCCCCGCGAAAAATTCGATGGGCCAGCAATTCTGATGCTCCTGGAGGCAGACATGTCGTCGTTCTTGAAGGAATTCCTGGCCTATCTCCGCACGCGCAAGAAGTTCTGGCTGGTGCCGCTCTTCGTGCTGTTCCTGCTCTTTGGCGCGCTGTTCTTCCTCGGCCAGGGCTCCGTCGTCGCGCCCTTCATCTACACGCTGTTCTAAAGAGCCCCTCATGCTGATCCTCGGCGTCTCGGCCTTCTATCATGATAGCGCCGCCGCGCTTCTGCGCGACGGCGAGATCGTCGCTGCGGCGCAGGAGGAGCGTTTCACGCGCATCAAGCACGACTCCGCCTTCCCGGAGAACGCCGTTCGCTACTGCCTCGAGGCGGCGGGCGCGAGCGGCGCGGATGTGGACCATGTCGTGTTCTACGAGAAGCCATTCGTGAAATTCGAACGGCTTCTTGAAACCTATCTCGCCTTCGCGCCGAAGGGCTTCGAATCCTTCCGCAAGGCCATGCCGCTGTGGATCGGCGAGAAGATCTTCCAGAAGGACATTCTTCTGGAGGCGTTCGGCCGCGTCGATCCGGCGCTTGCAGAGGGCGAGAAGCTGCTCTTCTCGGAGCATCACTTCTCACACGCCGCTTCAGCCTTCTACCCGTCGCCCTTCGAGCGCGCGCTCGTGCTCACCATGGACGGCGTCGGCGAATGGACGACGACCTCGGTCGCGCTCGGCAATGGCTCGAATCTGCAGATCGTCAAGGAAATCCATTTCCCCCATTCGCTTGGCCTGCTCTATTCGGCGCTGACCTATTACACCGGCTTCAAGGTCAATTCGGGCGAATATAAAGTCATGGGCCTCGCCCCTTATGGCGAACCCAAATATGCAAAAATGATGCTCGACGAACTGATCGACGTGAAGGCGGACGGATCCTTCCGCCTCAATCTCGATTACTTCGACTATTGCACGGCGCTGAAGATGACGAACGACAAGTTCGATCAACTCTTCGGCGCGCCCGCGCGCAAGCCCGAGGACCGGCTCGAACAACGCCACATGGATCTCGCCGCCTCCGTGCAGGCCGTGACGGAAGACGTGGTGCTGCGCCTGACGCGCGCGCTTGCCGCCGAAACGGGCGAAAAGAACCTCTGCCTCGCCGGCGGCGTCGCGCTCAATTGCGTGGCCAATGGCAAGGTGCTTCGCGACAAGAGCTTCGAGAATATCTTCATTCAGCCGGCGGCTGGCGATGCAGGGGGCGCGCTCGGCGCCGCGCTCGCCGCCTATTATCACCAGAAGGAACAGCCGCGCCGCGTCACGCCCGGCAAGGACGCAATGAAGGGCTCCTATCTCGGCCCGACCTATGCGCAGTCCGACATAGAGAGCCGCCTGCGCTCGGTGGGCGCGCGCTTTACGGTGGTCGATGACGCGGGGGTGATCGAGGAAACCGCGCAGGCGCTCGTCGCCGGGCAGGCCGTGGGCTGGCATCAGGGGCGCATGGAATTCGGACCGCGCGCGCTGGGCGGACGCTCGATCCTGGGCGACCCGCGCTCGCCGACGATGCAGAAGGCGCTCAATCTCAAGGTCAAGTTCCGCGAGAGCTTCCGCCCCTTCGCGCCGTCCGTGCTGCGCGAGCGCGTCTCGGACTGGTTCGAGATCGACTGCGATTCGCCCTACATGCTGCTCGTCGCCAATGTGAAGCCCGAGCACTGCCGACCCATGTCGGCGGAGGAGCAGGCGCTCTTCGGCATCGACAAGCTCAACGTGCCGCGCTCCGACATTCCGGCCGTGACGCATGTGGATTATTCGGCGCGCATCCAGACGGTGCACGCCGACACGAATCCGCGCTACCACCAACTGCTGACGCGTTTCGAAGAGCTGACCGGCTGCCCGGTGCTGATCAATACGAGCTTCAACGTGCGCGGCGAGCCGATCGTCTCGACGCCGGAAGACGCGTTCCGCTGCTTCATGGGCTCGGACATCGAGTTCCTCGCGGTCGGCAACTGCATCCTGCGCAAGGCCGATCAGGACGCGTCGCTCGCGCTCGATTACAAGAACGCCTTCGAGCTGGACTAACCGCGACGGCCTTGTGGCATGGCGTTCGGATCGGCCGGCGGGACAAGCCCCGGTCGTGATGCGCACAGGACGACCCGGCGCGCGCTTGTCTCCGCGACTTGCGCCGCCGCCACGACCTAAAACACCCCGGCCTCCAGCCCCGCCGCCATCGCCATGCCGACGTCGCGGCACTGGTCGATGAACTCGGGCCGCCACGCGCCCCGGCAGATCAGCGGCTCCTGGACGGTGCGCCAGCGCAGGCCCGTGACGATGGTTTCGACGCCGCGCCGCGTGCCGGTTCCGTCGCTGCCGGCGCGGATGCAGAGCGCATAGGGAAGGCCCTGCGTGCGTTCGAGGCAGGGGTAATAGCAGCGATCAAAGAAATCTTTCATCGCGCCGCTCATATAGCCAAGATTTTCGGGCGTCAGCAGGATGACGCCGTCCGCCGCCAGAACGTCGTCCGCCCCCGTCTCGAAGGGGCTCAGCGCGCGCACCTCCACCCCTTCTATCTCAGGCGCGCGGGCGCCGGCGAGCAGCGCGTCGCGCATGGCTTGCGTATTGGGCGACGGCGCGTGCGCGATGACGAGAAGGCGCTTCCCGCTCACGCTGATCCCGCGTCATCTTGGATGAAACTCCGGAACGCTGACCGCGCCCACCCAGACCGCCGCGCCGACGACGACGAGCAGCAGCAGGATGAAACTATAGGCCAGCACGGAATAAACTGACGCCTTCCAGAGAGAATCGGCAAGGAAAGCTCCATAATTCTTGAAGTTGTCCCTCTCAGGCTGTCCAGTCATGACGTCGCCTCGGCTATTTGCAAGAAGGGACGCGCGCCCCTTTCTTCCATTAAGCTACCGCGCCCCGTCAGAGAGGCCAGTCCGGTTCAGGCTCCCGAGGCCCCTCGTGTTGACAAGGGAGGATGCAGCCATCATCCAAGCCACGGGCAAAGGAGCCGCTTCGGGACACTCTCAAATGGCCAACAAAATCTTCATCGACGGCGACGCCGGGACCACGGGCCTCGAGATCCGCGAGCGCCTCGCCGGCCGGCGCGACATCGAGATCGTCACCATCCCGGCCGAGAAGCGCAAGGATATCGAGGCCAAGCGCGAAGTGCTGGCCTCAGTGGACGTCGCCATCCTCTGCCTGCCGGACGACGCGGCGAAAGAGACGGTCGCGCTTTGCGACGCGCTCGGGGACAAAGCCCCGCGCCTGCTCGACGCCTCGACCGCGCATCGCGTCGCGCCAGCTTGGGTCTATGGCTTCCCGGAACTCTGCGCCGGTCAGGCCGAGGCGATCGCCAAGGCCGCGCGCGTCGCCAATGTCGGCTGCTATGCGACGGGCGCCATCGCCCTTTTGCGCCCCCTCGTCGACGCCGGCCTGATCGCGCCCGATCAGCCGCTCACCATCAACGCCGTCTCCGGCTATTCGGGTGGCGGCCGGCAGATGATCGAGGCTTACGAAAAAGGCGCGGCGCCCGCCTTTGAGCTCTATGCGCTGGGGCTGGAGCACAAGCACCTGCCCGAGATCATGGCCTATGCGAGGCTTGCGGCGCGGCCGCTCTTCGCGCCCTCGGTCGGCAATTTTCGGCAGGGAATGCTGGTCTCGATCCCGCTCCATCTCGACTCCCTGCCCGGCAAGCCCAAGGCGGCCGATCTGGAGGCCGCCTGTCGCCGCCATTACGCGGGGGCGAAGCATGTTCGCGTCATGGAGGCGCCGGCGAGCGGGCGCATCGACGCGCTCGCCCTCAATGGCTCGGACGATATGGAAATCTTCGTCTTTTCGAATGAAGCCCGCCGCCACGCCGTGCTCGTCGCCCGCCTCGACAATCTCGGCAAGGGCGCGTCCGGCGCGGCGGTGCAGAATCTGGACCTGATGATCGGGGCTGGAGCCTGAGCCCCGTCAGTCCGTATAGGCGGTGACGCCGGCCGGCAGCTTGGCGGCAACGTCGTTGTAGCGGCTGGTGCGCTTGTCCATCATCGCCTCGAAGGCTTCATGGACCTCGCTCACCGTGCGGTCCTTGAGTCGCCGCCCATGCTGCTCGTAGAAGATCGGCTTGTTGGCGCGGGCGGGCTTCGGCAGGAGCGCCGCGGCCGACATCTCGGGCGAGTCGACCATCGCCCTCATGAACTTTTCGGTGTCGTCTGGCCCGAGGAAGTGGATCAGGTAGGTTTCGCCCGCCGTCAGCGGGCGGCCAACCTTCTCCGCGATCTTGGCGCTGTCCTTTTTCAGCATCTCGGCGGCCAGCGCCGCGGAAAGATAAGGATCGTTGCGCAGGTTGAGAATCTTCGCGCGTTGCTGGCGGGGCGCCGCCTCTTCCGAGATCGCCTTCGCCTCTTCCGCGCGGCCGTAGCGATGGCCAAAGTCCCTGAGCGCCTTCAGCCAGGTCTTCTCGACGAACTGAAACAGGCCGCTCGCGGAGGACGTACGCGCCTTGGCGGTGGTGTGGAAGTTAGATTCCTTGTCGGCGATCGCCATGAGCAGCGCCGGGTCCATCTCCGTCTTGTTCGCCGCCTGGACGACGCGCTCGACGATCGACTGGTGCACGGTTACCGGCCCGAAACGCATTACGCCGAGCGCGTCGGCGCCCTCGTCCTTGCCGAACAGCCGATGCGCCCAGGTGAGCGCCGCCTGTTCGAGCGAGAAATCGCTGTCGAGCGCCGACTCGTCCTCAGCGCGAGCCGCCTCCAACAAGGGCGCGCCGACAGGGCGCAGCTTGGGCACGCGGCTCAGCTTTTCATAATAGGGAGTGTCGCTGCGCTGGATGGTGAGGCTCAGGGCCGCAAGCGTCGACAGAACGGCGCCCACGCAAACGGTCCGGAGAAGGAGATAGAAAGAGCGACTGGCGCGCATCAGCGCCCAGCGGTCGCCCAGACTCATTCTGCGCGCGGACTCATTGGCAGGCTGCATTCGATCCGTCATGCGGCGCATAAGCTCCCTTGCTCCGCGAAATGCGGCTCAATCAAGAGCTTACGCGCATGGAACGGCGAAAGAGCGACGCAGACGGCCACGTCCGCGCCACATTGCGGATGGCCGAAACAATCAATAAACTTTTGAAAACAAGGTAAATATTAACTTAATGGACGAGGACTCCCGCCCTCGGCCACATTTGCGCCACAGGCCGCCCGGCCTCGAAGCATCAAAGCGATACCTTCGACAGAAGACTCTGAATCAGGTGATAGTCCGGCCCGGCGACGGGAGTCGTGCGCGACAGGAAATCCACCGGCTTGCCGTCCTCCAGGCCATAGTCCGCGACTCGGGTAACCTTGCGGGATTTGTCGAAATAGACCGCCAGGACGCGTTGGTCCGTGATCTTCTGCGGCATGAAGGCAAGAGAGCGTTCGAGGCGCTGGCTGACGTAATACCAGGCGTCGCCGCCGATGGTGGACGTCGTCGAGGGCGTGCCCAGCGCCTGGATGACCTGCGGCGCCGCCATGCCGGGCTTCACCTGCTCGGCCTTGCGCGTGTCGATGACTGCGCCGCGATTGATGACGCCCTCGTAACCGAGGCAGCCCGCGAGCGACGCCGCAAGGCAAACGGCCGCCGCGGCTCTCACCGCCGCCGCGCCTGAAAAGGAAATGTGCAAGGCCCGCCCCGCCATCATATTCTCCAAGCTATGGCGCAACGCGCGAAAGAGCGCGCGTCCGACGTGATGCTATCGGGCTTGCCTAGCCTTCGATGGACGCGAAAGCAAGCCGGTCGTCTTCCCAGGGACGGCTCGCCAGGGACGGTTCGCGAGGGACGGTTCGCGAGGGACGGCTGGCGCGCGGGCGCCGTTGCCCGTATCTAGATTCGAACGGAACCGGCCGAGGAGTAGAGACGATGACGGACAAAAGACCTGGCGGCGAGGGGGCCGCGCGGGGCGCGCCGCCGCTTTCCCGTCCGCTCCTGCTCGCGGAGATCCCGCCAGAGGGGCTCGAGATCGAGATCGCCGCGTCCGAAACGGAGCGCGACGCGCTCGCGAGGCTCAACGCCATCCCCGCCATCCTTTCGCTCACGGCCGATCTGCGCGCGCGGCGCTGGCGTGGCGACGGCATGGAAGTCTCGGGCGCGTTGCGCGCCCGGGTCCGGCAGACCTGCGTGCTCACGCTGGAGGATTTCGAGGCTGACGTCTTCGAGCCGATCGACGTGCGTTTCGCGCCGCCGCAGGAGGCGCCGCGTCCGCGCTCGAGGCGCCACGAGCCAGAGCCCGAGACGCTGGATCACGATGCGCTCGGCGAGGATCCGCCGGATGAGCTCATCGGCGGCGCCGTCGATCTCGGCGGCGTGGTCGCTGAATTCCTGACGCTGGCGCTCGACCCTTATCCTCACAAGCCCGGCGCGGAGTTCGCGGAGCCGGCGCCCGAGAGCGGCGCCGATGTCGTATCGCCCTTCGCCCAGCTTCGGCCCGCGCGCGGCAAGCCGCCGGCGGAGGGCTGATCCCTCGTCGACTCCGCGTGGCACTTGCGCCCAAGCGCCGCAAATGGCAATCACGCGCGCGGAACAGGCGCCTTGGCGCAGCGCCCGGCCGGCCGAGCAGGCCGACGCGCGCATCTCTTGAAAAATGACAGGCCCAGGCCCGCGCCCCTGAAGGCGCAGCGGCAAGAGCGGCGGCGTTGGGGAGACGGCACGGGAATGGCGGAGAAAGTTCGGATCGCGGTCGACGCGATGGGCGGCGATTTCGGCCCGTCTGTAACGGTTCCCGGCTGCGCTCTCGCCCTCGATCGCAAGCCCGACAGCCGCTTTCTTATCATCGGCGACGAGAGGGCGATTCGCGCCGAACTTGCAAAACACCCCCGTCTCGCAGCGGCTGCGGACGTTCGCCATTCCGACGTGTCGATCCGCATGGACGACAAGCCGAGCCAGGCCTTGCGCTATGGCCGCCGGGTCTCCTCCATGTGGATGGCGATCGAGGCGGTCAAGAGGGGCGAGGCCGACGCCGCGGTTTCGGCGGGCAATACCGGCGCGCTGATGGCGATGTCGAAAATCTGCCTGCGCACCATGCCAGGGGTCGACCGTCCCGCGCTCGCCTGCCTGTGGCCGACGCTTCGCGGCCACTCGATCGTGCTCGATGTCGGCGCCTCGATCGGGGCCAACGCCAGCCATCTCGTCGATCTCGCCATCATGGGCTCGGCCATGGCGCGGGTGATTCTCGAGCTGGAGCGCCCGACCGTCGGCCTGCTCAACGTCGGCACGGAGGAGATCAAGGGCGTCGAGGAAGTGAAGGCCGCCGCCGCCACGCTGCGCGAGTCGAACCTTCCCGGCCTCGATTATGCCGGCTTCGTCGAGGGCGACGGCATCGGCATGGGCGCCGTGGACGTCGTCGTGACGGAAGGCTTCACGGGCAACATCACGCTGAAGACCGCCGAAGGCACCGCCAAGCAGATCGCCGCCTATCTGCGCGCGGCCATGGGCGGTTCGCTGCTTGCAAAGCTCGGCTATCTCCTTGCCCGAGGCGCCTTCGCCGAACTCAAGGGCAAGATGGACACGCGCTCGATTAATGGTGGGGTCTTCCTCGGCCTCGAAGGCGTCGTGATCAAGAGTCACGGCGGAACCGACCATGTCGGCTTCGCCCGCGCGGTCGAGATCGGCCACGACATGGCCAAGAGCGACCTCATGAACCGCATCCGCGACACGGTCGCGCTGGCGCATCGCTTGGGAAGCGGTTCGACCTCCACAGACACTCCCCCGCAGGAAGCCGCCCAGTGACGACGGAACATTCCCTTTTGCGCTCCGTCGTTCTCGGCGTGGGCTCCTATCTCCCTGCCAGAACGCTGACGAATGATGATCTCGCGCGGATGGTGGACACGAGCGACGACTGGATTTTCCAGCGCACGGGCATCAAGGAGCGCCACATCGCCGCGCCGGGCGAAACGACCTCCATGCTCGGCGAGAAAGCCGCCCGCGCGGCGCTCGAGAGCGCCGGCCTTGAGCCGAACGACATCGACCTCATCATTGTCGGCACGTCGACGCCCGACTGGACCTTTCCGTCCACGGCGACGCAGATACAGGCGGCGCTCGGAATAACCCATGGCGTCGCTTTCGACCTTCAGGCCGTCTGCTCGGGTTTCGTGTTCGCGGTGACGACGGCCGACAAATTTCTGCGCTCCGGCTCGCACAAGCGCGCGCTGGTGATCGGCGCCGAAACCTTCTCGCGCATCATAGACTGGGAGGACCGCACGACCTGCGTTCTCTTCGGCGACGGCGCCGGCGCCATGGTGCTGGAGGCGCGCCCCTCCACCGGCGCCATGGACGAGCGCGGCGTCCTCACGACCCATTTGCGCTCGGACGGACGCCATCGCGCGAAGCTTCACGTCGACGGCGGCCCCTCGGCGACCCAGACCGTCGGCCATCTCCGCATGGAGGGCAAGGAAGTCTTCAAATTCGCGGTCGGCAAGGTGACCGACGTCGTCGCCGACGCCTTTGCGGCGACCGGGATCACTCCAGAGCAGATCAACTGGTTCGTGCCTCATCAGGCCAACCGGCGCATCATCGACATGTCGGCGCAAAAACTCGGCATCGCTCCCGAGAAAGTCGTCGCCACGGTGCACCTTCACGGAAACACCTCCGCGGCCAGCGTTCCGCTCGCCCTTTCCGTGGCCGTGGCGGATGGCCGCATCAAAAAGGGCGACCTCGTAATGTTAGAGGCTGTTGGAGGTGGTTTCACCTGGGGCTCAGCGCTAATCCGTTGGTAAGCTTGAGCATTTGCACCTCGCCGAGACAAGGGCGCCAAAGGCAACAGCCTGATTCTGTTACGATTCGTTGCTTCTTTCCTTTATTGCCAAGCTTGCATTTGATCCAATTCTGAAAAAATCTGCGGCTTGACGGCAGGAGACCCGACCAAAGGCGCGGGTTTCCGCCAGGCTGCGGAAGCAACAGGTTTTTTTGCCGGGTCGAGGGCCGGCCAACGTCGTTGCTTCAGGAAAGTTGTTTCTCTGATTGTAGGGCTGAACAATGGCTCAGGCTGAATCCCATTCTTCCGTTTCATCTCTTGCCGCCCAGGACGAAGAAATCAAAACCCTGACGCGCGCCGACCTCGCCGAAGCGCTGCACCGGCGCACCGGCTTCGCCAGGGGGGACGCGGCGAGATACGTCGAGATGGTTCTGGAGGAGATTTTCGACGCCATTACGTCACGCGACGACGTCAAGCTGTCGTCTTTCGGAGCCTTTCAGATTCGCGCCAAACGCGAACGGCAGGGCCGCAATCCCAAGACCGGCGAGGGAGCGAAAATCACCGCCCGGCTGGTGGTGACGTTCAGGCCCTCCAACGTCTTGCGCGCCCGAGTGAACAACAAAGCCGCGGACGCCGAAAGGCGCGAGGGCGACGGCGCCTTGAAGGGTGACGGCCAGGCGACCGGCGGCCAGGCGATCGGCGCCACTGCGGCTGGCTCGCGCGCTTATGGCTCGCGCCGCGGCGACGAACTGCACAGCGACGGCGCGACGCGCTGACCCTGCCCACCTCGCCAGCCGCCCCTTGACAAGGCGCGCTGGCGATGCGCCAAGCGCGCATGGCCAAACCCCGCTCCTCTTTCGTCTGCCAGAACTGCGGCGCCGTCGCGTCGCGCTGGCAGGGTCGCTGCGAAGCCTGCGGCGAATGGAACGCCATCGTCGAGGAAAGCGACCCCGGCCCGGCCGCCGTGCGCGCGACCCGCGGCAGGGCCTTCGAACTCGAGGGCCTCGCGGGATCCGATAAGCCGGCGGCGCGCATCGTCACTGGCATAGATGAATTCGACCGGGTCACCGGCGGCGGCTTCGTGCCCGGCTCGGTGCTGCTCCTCGGGGGCGAGCCCGGCATCGGCAAATCCACGCTTCTCATACAGGCCTGCGCCGCGCTGGCGCGGCGCGGCGCCCGCGTGATCTACATTTCTGGCGAGGAGGCCGTGGCGCAGGTTCGGCTGCGCGCCGGCCGTCTCGATTTGTCCGACGCTGCGGTCGAGCTCGCCTCGGCGACGCAGGTGGAGGACATTCTCGCCACCTGCGCCACGGGCAAGCGCGCGGCGCTGATCATCATCGACTCGATCCAGACCATGCACACGGAGGTCGCGCCCTCGGCGCCGGGCACTGTGACGCAGGTGCGGGCCAGCGCCCAGGCGCTGCTGCGCTACGCCAAGACGAGCGGCTCGACGATCATCCTCGTGGGTCACGTCACCAAGGATGGGCAGGTCGCGGGACCGCGCGTCGTCGAGCACATGGTTGACGCCGTCCTGTCCTTCGAGGGAGACGCCGCGCATCACTTCCGCATGCTGCGCGCCTCGAAGAACCGCTTCGGCGCGACCGGGGAGATCGGCGTTTTCGAAATGACGGGGCGCGGCCTCGCAGAGGTTGCGAACCCTTCCGCGCTGTTCCTCGCGGGACGCGACGCCTCGGCGCCGGGCGCCGCCGTTTTCGCCGGGATGGAAGGTCAGCGGCCGATGCTGATCGAGATTCAGGCGCTCGTCGCGCCGACCTCGCTCGGCACGCCGCGCCGCGCCGTCGTCGGCTTCGACCAGAGCCGGCTGTCGATGATTCTCGCCGTTCTCGAAGCCCATGGCGGCCTCAAGCTCGGCATGCATGATGTCTACCTCAATGTCGCCGGCGGGCTGCGCGCCGACGAACCGGCCGGCGACCTCGCCGCCGCGGCGGCGCTGGTTTCGTCCCTCACCGGCGCGGTGCTGCCCGCCGATCAGGCGTTTTTCGGAGAGATCGGGCTCTCGGGGGCGATCCGGCCAGTGATCCACGCCGGCATGCGGCTGCGCGAGGCGGCGAAGCTCGGCTTCCATCAGGCAGTGCTCGCGCAAGCTCAGCAGATCAACGAAGATGACCGGCGCATCGGTTTGAAGCTGCGGCCCTGCGCCGACGTGGGCCAGCTGGTGGCGGCCATCGCCCAGACCGCGCCCCGGTCGCGCGGCGGCGCGTGAGGCGATTTAACCTTTATGCTTTCCGCCGGCGGTTGAGTTGCGCTAGAAGCATGCGGTCACGACCGCCGGGGCGAGACCCCGCCGAGGTCCGGAAGCGACGGCGCTTTGCAGAATGCCGCGACGGGGCGCGCCCCGCGCGACGGCCTTTGGGCATTTGCCCGGAATCACGAGCGTCACGGCGACAAGGAAGAGGACTGCGATGCCGTCATACCTTGATCTGGCAGTTATTATCATCGTGCTGATCTCGGGCATGCTCGCCCTGCTGCGCGGATTCACGCGCGAAGTTCTGGCGATTGCGTCCTGGGTGGCGGCGGCCGCTGCGGCCTATTATCTCCACCCCATGGCCCTGCCCTATTTGAAGCCATACATCTCGAAGGACGAGATCGCGCTCGCGGCGTCGGTCGCGGCGGTGTTCTTCGTGGCGCTGGTCGTCGTGTCGCTGTTCACGGTGAAGCTCTCCGACCTGATCCTCGACTCCAAGATCGGGGCGCTGGATCGGTCGCTCGGCTTCGTCTTCGGCGCGGTGCGCGGGCTGCTGCTCGCCATCGTCGCCTTCGTCTTCTACAGCTGGCTGGTCCCGGACGCCAATCAGCCAGAATGGGTGCGCAACGCCCGCGCCAAGCCGATCCTCAATGCCGGCGGCGACAAGCTGCGCGAAATGCTGCCCGACGACATCGACACGATCATCGCCAAGATCAAGGCCAAGAAGGGCGGTCATCATCCGGCGGAGGAGACGCCGCCGTCGGAGGCGGAGCCCGAGAAGGCCGAGATGCCGGCGCCCGACAAGGAGCCGGCGGGAGAAAAGCAGTAAGCGCAACCGCGCGGGCGGCTTGCGATTGGCGAGCAGACAGGCAAAGCTGACGCTTGCGGCGGCGGGCGCGAGGCATGGGAGACGACGGATGACCGAATCGACGCATCATCAACACCTTCCCAGCCAGCTGGAGACGACCGACGATCTCGACGGCGACAGGCTGCGCGAATATTGCGGCGTGTTTGGCGTCTTCGACCTGCCGGACGCCGCAGCGATCACCGCGCTCGGCCTGCACGCGCTTCAGCATCGCGGCCAGGAGGCCGCCGGCATCGTGAGCTTCGACGCCGGCCGCTTCCACGGCGAACGCCGGCTCGGCCTCGTCGGCGACCATTTCTCCAAGGAAAGCACGATCAAGCGCCTGCCCGGCTCGGCGGCGATCGGCCATGTGCGCTACGCCACGACCGGCGAGACCATGCTGCGCAACGTCCAGCCGCTTTTCGCCGAGCTGAACACCGGCGGCTTCGCCGTCGCGCACAATGGCAATCTCACCAACGCCCAGGCGCTGCGCCGCGATCTCATCAAGGAAGGCGCGATCTTCCAGTCCACCTCCGACACGGAGGTGATTCTTCATCTTGTGGCGAGGAGCCGCAAGACGCAGCTCATCGACCGGTTCATCGAGGCGCTGCGCACCATCGAGGGCGCCTATTCGCTGGTCGCGCTGACGAACAAGAAGCTGATCGGCGCCCGCGATCCGCTCGGCATCCGCCCGCTCGTCATCGGCGAGCTCGACGGCAAATATATTCTCGCTTCGGAGACCTGCGCCCTCGACATCATCGGCGCGCGCTTCGTCCGCGACGTGAGGAACGGCGAAATCGTCGTCATTTCGGATAGCGGACTCGAGAGCCTGGAGCCCTTCCCGCCGCAGGCGATGCGCCCCTGCATCTTCGAATATATCTACTTCGCCCGGCCCGACTCCGTCGTGCATGGCCGCCCGGTCTATGAGGTGCGCAAGGCCATGGGCCGCGAGCTCGCGCGCGAGAAGCCCATTGCGGCCGACGTGGTCGTGCCGGTGCCGGACTCAGGCGTGCCGGCGGCGCTCGGCTATTCCCAGCAATCGGGCATCCCCTTCGAACTCGGCATCATCCGCAACCATTATGTCGGCCGCACCTTCATCCAGCCGACGCAATCGGTGCGCGAGGTCGGCGTGCGCATGAAGCACAGCGCCAATCGTTGCGTCGTCGAAGGCAAGCGCGTCATCCTCATCGACGACTCCATCGTGCGCGGCACCACCTCGGTCAAAATCGTACAGATGATGCGCGACGCGGGCGCGACGGAGGTGCATTTCCTCATCTCCTCGCCGCCGATCACCCATCCGGATTATTACGGCATCGACACCCCGCAGAAGGACAAGCTCCTCGCCGCGACGCATACGCTCGAGGAAATGCGCGCCTATGTTGGCTGTGATTCGCTGGCGTTCCTCTCGGTTGACGGCATTTACCGCGCCATGGGCTATCCCGGCCGGGACAACGCCCGCCCGCAATTCACCGACCACTGCTTCACCGGGGATTATCCCACCTCGCTGACTGACCTCGTGGAAGAGAACCGCGCGCAAGTCTCGCTGCTTGCAGAGGCAAGCTGAGAAAACGCGCCCGAGGGACGGAACGCTCGATATTGTCTACATCCCGCATCGCCCTAGTCACCGGCGCGTCGCGCGGCATTGGCCGCGCCATCGCTCTCGAACTCGCGCGCAATGGCGTCCATGTCGTCGCGCTCGCGCGCACGCAGGGCGCGCTCGAGGAACTCGATGACGAGATTCGCGCGATGGGCGCGGAGGCGACCCTCGTTCCTTGCGACGTGACGGATTTCGACGCGCTCGACCGGCTCGGCGCGGCGCTGTTCCAAAGATGGGGGAAGCTCGACGTCTTCGTCGGCAACGCTGGCGTGCTCGGCCCCCTATCGCCGCTAGCGCATGTCGATGTGAAGGACTGGAACCGCGTCATGGCGGTCAATGTCACCGCCAACTGGCGCCTTATCCGCTCGCTCGATCCTCTGCTGCGCGCTTCCAGCGCCGGACGGGTGGTTTTCGTGACGTCGAGCGCCGCCTACAAGGCGCAACCCTATTGGGGACCTTACGCCGTCTCGAAGGCGGCGTTGGAGGCCATGGCGCGCACCTATGCGGCCGAGACAAGGGACACGGGCGTGACGGTCATGATCGCCAACCCTGGCCGGATGCGGACGCGCATGCGCGCCCAGGCCATGCCGGGCGAAAATCCGGCGACCGTGCCTGCCCCCGAGGATTTCGCAAAAAAATGCCTCCCGCTCCTTGCGGCCGAATGGGCCGAGAGCGGGAGGCTCTATGATTTTCCCACGGACCGGCTGATGGAATTTCACCGGCCGGCGTGAGCGGCGCGGGGCCGCGCCCCGCGCCCGCGCCATCAATGATGATGATGGCGGCGATGCTTCCGGACGACCGGCGCCGGGGGCGGCGGCGGCGGCACATAGGTCAGCGTCAGGCTTTCGACGCCCGCGTTCCAGCCGAGACCCGAGCCCGCTTCGATATTGAAAGGCTGCAGGGAGAAGGTGTTGTCGGAGCCGCCGACCAGCATCGCGCCGCCGCCGCCCACGCCGATCTTGGCCGACACATTCGGGCCCATGTAATTGCCGGCGAGCGCGCCGGGGCCAACCTGGCCCGTCGCCGCGACGACGCCCCACGCCAGTTCGCCCTGGCCGTTGATCGAAATGTTCGGGCCGACCTTGGTCAGCGTGCCGGTGTAGTGCGACGGCGTCGCGCCTTCCGCATCGTCCGAATAGGTGCAGTCAATCTGCTGGTTCTCGATGAGAACGCTCAGGCCGTTGCCGAGCAGGCGGCACTGAAGGGTGCCGACCCGGTCGCCAGCGGAAGCGGCGGCGGGAGCCATGAGCGCCAAAACGCAGGCGCCGCCCAAAATGTGACCCAGCTTGAAACGGGTGGACATTGAAACTCCTCCTCTTTTTCCCTTCGGGCTCAAGGGCCCTTTTCGCGATCGCAGGTGAATCTGAAACTGCGACGCATGGGACGCCCTTATAGGACATCCAACGAGATCGCTACAGTGTTAGCCCGCGAAGAATGCGCTTGCCTTGCGCCCGCGCACGTCGCGGCGCGGCGGAACCTCGAGAATCGCCAGCTTGCCCAAGCTCTTGCCGAGAGGCCGCCAATAACCGATCTTGTCGGAGCGTCCTTGGCGCGCCTTACAATGCGGCACTCGGACGCGGCGGGGAGAGGAGACTCATGAGCGCAAAACTTCCTGTTTTGTATCAGGCGGGCCTCTCCGGCTCGGACCGAGAATCGCTCCGGGCCGCTGTGGCGGCGCTGGAGAGGCAGAGTTTCGCCAGCCGGATCGCGCGCCTCACAGGGCGGCAGGTGGGGCTGTTCGGCCAGTCCCTGCCCCCGGAGCTCCATCAGGCGGCGCTGAACGCCGCGCAACGGGCGCTCTCGGTCGCCCTCAATGTCGCGCTGTCCAGTCTCGAAGGCGCGCCCAGGGGCGATACGACCCGCTTCCATCGCCGTCTTGCGGCCTTCGCCGGCGGCGTGGGCGGCGCCGTCGGGCTTGCCGGCCTGCCCATCGAACTGCCGCTGTCGACGACGATCATGCTGCGCTCGATCGCCGACATCGCCCGCAACGAGGGCGAGAACCTGCGCGAGCCTGAGACGGGTCTCGCCTGCCTCGAGGTCTTCGCGCTGGGCGGGCACGCGGGAGACAATGTGCTCGAGGGCGGCTATCTCGCCATTCGCGGCCTGCTGGCGAAATCCGTGAGCGACGCCGCGCGCTTCGTCGCCGCGCGCGGCATGGCGCAGGAGAGCGCGCCCGCGCTGGCGCGCTTCCTGAGCCAGCTTTCTTCGCGCTTCGGCATGGTCGTCTCGCAGAAAGCGGCGGCGCAGGCGGCTCCGGTTGTGGGCGCCTTGAGCGGCGCGGCGATCAATCTGGCCTTCACCGAGCATTTTCAGACGCTGGCGCGTGGGCATTTCACCATGCGCCGGCTGGAACGGGTCTATGATCCCGTGATGGTGCGCGCGGAATATGCACGAATCGCCCGCGAGGAAGGCTATTGGGAGGCCCCGGCGGGGGCCTGATCATCGCGTCGCGGCGGCCAGCAGGTCCGGAACCTGGCCCATCTCGCCGATCACCGCCTCGTTCTCTTCGAGCAGAACGACCTCGGAGGCGGCGAAACCGCGCTGGAATTCGCTGTCCTTCGCGATCGTGTCGTCGATCGGCTGGTTGAAATCCTCGGCACGGTTCGCAAGGCGTCTCCAGCGCAGCGATTCTCCCGGCCGCGCGCCCTTCATGTAATGCCAATAGTCGATCTGCGCTCCGCAGGGGGCGTCCGCCAGATCGATGAGCGCCTCGATGAGAAAGCTGCCGCCGACGGCGAAGAGCCGGGGCGGCTTATCGCAAGCGCGGGCGCTCCTGCCGGTGACGGCCGCCGAAGGATAACGCCAGTCCGACCACAGGAGATTGAGGAGCCTGAGCAGATCGATGTCGGCGCCCGCCGCCTCGTCGCGCTTCCGCCAGTCGAAATCGTAGGCGGGAAGCGCCGTGGCCTTGCCCTCGTTCAGCCGCTGCGTGAATGCGCGTGTCGCAATCGCCGCGCCGAGCACATTCCAATGCGTGCCGCCGGGCGGAAAGAGGTCGATCGCATAATCCGGCGCAGCCGCCCGCGAGAGAGACGCCCCGTCGATATAGGCGACGCCGCGCGCATCGAGCGCCGCGAGATAGGGCGCGAGCTTGTCGGTCGAACCGCGCGCCAGAGCGGGGCAACTGATCTTCTCGGGAAGATAGCGGCTGTACAAAGGCGCTTTCGACGGCGAAATTAGATAGACGAACGCCTTCCCTTTCGCCCCGGCGGCGTCCTGTATGCCCCGAATCCGCGACGCCCAGGCGTCAACGGCGGCCGGATCGGGCGCAGCCCCGCGCGCGCAGAACTCGTCGATGTAGTATTTTTCGAAGAGATGCCGCTCGCGCCCGATGACGATATCGGGCGCCCCCGAAACGCCGAGGACGGAAAAGAGAAACTGGTTTCTGATCCGCACCGCCAGGGGAAACACCGGCTGGAGTTGGCCAACGGACGACGAGACGGCCTTCTGCGTCTCGCCCGCCAGAAAGGCGCTGACGCTCCAGGGCGCCGGCTGCGGCGGGACGACGCCCCATAGAGGCTGGGAGCTTCGAATGCGCAGCTTCGGCCAGTCGGTCGAGACGGCGAGATTCCAGGCGTTGACCAGCAGCAGCGCGAAGAGAAAACCTGCACAGCCGAGAATCGGCAGGCGTTGGACATAGAGAAGGCGGGCGCGCGTCATGGCCTAGAACCGGAAGTAGATGAAGGGCTTGAAGGGCTCGGCCAGCCCCTTGGCCAGCGCCGCCAGAAAGAGCAGCGCCAGCGCGCTGTTGGCGAGGAAGGCGTGGCGACGCGCGAGCGCCAGCCAGTCGATCCCCTTCTCCACGCCGAGGCGCTGCAAGATGCAGACGCCGCCCGCGACGAACGCCATCGCGACGACTTGCGGAGGGGCCACGACGGCCGCGTCGCCCGCGGCCCAGGGGCGCATCATGACGGACAGGAAAGCGCTCGCCTGCGCCATCGACGCGGCGCGAAACACCGCCCACCCGACCATGACGACGAGCAGGGTCACGATATTTGCGAGCCAGTCCGGCAGTCGCTTCAGTCGGTCGAGCAGGAACAGCCGGTCGAGAACGAGAAAGGCGCCGTTGTAAACGCCCCAGAAGACAAAGGGCCAGGCGGCCCCGTGCCAGACGCCCGACGCGAGAAAGCAGATCCACAGATTGAGATAGGTGCGAACTTCGCCCTTCCGGTTTCCGCCCAGCGGAAAATAGAGATACTCGCGAATCCAGCCCGTGAGCGACATGTGCCAGCGCCGCCAGAAATCGGTGACGCTGGTGGCGATGTAGGGCATGTTGAAATTCTCGAGCAGGCGGAAGCCGAACATGCGCGCGAGTCCGATCGCCATGTCCGAATAGCTCGAAAAATCGAAATAGATTTGCAGCGTGAAGAAAGCGACGCCCATCCAGGCGCCGGCGAAGCCGAGAGACGCCGCGTCGCGGGCGAAGAGGGCGTCCGCGCCGCTCGCCATCACATCGGCGATCAGGACCTTTTTGACGACCCCTAGCATGAAGCGCGAAAAGCCGTTGACGAAATCGTCCATGCCAGCGCGCGGACAGGCTTCGAACTGCCCCACGATGTCGTGATATTTGATGATCGGCCCGGCGAGCAGCTTGGGGAAGAAGAAGACGTAAAGCGCATAAAGCAGCGGCCCCCGCGCCGGCGCCGTCACGCCGCGATAGACGTCCACGAGATAAGTGATCTTCTCGAAGACGATGAAACTGACGCCGATGGGCAGAGCAATCGCCGGAATGTTGAGCCCTGGCAGGGTCAGCGCGCGCAACAGCGCGTCGAGGTTGAGCGCGAGAAAGCCCGTGTATTTGTAGTAGACGAGAATGGCCACATTGGCCGCGACGCCAAAGGCGAGCCAGCGCCGGGCCGCCTCCTGCGCGCCTTTTTCCCCGCTCGCCGCGTCGTGAACGGCCAGATCGCCCGCGCCGCGCGCCTGCGCGGCGACAAATCCTGCGGCGGGTTGCGGCGCGGCGCGGGCCTTGAGCATAGAGATCCGCCGCGCCACGTAGAGATCCATCGCGACCGAGGCGAAGACTACGAAAATAAAAGCCGGCTCCCGCCAGCTGTAGAAGATGATGCTGGCGACGAGCAGCAGTAGCGCGCGCATATGGGGCCGCGCGCCAAGCAGGACGTAGGCGAGATAAACCGCCGGTCCAAATATGAACAGGAACAGCGGTTCGTAGAACAGCATTCAGGACTCTGAGGTTGCGTCGGGGCAAGCCGCCGGCGGACGTCCGGCTTCTACCAAATGCCGGCACGGAGCGGAACCCTGAGCCTCATCGAACCGGCGCGCCGTCTTGCGCACAGGCTTTCGAGCCCCTATCACCCTGCCCCATGGCCGACGATTTCTCCCCCAAATCCGACTTTTTGCGCGTGCTCATGCAGCGCGGCTTCGTTCACCAGTGTTCGGACTTCGCCGGGCTCGACGAAAAGGCCGCCGCCGGCGGGCTCGCCGCCTATATCGGCTTCGACTGCACGGCCCCCTCGCTGCATGTCGGCTCGCTGCTGCCGATCATGATGCTCGCCTGGCTTCAGCGGACGGGCGGACGGGCGCTGCCGCTCATGGGTGGCGGCACCACCCGCGTCGGCGATCCTTCCGGAAAGGACGAGAGCCGCAAGCTGCTGACGGTCGAGCAGATCGACTCGAACAAGGCCTCGATCCGCCGCGTCTTCGAGCGGTTTCTGACCTTCGGCGACGGCCCCGCCGACGCGCTGATGCTCGACAACGCCGAATGGCTCGCGGGGCTGAACTACATCGAGTTCCTGCGCGACGTGGGCCGGCACTTCTCGGTCAACCGCATGCTCACCATGGACTCCGTAAAGCTGAGGCTCGAGCGCGAGCACGAACTCTCCTTCATCGAATTCAACTATATGTGCCTGCAGGCTTACGATTTCGTCGAGGTGAACCGGCGCCACGGCGCGCTGCTGCAAATGGGCGGCTCCGACCAGTGGGGCAATATCGTCACCGGTCTCGACCTCGGGCGGCGCATGGGAACGCCGCAGCTCTACGCCCTGACCTCGCCGCTTCTGACCACCGCCTCGGGCGCCAAGATGGGCAAGACGGCGGCGGGCGCGGTCTGGCTCAACGCCGAGATGCTGTCGCCCTATGATTACTGGCAATATTGGCGCAACACCGAGGACGCCGACGTCGCCCGCTTCCTGAAGCTCTTCACCTTCCTCCCGATGGAGGAGATCGCGCGGCTTGCGGCGCTTCAGGGCGCGGAAATCAACGAGGCGAAGAAGACCCTCGCCACCGAGGCGACGGCGCTGGTCCATGGCCGCGACGCCGCTGAACAGGCCGCCGAGACGGCGCGGGCGACCTTCGAGGAGGGCGCCCTGGCGCTGTCCTTGCCAAAGGTCGCCATTTCCGCCGAGGAGATCGCCGCCGGCCTCGGCGTGCTGTCGGCCTTCGTCAAGGCGGGGCTCGTCGCCTCGACGGGCGAAGCGCGCCGCCAGATCAAGGGCGGCGGCCTGCGCGTCAACGACGCCGTGGTGACGGACGAGCGCGGGACTCTCTCCGAAAAGGACTTCGAGAAGGACGGCGTCGCGAAACTTTCCCTCGGCAAGAAGAAGCACGTCCTGCTGGAGCGCTGTTAAGACGCCTTCGCCGGCGTGGCTCCGACGCCGTCAAGATGCACCCGCCGCGCCTCCAGCGCCGGGCCGGACTCCCACTGCCAATACCGGCGCGACACGCCCGAGGGATCGCGTGGGCGGCCCTCCGCCTCGCGCTCGTGCTGCCACGCCATGTCATAGGGGGCCGCCGATTCCGCCGCGAAATAGGCGGGCTTCTTGCCGTGATGGGCGGGGCCGGCGGCGTGAATCGTGCAGGTCGGACGCGCCGGATCGAGATGGTTCAGGACCACCGGCTCGTCCTGAACGCGGACCTCGGTCACCTGCTGGATGAACCAATATTCCGCCGTATCCGCCGGCGCGCCATTTCGGCGCCTGCGGCTGGCGATCCGCGCCGCGACCAGCGGGAACTGTCTTTCGACCCGGTCATGGGAGACGACTCGCGTCGGCCCATAAAGCGTCGTCGCCGAGCGCGTGGTGTGATCGTCGTAAATCAGCAAGGCGGAGTGCGGATTGGACCAGAGCTTCGCCGCATGCCCATGCACGGCGTTGCCGGTAAAATAGGGGATGAGCACAAAGGTCCGCCTGCCCTTCTGAGCCACGAAGCCGGCGAGGCCGATGTCGCCGTTGCGCGGCGAAACGCCCGGCAGGCCAGACGCCGAAACCGTCGCCTGGAAGATTTCGAATTGCGCCCCGACCAGCAGGTCGAGCGGCAGGCTCGGCGACCAGGCGTGCGGCCAGGCGGCGCGCGCGGGCGCCGGCGCGGCCGGGCGCTTGACGAAGAGATTTTGCGAACACTGCGTAAAGGCTTCCTCGACGCCGCCGACGAGAAAGCGGAGCTCGGCGTTCATTCGGTCCGCGGCCCGGCGCCAGGGTTCGAGTTCGTCCGCCGCCAGCGCATAGTCATGGAGGAGCTCGTCGGGCGTGAGCGCCTCGACGCCAAAGAGCGTGACATGCAGCCCCATCGCGTCCGGGTCGTAAGGGTGGAGCGCGAGAATGGCGAGTTTGCCGCTCTCCAGCGCCGCCTGCGCCACCTCGAGCGAAGCGCCGAGTGCGCCGCGCCGCCGGGCGCGAACGCGGCTTTCGGCGCTGCGCATCGCCTCCCCGGCCATCAGGCGCCGGTAAGAGGCAGGCGCCGGGCCGCGCCCGGAAAGCCAGCGTTCGAGCCGCGCCTGTTCGCCAGCCTGACCAAGCCTCGGCAGGAAGAGCGGCGTCGCGACCGTCTGGTGGTCCAGAACGAGGATTGGCCCCGCGCCGTGGATTGATTCCGACGCCGCCATGACCACCTCGCGCCGCCGCCCCCACAAGCCGCCGCGTGGCCTGGACCCGGCTCCGAGAATGGCGAGCGTCGCCGTCTGGGCGAAAACGCCCATGGTCGGGTTGAGATATTGGCGATACTGGCGGCGATAGAAATTGTCCGCCCCTTTGGCGACCACGGCCGTCTTGTCGCGATCCGCCCCGGCGAGCTGCGCGCCGATCGCATATTGCAGGACATGCTCGGCCGCCGGGCCCGGCGCCTCCGGGCGGCGCAGCCATTTTTCCGCGAGGCGCTCACGCAGGGCCGGCGGCGCGGCGCAGGCGAGGCGATGGAGCAGCGTATAGGCGCGGGAGATTTTGTAGGGGTCGGACGGACTCGCCCGCAAGACCTCCAGAGAGCCGCCCGGAGCTCGGACGAGACGGGAAACCGCATCGACCCCAGCATGATAAACAGTAAAGTTCATGATCTATATCTTGGCGGTGAATAATTCTGATCAACGCCGAAAAGGAAATCATAGAGTCCACAGAAATAAAAGCGGAGCCGTTACAACGGCTTTGCCAGAGCTTTATTGGCGGCCACTGTCCGGCAGCCGGGTCGTTCCGTCGAGGACGCCCATGATCTTGCGGATCATCCCCGGCGCGATGGCCGAAAGCGGGTTGACGTTCACGACCGGAGACGAGAGCGATCCCGTGAGTCTGTAGCTCAGCGCAAAAATGCCCTCGTGCTGGCCGCCGGCGATCACGAAGCCGAGCACCGGGATGTTCGAGAGCAGGCTGTTCAGCGCATAGGCCGGCACATAAGAGCCCGCGAGGTCGAGGCGGTCGCGGGGGAAGTCGATGAAGCCGTCGAAGGTCATGCCGATTTCCGGCCCCGACATCACGCCTTCGCGCACCGAGAGGCGCCCCCCGGACCAGGTGAAGCCCGACTGCAATCGGCCGATACGCACGGAGTCGGGATCGAATCGAATGTTGCCTCGATCGTCCGCGCGCTGCACGCCGCCCTGCGCCATCAGCTGGCGAATCGTCGGCTCGCCCTTGAGGAAGAAGTCGCGGACGCGAATCATGCCCTCGGCGCCGTTCTGGCCGAGCTCGACATTGGCGTTCAGCACGCCGCTTTCCATCTTCCGGTAGATATCGACGAAAGCCAGAAGCGAGCCAGCGTCATTGGTCGAGATCTCTATCATCGGATTGCTGTTCTGGCCGCGCGACAGCGCCACCGCCAGTTGCTCGCGGCCGAACGAGCCCGTGAGCGACACGAAGCGCGGCCGCCCCCCTTTGCTCGAAAGCCTGAAATCCACATTGGAGAGAATTTGCTTTCCATGGCCGGTGACGATCGGGGACTTGAACTCGAGGTCGATGTCGTCGCCCGAGCTTTTCCCGACGCCCGAGAGCGGCTTGTCGGCCCCCGAGCGAATGAGCGAGCCGAGCATCGGCCGCGCGTCCCAGTTCGAGCCGCGGGCGACGACCTTGATCGCGTCTCCGACGCGCGAAATGTCGAGCCGCATGTCGTCGCCCGGCGAGAGCCGCACCGGCGCCAGCCGCGCGCCGCGCAGCGCGCCTTCCTTCGACAGTTCGATCAATCCCTGCGCCTGCGCGGAGCCAGCCTCGAAGCTGAACTGGTCGAGCGCGATGCCGTCGCCACGCTTCACGAGCATGAAAGACGCCCGCGCCGGCCGCCCGGCGGGCTTCGTCATGCCGGGGATGGGATTGTCGAAGACGGCCCGCGTGAAGTCGAGCTCGATGTGAGCGTTGAGATCTTCGACCGGGAGCGGCGTCTTGACGACGGCCGACACGGGGCCGGCGACGCCCCCCATGGCGTAGCCCGCGCGCTGGCGCGCCGCGTCGTCGAAGGTGAAGGTCACTTGCGCCTGCGCCGGGCCCGTCTCCCCGAAGCCGCGCCTCACGTCGAGCGTGGCCGGCGCGCCATAGATTCGGCCGCCGCCGCTCACCTGGAGGCCAGAGCGGTCTGCAAGGACCCGCAGCGTCGCCCCCTCGAGCCGTTCCTTGCCGATGAGCCGCTCGATGACGAGATTGCTCGCCGTCGCGTCGATCGCGAAAGTCGTCATCTCGTCGCGAGCCTTCTCGCCGATCTCGAAGTCGATCTTCAGCCGGCCGTCGATCTGGCCCTTGATGGCTCCGGGGTCCACCGGAATGGACGCATGGCTCGCGATGGCGGGAATGGCGAGAACGTCCGCCACGGCCTCCACGCTGCCCGCGACCTTCAGATCGAGTACGGCGGGAGTCGGACGCAGCGCGTTGTCGGCAACCGAGAAACGTCCCTGCTCGATTGCGAGCTTGCGGCCGGGCGCCGGTTCGAGCGCGCCGGAGGACGCGTCGAAAGAAGAGGTGCGGCCCGTGATGCGCAGCCGCCCGTCGATCCCGGTGAGCGGCGCCATGCCCGGCAGCACCTCGACGACGCTGGCGTTGACGATTTCGCCCGTGACCTCGACCGAGTCATCCGGCGGGGGGCGCTCGTAGCGCATGGCCGTGAGCGCGGCGTCGTCGAAGGCGCCGGCCCCATGCGCCCGCCGGATAACGCCAGCCGGCACATGATCGACGAACCAGGTCCGCACTCCGGCCGCCACATGCGTCGGCCAGAGCCGTGAGAGCGCGCGGATCTGCGTGTCCTCGACATCAAGCGTGTAGGAAACCCGTGTTTCGCCCCGGTAGATCAGCGCCCCCGTCGCCGCCACCCGCAGATCGGGGCCGGAGAAGGCGAATCTGTCGGCGAGCACCCGCCCCTGCCCGGCCATCAGGCGGGCCTCGAGCTGGCCCTCCTCGATCGGAACCGTCATCTCGCCCGCGCGCTCGGGCGTGATCTGCGTCGGCTTGACGAGGCGCAGGGCGATCATCCAGGCGTCGGCCCCCGGATCGGCGCCGGGCGGCAACTCCGCGGGCGGCGCCGCCTCGCCCGCGAGCGCCATGTCGAATCCGCCGGCCTTGAACTGGAGCGGGGCGATCACGACCTTGCGCTCGTGCCGACTCCAGGCCGCCTGTCCGGCGATGCGCTGGATCATCACCGGCTCGTGATCCGGCTCGTCGAGACGGAAGAAACCCTTGCCGATCTCGAAGGCGCCCTTGGCGTCGAGCACGATGTCGTCGCGGGAGAGAGAAAAGCTCATGTCCACGCCGAGCGGCGCGTCCGTGTCGAAGCCTGTCGTGCGGAAACCGCCGATCAGCGCGATTTCGTCGATCCTCAGGTCGCGCACGCGGGCGACGAAGGAGCGGGATTGGCCGGGCGCGCCCCTGGCGGCCGCCGTGGCGGTCCAGCGCCCGGAGGGGCCGGTCGCGGCAAGGCTGAAGCGCATGGCCTCTTCGCTCTTGGTGAGGCTGATCGCAACGTCCTTGTACACGATGACGCGATCGACCGTGCGGTCGTCGATCGTGAGCCGCCCCTGCAGCAGGCCGAGGCGGTCGAGCGTTCCCACCGGGCTGTTGGGGCTCGTCGCAAAGTCCATGAGGCTGCGCAGCGCGGCCGCGCCGGTCTTGAGCAGCGCCACGCGCTCGGGAGCCATTGCCGGCGCAGGGGCAGCCGAGGCCGCCGGGGGAGCGATTTTCGGCGTCGTGAGGGGGTCGGCGCCAGCCGAAAAGGCCATCGTCCCGTCCGCCTGAAGCGAGAGCCTGAGGTCGAGATCCAGCGCCTCGAGGCGGCGCGGCTTAATGTGGCCGAGCAGCAGCGAGGGCCAGTCGATCGACAGCACGGCGCGCGGCGCCGCGAGGACGGCGCGCCCACTCTCCTTCACGACGAGGTCGTCGACGGAGAGGGTCGGCCCGCTATCGCTATTCGTGAGAGACGCGCCGCGGAGCTGGAAGGCGAATTGACCGGCGAAACGCTCGTCGAGCGCCGCAACGATGCGCGGCGTGAGCCATGTGAGGCTGATCGGTCCCTGCGACAGCATCGCGAAGAAGACGCCGAGCGCCACGCACAGCAGCGCCAGCGCGGCGATGCCGCCAAAGGCGAGCCCACGCAGCCATCGCGAGCCGCGAAGATCGCCCGAGCCCCCCGGCCATGAGTTCCCCGGCCACGAGCCATGCGCACGGTTTCTCGGCGGCCGCGCATCGAAGCCCAGCCGATCCCCGCGATCCTCGCGCCCTCTTTGGTCGGTCAAAAATCCTCGCTAATGGGCTCGAGTCGCCCATAAATGGCGCTTGCCTGTCGAGCGGCGCACTTGCCGGGCGGCGCCATCCCTGCATTGTTCAGCTCAATTTTAATTGCGGTTGCGACGAAAGGAAGGCGCAATGGCGACGAAAGCGGCAAGCAGCAAACCGGCGGCGGCGAAATCTGACGCCAAGCCAAAGGTAAAAACCGAGAAACAGGCGGCGGTTAAGAGCGAAACGGCCGCCGCGGTCCCTGCCCTCGCGGAGGGCGATCCGGCGCCAGCCTTCGCCCTCCCCGGCGCCGGAGGCGAGACCGTCTCGCTCGCCTCATTTGCGGGCAGAAAGGTGGCGCTCTATTTCTACCCGAAGGACGACACCTCGGGCTGCACCAAAGAAGCTATCGAATTCAACGCTTTGCGCGACAAGTTCGCCAAGGCGAAAACCGTCGTCGTCGGCATGTCGCCCGATTCGCCCAAGAGCCACGACAAGTTCCGCGACAAATACGAGCTGACCTTGCCGCTGGCCGCCGACGAGACCAAGGAAACGCTCGCCGCCTATGGCGTATGGGTCGAAAAAAGCATGTACGGCCGCAAATATATGGGCGTCGAACGTTCCACCTTCCTCATCGACCCGTCAGGACGAATCGCGAAAATCTGGCGCAAGGTGAAAGTGCCTGGCCACGCCGAGGAGGTGCTGGCCGCCGCTGAAGCGTTGTAAAGCGGCGGGTGGCATGCCCGCGTCCGGCGCGGGCATTCTGTTTGCAGGGCTCCGCGTCGCCTGAGTGACGCCGGCGCCTCAGTGCTCGTGCTCGACCGCCGCAGGCGCGGCGTCGGGCGCCGGCCCGCCGCCCGCGGCTTTCTTCGCGAGGATCTTGGCCATGTCCTCCTCGCCCTTCTTGGCGGCGGCGAGGTCGGGCTTCAACGCCAAAGCGGCGGCGTAATCCGCCTTGGCGCGTTCGAAATCCTTCTTGCCACGCCAGGCGTTGGCGCGGTTGAGCAAGGCGGTCGCATTTTTCGGATCGAGTTTCGCGGCCGCCTCGAAGTCGGCGAGCGCCTTGTCGTAATCGGCCTTGGCGTAATAGCAGCCGCCCCGCCCGATCAGCGCCGGCACGAGCTTCGGGTCCCGCTTCAGGGCCTCGGCGTAATCCGCGATGGCGCGGGCGTGATCGCCCTTTGCATGGTAATAATTCGCCCGCGCGGCGAGCGGCGCGGCGGATTTGCCGTCGAGCTTCACAGCCTCGTCGATATCGGCGAGCGACTTTTCGGCGTCGCCCTTGGCGCGCCAGGCCGAGGCGCGCGCCATGAAAGCGGCGGCGTTCTTCTTGTCGTGGGCGATCGCCTGATCATAGTCCGCGATCGCCGCGTCGAGATCGCCCTTTGCGTGATGAGCCGCGCCGCGCGCCAGCAAGACGACCGCCGATCCCGGCTCGACCTCGAGCGCCTTGCCGTAATCTTCGATGGCGTGGGCGTAATCGCCCTTCGCCTGATAGGCGCCGGCGCGATTGACGTAGGCGGCGAGCTGATTGTGCTTGGATTCCTTGTCGATCGCCTCGATCACCTGCGTGCAGCCGGCGATGCGCTCGTCGGGATTGCTGGAGCGGCACAGCTTCCAGCCGGGGCTGACGCCGGCGGAATGGGCGGCCAGCGCCTGCGAGGAGCCCACACATAAAATCAATGCCGCCGCGAAAGCGGCGCTGCGAGACGAGGCGACCATGTGTCGGATAGGCTCCGTGAAGATAAAGAGTGGCGGGACGATCCTACTCGCCCGGCGGCGCGGAGCAACCGCAATTTTCCCGCGTTTTGCGCATGGGGACAGCCCGGTTACGCTAGGGAGAGCCCGGCGATTCGCCGGAGCGTCGGGCGGGGGCCTTCATGATCGTATCGACGACGAACGAGATCGCGGGTTATCGTATCGTTCAGCATCTTGGGCTTGTGCGCGGCATCACGGTTCGGTCCCGATCCGTCGTCGGAAATTTCGTCGGCGGCCTGCAGGGCGTCTTCGGCGGCAAGCTCTCGGTCTATGTCGAATTGGCGGAAACCGCGCGGCAGGAGGCTTTCGACCACATGTGCGAACACGCCGCGCAGGGAGGCGCTAACGCGATCATCGGGATGCGCTACGACGCCAATGAGATCATGGACGGCGTGACCGAGGTGCTGGCCTACGGCACCGCTGTTCTTGTCGAACGTACGGCATAATGTCAAAAATGCTTCTGCCTCAGGGCGAAACTGGGTAAACTGCATTTCAATGAGCCTGTTGACCACCACCGATGAGCTTGCGGCCGTCTGCGACCGGTTTTCGCGCCACCCCTTCGTGACGGTGGACACCGAATTCCTGCGGGAAACCACCTTTTGGCCGAAGGTCTGCGTCATCCAGATCGCCTCGCCGCAGGAGGCGGTTGCAATCGACGCCCTTGCCGAGGGAATCGACCTCTCTCCCTTTTTCGCGCTGATGGCGAATAAGGAGGTCGTCAAGGTTTTCCACGCCGCCCGGCAGGATCTGGAAATCATCTGGCGGCTGGCGCGCCTGATTCCGACGCCCCTCTTCGACACCCAGGTCGCCGCCATGGTCTGCGGCTTCGGCGAACAGGCCTCCTATCTGGAGCTGGTCAAGGCGATCACCCGCGCAAATCTCGATAAATCCTCGCGCTTTACCGACTGGTCGCGCCGCCCGCTGTCGCCCGCGCAGATCGAATACGCCATCGCCGACGTCACCTATCTGCGCGACATCTACGCCACGCTCCAGGCTCGGCTCGAACGTTCGAACCGGCTCGACTGGCTCGCCGACGAAATGGAGACGCTCACCTCGCCCGCGACCTATGAGCAGCATCCGGACAATGCCTGGGAAAGGCTGCGCCATCGCGCCCGCAAGCCCCGCGACCTCGCCGTGCTCATGGAGCTCGCCGCGTGGCGCGAGGCCGAGGCGCAGAGCCGGGACGTGCCGCGGTCGCGCGTGCTCAAGGACGACGTATTGATCGAGATTGCGCAGTCGGCGCCCAAGAACGCGGAGGCGCTGGCCAATCTCCGCTCCTTCCCCAAGGGTATGGAGCGCTCGCGCGCCGGCGCGGAGATTCTCGCCGCCGTTGAGCGCGGCCTCGCCCGTGATCCCGGCAGCGTCCCGCGCATCGAGCGCGAAAGGCGCGGCTCGAACGGCGCGACAGTGGAACTTCTGAAGGTTTTGCTTCGGCAGGTGACGGAGCAGACCGGCGTCGCCGCGAAAATGATCGCCACCGTCGAGGACCTCGAAGCCATCGCCGGCGACGACCGTGCCGACGTGCCCGCGCTCAAGGGCTGGCGGCGGACCATTTTCGGCGAAAAGGCGCTTGAGCTGAAACGCGGTCGGCTGGCGCTCGCCGTCGAGAATGGCAAGGTCGTCACCTTCGACTGGCAAGAGGCCGAGGCGGAAAGCGCGCCCCGGCCCCGCTCGGGAGATGGCGTCGTCGAAGCCCCCGCAGAGGCTTCAGCCTCCAACTGATTTTTTAAACGCCGGATAGCCGGCAATGCGTTTGCCTCGCCCATGTGGAGGGGCGTCCGCGCTTGGCGCTCGTGTCATGCCCGGCTGGAGGCGCATGCGGGACACGAGGGGGCGAGCGGAGCGCTGCCTTGCGCGAAACTTACTGGTTCTATTAGGTTTTCATCTGTTGGCCATTGAAGCCGTCAAGGACAAGCACTAGCCTCGTGTCGTTCCAAAACAGACATGAGGGGGTTCTATGACGAGCCTGTATGAGCGTCTCGGCGGCGAAAAGGCCGTCGATGCGGCGGTTGAGCTGTTTTATCGCAAAGTGCTGGCGGACAGCCGTATCGCGCCCTTCTTTGACGGCGTCGACATGGACCAGCAGATCGCCAAGCAGAAGTCCTTTCTGACCATGGCCTTTGGCGGACCGAACGAATACACCGGCCTCGACATGCGCAATGCGCACAAGCGACTCGTCGAAAAGGGTCTCAACGACTCTCACGTCGACGCAGTCATCGAGAACCTGAACAGCACGCTCCGCGAGCTCGGCGTTCCGGAGAACGAAGTGAAGGAAGTGGCCGCGCTTGCCGGTTCGGTGCGCGCTGACGTGCTCGGACGCACCGCGGCCTGAGGCGACTTGCGGAATCTCGCCCGGCGCATCTTTCGCCGGGCGAATTTTTCTCGGTCCGCGCTGCTAGCCCGCGATTTCTATCGCCGCGTCGGCGCCAAGCAATCTTCCGAGCGTCTTGAGGCGACTGAGCACGCGATCGCTGGCCAGATCGGCGTAATCGGCCGGCAGCGTCAGCGCCAGCATTCCCCTGCGCAGCCTCATGCTGGTTCGCGGCAGGACCCCCGGCATCGAGGCCGACAGCAGATAGGCGGCGCGCATGGCGGCGCCGAGGATGCGGGCGCGCGCGAAGAGCCGCGTCGTCAACAGGCTGCGCACCATGCCGATTCCCGCGCCCCCCTCCGGCCCCTCGTGACGGATGACGATGGCGAGCGAGAGATAGGCGCGGCCCGGATGATCGACCGAGACGAAAGGCCCCTGCGTGACGATATTCATCGCCCGCTCGGCGCGATATTCGGGATGGGCGCGCCAGGCGATGTCGGACAGCAGGCAGGCCGCATGGCGCAGGCGCTTTTCTTCAGGCGTTTCGTCGATCTCGCTCGACTCCATGAAGGCGTCGGTCCAGGCGATCAGCTCATCGCCATAGCCCGGCGCGCGCGCGAACGTGCCTTCGAGTTCGCGCGAGGCGGAGAGCAGCGGGTCGATCCTGCGCTCGCTCTCGGAGAGGCGTTCGAAAAGGACGCCCTCGCGAACGCCGGCGGCCGAAATCACGATCTCGCGCGGCTTGGCGCGGCGGATGATTTCGTCGAGGACGACGGCGCCGTAAGCGAGCAACGGCCGGCGCGCAGCCGACACCACGTCGATGTCCTCGATCGCCGCGCTGTCGATGTGTTCGACGAGCGCCGCGAAATCGGCCGCTTCGCCAGTCTGGATGCGGTAATTGTGCATCACGCCGAGCGGATAGTTACGCTGGCGCATGTGCAGCTTCGCCAGCGAGCGCCAGGTGCCGCCCACCGCATAGAAGGTGCGGCCCTTGAGCTGTTCCAGGGGCTTGGCGCCCGCGATGGCCTTGCGGGCGATGCGCGTCGCCTCCCTTGGCGAGCGCCGCGAGGCGTCCATCAGCGCCAGCCCGCCGAGCGGCAGGGTGACGCCATTGCCGAGCGCGTCGCCCTTCACGTCGATGAGTTCGAGCGAGCCGCCGCCGAGATCGCCCACGACGCCATCCGGCTGATGAATGGAGGAGACGATCCCGAGCGCCGACAGCTCGGCCTCGCGCCGGCCGGGCAGCAGGCTGATCTCCCGGCCGATGGCGTCGCGCGCGGCGTCCAGAAATGCCGGCCCGTTCTGCGCGTCGCGCGCCGCGGCCGTGGCGATCACTTCAATGTCGAGAACCCCCATCATGCTGCACAAGGCGCGATAGCGGCGCAGCGCCTTCAGCGCCTTTTCCACGCCTTCTTCCGGCAGACGGCCCGTGGTCACCACGCCCTTGCCGAGGCCGCACATGGCCTTTTCGTTGAAGATGGGCGTCGGCGCGCGCGAGAGCCCCTGATAGGCGACGAGACGCACGGAGTTGGAGCCAATGTCAACGATGGCGACCGGGCGCACGGCGCTGGGCGCGGGCTGTTCGACCGGGCGCGAACGCAGGAATCGTTCAAGCATCTTGCTTGCGCTTCAGGAGCGAGCGCGGGCGCGAGTCCTTGAGGGACTTGCCGCGCCCCGAAAGGCTCGGATGGGTCATGAAATATTGATGCGCGTTGAAACGCTCCTCATTTTCTCCGGGCGTGATGCGCTGCGAGGAGCCGTCCGGCAGCACGCGATAGCTCTGCTCATTGTCCATGAGATTGGCGAGCATGATCTGATCGAGCAACTGCTGATGCACGGTTGGATTGGCGATGGGCATCAGCACCTCGACGCGCCGGTCGAGATTGCGCGGCATCAGATCGGCCGAGGAAATATAGGCGTGCGCGCGCGGATGGGGCAGCTTGTGACCGCCGCCGAACGCATAGACGCGCGCATGTTCGAGGAAGCGCCCGACGATCGACTTGACGCGGATATTCTCGGAAAGGCCCTTCACGCCCGGTCGCAGGCAGCAGATGCCGCGCACGACGCAGTCGATGGAGACCCCCGCCCGCGACGCCATGTATAGCGCGTCGATGATTTCCGGATCGACCAGCGCATTGCACTTCAGCCAGATAGCGCCGGGCTTGCCCGCCTTGACGAATTCGATCTCCTGCTCGATGTGCTCGATCAGCTTCTGCTTCAGCGAAATCGGCGAGACGGCCATGCGCTCGAGGCCGGCCGGTTCGGCATAGCCCGTAATGTAGTTGAAGATGCGCGAGACGTCGCGACCAATCGCGGGATCGGCGGTGAATAGAGAAATATCCGTATAAACGCGCGCCGTCACCGGATGATAATTGCCCGTGCCGATATGGCAGTAGGTGGCGAGCCCCGACCCTTCGCGACGCACGACCATGGAGAGCTTGGCGTGCGTCTTGAGCTCGATGAAGCCAAAGACGACCTGCGCGCCCGCGCGCTCCAGATCGCGCGCCCAACGGATATTGGCCTCCTCGTCGAAGCGCGCTTTCAATTCCACGAGCGCGGTGACGGATTTTCCGGCCTCGGCGGCCTCGACCAGCGCGCGCACGATGGGGCTGTTGTTGGAGGTGCGATAAAGCGTCTGCTTGATCGCGACGACATTGGGATCGCGCGCCGCCTGCTGCAAAAACTGCACAACGACGTCGAAGGATTCGTAAGGGTGATGGACCGCGAGGTCCTTCTGCTTGATAGCGACGAAACAGTCCCCGCCATTATCGCGCACGCGCTCGGGAAAGCGCGGGTTATAGGGCTTGAACTTCAGATCTGGCCGGTCGAGCGCGACGAGTTCGGAAAGATCGTTGAGCGCCAGCATGCCGTCAATCTCGAAGGTCTCGCTCGGCTCGACCTCCAGCTCGTCGGCGACGAGGGCGCGCAGCGATTCAGGCATGTCGGCGGCGACTTCTAGCCGGATCACGGAGCCGCGGCGCCGGCGCTTCAGCGCGGTCTCGAAGAAGAGAACGAGATCCTCGGCCTCTTCCTCCACTTCGAGATCGCTGTCGCGGATCACGCGGAAGAGCCCCTGCCCGCGCAGCAGATAGCCGGGAAAGAGCCGCTGCGCGTTCATCGCAATCAGCGTTTCCAGCAGCATGTAACGCTCGCGCCCGCCGGCGGGATTGGGCAGATGCACAAAGCGTTCGATCTTGGGCGGCAGACGCACCAGCGCCTGAAGCGTCTTGCGGTCTCCGGGCCGCACGAGCTCCAGCGCCAGCGTGAAACCGAGATTGGGGATGAAGGGGAAAGGGTGCGCCGGATCGACGGCGAGCGGAGTCAGCACCGGGAAGATGCGGTTGAGGAAGTGGTCTTCGAGCCATTCCCGGTCCGCCTTGGAAACATCGGCGGGCTCGACGATCGCAATGCCGACCTCCTCGATCTCGCGACGCAGCTCGCGCCAGCGCCGCAGCTGCTCGTTGGTAAGGAGGACGACCCGCTCGTTGATCTTGGCGAGTTGCTCGGCCGGCGTCAGCCCGTCCTGAGAGACGGCTGTGAGACCCGAGCGGATCTGTCCGCGCAGGCCCGCGACGCGCACCATGAAGAATTCATCGAGATTATTGGCGGAAATGGAGAGGAATCGTAGCTGCTCGAGCAGCGGATGGCGCCTGTTGGACGCCTCCTCCAGAACGCGGCGGTTGAATTCCAGCCAGGAAAGCTCCCGGTTGATGAAACGCCGCGGCGAGGCCGCAAGTTCCTCCGGATGCTCCAGAATCTCGCCTGCGGGGTCCATCACCTCTATGGCGGCGGCCTCGATTTCGGTCGCGCCGCGCGCGGCATTCTCTCTCATATTGGCTGTCATGCCCGCTGTCCCGTTTTCCCCATATTGCCACAATGGCGACAAAGCCGGCAGGACGAAAAGCGGCCTTGGTCAATCCTCTCTTCCGCCATCCGGGACGGCGAAAGCCTCTAAAACTTCAGCGGCCAAGGCCCGCGTCGCCGGCCGGCCGCGGGCGAGCGCCTCGCGATCCAGCGCCGCGACAAAAGCGCGCGCGGCGTCGAGAGAACGCTCCAGACGCAAAGCCGCATAAGCGAGCGCCGGCGCTTCCACGATCAGCTGGCGGTCGCGAAAGAGCTTGTCGAGCACCGCCCGCATCAGATCGTCGTCCGGCGCGCCGATCTCCACCACGGGCGCACGACGCAAGCGTGACAAAAGATCGGGCAGCGAGATGTCCGCCGCCGTCCGCAGGCGGCGCGCGCTCATCAGCACGAAGACGCGATGCTCCACCGCGAAATTCAGCAGGTGGAAAAGCGCGGTTTCGTCCCGCACGTCCTCCAGACCGTCGAGGACGATCGCCGCGGGCGCGGCGGCGGCGAGCGCCGCGAGGGGCGGCAGATTCGCGGGGTCGGCCGCCAGCGCCTGCGCGCGCTGGCGGAAAATCGCCAGAAGATGGCTCTTGCCGCTCCCCGGCGGGCCGATGAGCGTGAGGATGCGATCCGGCCAGTCAGGCCAGCGCTCGACCATGGCGAGGGCCGCCGCATTCGACGGCGCGGACAGAAACTCCGCGCGGCCGAAACGCGGCGCGAGCGGAAGCTCCAGCGGCAGCTGCGCCGGCGCGCGCGCGCCTTCCCTCATGGATCAGGCCCGGTCACGGGCGTAGGGCGGCTCGCGGTAGAGCGCGCTCGCGCGGTAGCGGCGGGCGAGGAAGCGCATCAGCGCGCCGAGCGCCGCGGCGACCGGGACGGCGACGATGAGCCCCGTGAAGCCGAAAAGCGCGCCGAAGGCGAGCAGCGCGAACATGATCCACACCGGATGAAGGCCAACCGAGGCGCCGACGAGACGCGGCGAGAGCACATAGCCATCCATGATGAGGCCCGTGGTCACGATCGCCACCGCCTCGATCGGCAGGTTGATGTGCGGCCAGGCCTGCACGATGGCGATGATGATCGAGAGCACGAAGGCCGTGATCGAGCCAACATAGGGAACGAAGCTCAGAATGCCGGCGATCACGCCGATGAGAAAGCCGAAGTTCAGACCGATGGCGGAAAGACCGACAGCGTACCAGACGCCGAGAAAGAGACACACGAGCGACTGGCCGCGCACGAAGCCCGCCAGCGCGCGATTGATGTCGCGCGCCAGCATCCGCACATCCTCGCGATGACGCGGCGGGATGAGATCGTCGACGATCTCGACCATGTGATCCCAGTCGAGCAGCATGTAAAAAGCCACGACCGGTGTGATGACGATGAGCGAGATCACATTGATGAAGGCATAGCCGCGCAGCAGCAGCGACTTTGCGAAATCCCCAACGAGAACGGCCCCCTGGCTCGCCAGATCGTTGAAATACTTTTCCACGTCGAGATTCGCGCTGGCGCCGCCGAGCCCGTATTTTTCGAGATACTCCCGGAAATACTGGCTCGAGAAATGCGTGCTCCACTCGATGACGAGGCCGTGCAGCGTTTGCAGATAGCCGGGCAGCGCCGTGACAAAGCCCGCCATTTGATGCGTGAGGATCGGCAGCAGGATGACGAGCGCCGTGACGACGAAGGCGATGAAGGCGGAAAGCAGCAGCAGCGCCGCGCCAAGCCGCGACGCGCCCCAGCGTTGCAGCCGGTCGGCGACAGGATCGAGCAGATAGCCGAGCGCCGTGCCCGCCACGAAAGGCGCGAGGACCGGGCTGAGCAGATACAGGATCGCGCCCACGGCGAGGAGCGCCACCCCCCATAGCATGAGCTGGCGCTCCAGGCTGAGCCCCGCCCATTTGACCGTCACGATTCGCGTTTCCTGCCGGGCTTCCTGCCGCGTTTCCGGCCCCGCTTCCCGCGCCGCCGCCACGGGCGCCGCCGCCGAAGACAAATCCACGGGTTTGCGCGCCCCCCCGCGACGGACGGCGGCCCCCTGCTCCTGCTTCGCCATGGCTCAAGGCCTCATATGCTGGACCCAGACCCACAGATAGACGGTCGCGGAAGCGAGCGTCAATGCGGCGACGCTCGCGATCAGGAACGTTTCCAGCGCCTCCAGACGGAAGCCATAGGCGGCGCCCCCGAGAATGAGGGCGGCGAGCAGAAGCTGCGCGGCGGTGGTGAGTTTCGAGGCGATATGCGGCCGGACCTTGATTGGCCGGGAGAGGAACCAGGCCACGCTCACGCCCCCGATGATCAGGGCGTCGCGCGAGACGATCAGAATGGCGAGCCAGGCCGGCGCCTGCCCCTTGATCGCGAGCGTCACATACATGGAGATGAGAAGCGCCTTGTCGGCGAGCGGATCGAGCACCGCTCCGAGCTCCGACTGGAGATTGAACGTCTTCGCAAGCCAGCCGTCGAGCGCGTCCGACGCGCCGGCGACGAGGAAGATCAGGAAGGCGGCCTGCCAACGCGCCTCCGCCATCATGGCGATGATGGCGGGCGTAAGCACCAGCCGCGCGATGGTGATGAAATTCGGCAGAAAGGCGAACCAGCGGGGGACCATGCTGCCTATGTGGCGCGCAGTCCGTCAATCACAATCCCCGGCGTCTGCCCGCCTGCATGACCAGCGCCGAGACGCCGAGCGCCACCGCCACGGCGCCGAGCAACAGCGTCGAAATGGCGTTGATCTGCGGCGAGACGCCGAGCCGGACCTGGGAATAGATGCGCATCGGCAAGGTCGTCGCCCCCGGCCCGGTCGCGAAGCTCGCGATCACGAGATCGTCGAGCGAGAGGGTGAAGGCGAGCAGAAAGGCGCTCGCCATGGCCGGCGCGATCTGCGGCAAGGCGACCAGCACAAAGGCTTTCGCGGGCGTGGCGCCGAGATCCATCGCCGCTTCTTCGAGGGTCGGATCGCAGCCGCGCAAGGCGGCGAGCAGCGCGACTGTCGTGAAGCACATGGTGAAGGTCACATGTCCGATGACGAGCGTCAGGAACCCCCGCCCGACGCCCAGCGCGACGAAGCAGGAGAGCAGCGCGAGGCCCAGCACCACCTCAGGGAGGACGAGCGGCGCGTGAACGGCGCCAAAAAACAGCATGCGCGAGCGAAAGCCTCCGAAACGCGCCAGCGCGACCGCCGCGAGAAGCCCGAGAAGGGTTGCGATGGCCGCCGAAAGGAGAGCCGCCGCGAAACTGATCTTGGCGGATTGCAGGAGAAGCTCGTTCTCGAGCAGCGCGGCATACCATTTCGTCGAGAAGCCGCCCCAGACGGAGACGAGCCGGGAGGCGTTGAAACTCATCGCCGCCAGAATGACGATGGGCGCGTAAAGGAAGACGAAGCCCAGAGAGAGCGTCGCGATGCGCGCGGCGTTGGCGGAGCGGCTCACCGGCGCCCCTCCTCTTCCCTCAGCCGGGCGCGCTCCCACATCAGAAGCGGAATCAGCAGAATGGCGACGAGGACGACGGCGACCGCCGAAGCCGCCGGCCAATCGTGATTGGCGAAGAAATCGTTCCAGAGCGTTCGGCCGATCATCAGCGTGTCCGAGCCGCCGAGAAGATCGGGAATCACGAATTCGCCGACCGCCGGAATGAAGACGAGGAGCGCGCCCGCGATGACGCCGTCGCGCGAGAGCGGCAGCGTCACGCGCAGAAAGACCTGCGCCGGCGTGGCGCCGAGATCGGCCGCGGCCTCGCGCAGGCTCGGGTCCTGCCCTTCGAGCGCGGCGTAGATCGGCAGCAGCATGAAGGGCAGATAGGAATAGACGATGCCGATGATCACGGCGCCGCTCGTGGCGAAGAGGACGAGCGGCGCGTCGATGATCCCGAGCGCCATGAGCGCCGTATTGATGAGGCCTTCGTCTTTCAGCAGCGCGATCCAGGCATAGACGCGGATGAGGAAGCTCGTCCAGAAGGGCGCGGCGGCGAGCCCGATGAGAAAGGGCCGCCATGCCCGCGGGCTGCGCGCCATTGCGAGCGCGAAGGGATAAGCGACGAAGAGCGTCACGAGGGTGGAGACGGCCGCTATCCAGAGCGAGGAGACATAGGCGTCGAAATAAAGGTTGTCGGAAACGAGCGCGCGATAGTTGTCGAAGGTCAGCGACTGCGCCTTGGCCCAGAACGCCGCGAGCGTATCCGAGAGCGCGAAACGCGGCTCGTAGGGCGGGCGCGCCAGCACCGAGTGGGAGAGCGAAATTTTCGCGATGAGCGCCATCGGCGCGAGGAAGAAGGCCGCGATCCACAAATAAGGGATCGCCAGCGCGAGGCGCTGGTTGAGCGAGAGCCGGCGCCGCCCGCTCATGGCTCGTCCGCGAAGAGGACGCCAGCGTCGGGCGCAATCGTGAGCCTGACCTCGTCGCCGATCGCAAAGCGGCCGTCATAGGCGCCGACGCGCAACGTCACGTCCGGCGCGACGCGCACGCGCAGCAGCGTATATTCGCCGCGGAAGACGAAATCCTCCACGCGCCCGGCGACGCCCGCGCCCTCGCGCGAAACGCCGATGCGCTCCGGCCTTATGCTCAATGTCGCGCGCGCGCCATCCGGCAGCGCGCAGTCCGCGCGCGCAAGAAAGCCGAAGGGCGTCTCGAATGTGGCGGCGGCGCCGTCCCGCCGGATGAATCCTTGCACGAAATTGGTCTCGCCGACGAAGCCCGCGACGAAACGCGTCGCCGGGCGTTCGTAAATATCCACGGGCGAGTCGATCTGCTCCACCTTGCCCGCGCGCATCACGGCGATGCGGTCGGCAAGCGCGAGCGCCTCGTCCTGATCGTGGGTCACGATGACGAAGCTGGTCTGCGTCTTGCGCTGAATTTCCTTGAGCTGGAACTGCGTCTCCTCCCGCAGCTTGCGGTCGAGCGCGCCGAGCGGCTCGTCGAGCAACAGCAAGGCCGGGCGCGGCGCGAGCGCGCGGGCGAGCGCGACGCGCTGACGCTGCCCGCCCGAAAGCTCATTGATGCGCCGCGCGCCGAAGGGCGAGAGCTGCGTCATGTCCAGAAGTTCGGTCACGCGCGCGCGGATCGCGTCCTTGCCCTCGCCCTTTCGGCGCAGGCCGAAGGCGACATTCTCGAAGACGTCGAGATGCGGAAAGAGCGCATAGGACTGGAACATCATGTTCACGGGCCGCCGATGGGGCGGCACGCCGGCAAGATCGGCGCGGCGCAACGTCAGGCGTCCCGCGTCGGGCGTCTCGAAGCCGGCGATGCAGCGCATGAGCGTCGTCTTGCCGCAGCCAGACGGCCCGAGCAGCGCGAAGAACTCGCCGGCCCCGACCTCCAGGGACACGCCGTCGAGAGCGGCGACGGCGCCGTATCTCTTCGTCACGCCCTCGACGCAGAGCAGCGGCGCGCTCACTTGCCGCCCTCTCGGCGAAACAAGGCGCGCCAGTGGCGGACAATGGTTTCATCGGCAGGAATGTCATCGAGCGAGACGAGGCGCAGATCATCGACCGCGAGCGACTCGATTTGCGCGCGCGAGAGCGGCCAGGGCGGCCCGTCGATCCGCTGATCTTCGTCGCGCGCGCGCGAAATGACGAGCAGCGCGCCGCCGGGCGCGACGAAGGAGGCGAGCGCCCGCGCCGCCTCCGGCAGAAGCGCGTCGGGCAAGGCTTGCAAAGTGTAAAGCTCGTGTACGAGATCAAACACGCCACGCCACGCCGGCGGCGCGCCGAAAAGATCGGCCGCGCGATAATCGACCCTACTCTCGGGAAAGCGCCGCTTGGCCCAGTCGATGGCGCGCGGCGCGAGATCGAAGGCCGTGACGCGCGCGCCGGCCGCGGCGAGCGCCTCGGCGTTGTCGCCGAGCCCGCAGCCGACATCGAGCGCGCGCAGGCCGGCGAGCGCGCGCCCGGCGAGCCATTGCGAGAGCGCGGGATGCGGCGCGAGCCCGGCCCAGGGCACGCCGGCCGGATCGTCGCCCGCAAGCTCGTAAACGGCTTCGAACCATGCGCGCCGATAGGGATCGGCGTCGAGGCCGCCCGCGCGCTTGTGGGGATCGATGGCGTCGAGACGCGCGCGCGCCTTCGCGCGCCGCTCGGCGAAATCTTCGCTTGTCATGAGGCTGCCTTCGGCTCGCGCGCCTTTTCCACCCAGCGGCCGCTTTCATCCTGCTGCTGATAAACGAGCGTCTCGCCGGCGGCGCGCAACTCGCGCCACTGCGCGCGGGCGCTCGCAAGTTCTTCCGCTTCGTTCTCCTCGAACAGAAGAACCGCCCGCAGGCGCGGCGCGGCCTTGCTCGCAAGGCAAGGCGCGACTCTCACGCCTTCGAGGAAAATCCGGACATCGGCCTGGTTGGGATTTTCGTCGGTCGTCGTCAGATAGATGGGCTGTGTTTCAGGCGAGGCGTCGGCGCGCGTTCCATGCGGGAGAAAACTCTCCGGCCTGTAGCGCCACAAATGCTCGTCGAGCGCGCGCATCCGCGCCTCTGTCGCCGCCTGGACGACGACGCGCCAGCCGCGCGAGATAGACCGCTCCAGCAAGGTCGGCAGCGCGTCTTCGACGCGTCGGGTCTTGAGGTGGTAGAAGGAGATTTCGACCATGGTGGCGCGCCCTCCCGCCCGGCGGCGACGCCTTTGATGGCCAATCTCCGGCCGGCGCGCAAGACCCAGCGGTCATGTTGTCTTGCCGGCGCGCGAGGCCCAACAGGGCGGGTCGCTGGCGGGAAAGGATTCGACGCCCGCCTCATAGACAACGTCCTCCTCCGCCTCATAGATCAGCGCGACCGCGAGATCGCAGCGGATATGGGCCCGGCGTGCGAGCCGGGCGACAATCTGCTCCGCTCGAGCCTTCTCCTCATGCGTGTTGACGGCGCCCTTGACCGCGACTTCCTCGCCATGGACCTCGATGAGGATGCGCGACAGGTCGACGCCACGCTCCTGCAAGGCCTCCTGAATCGCCGTCTTCACGTCACGCGGAAGCGCGCTCATGCAACCCTCCCTGAAATAGATGCGCCGCAGCGACGGACTGCGGCGCAATGCATCTTACCAGAGGGCGCGTCACATATGCGCCGTCGTCACCCTGTCGGTGTCTTCCGCCGTCGCGGCGAAGCCAGCCCAGAGCATCACCAGCGCGAGCACCAGATGCAACCAGTTGTCCGGCGCGTTATTGGCGATCGCCTCGAGCGTCCGCAGCGAGATGAATCCGAGGATGGTCATGATCGCATAAATGACGCCGAAGACGCGGAGCGTGATCACCGGCACGTTGTAATAGGGGCTCGCGAGCAGGATGCCGCCGGTTATGAGATGCACGATGTTGTGGAAGGTATTGACCTCAAAGACCCCACGGTAAGAGACGAGCGGATTGGGGAAGAAGCCGAGGATGCCGACGATGATGAAAATCACGCCGAGGGTTTTCGCCACCACGTCGGCATTCCAGCCCCTGGCTGCAAAGCTGCGTTCCATCGAAGTTTCCTTTCGCTCTTTCGCCGAACCCGATTCACGGGACGATGCGTTGGGGAATGCGCGCATTCCCCCTGCGTCACACAACGCGTAGTTGGGACGGAGCGAAGGGTTTTCAAATAAAAAACGTGGGGCTTGCGACAGCCGAGCGAGACGGCCGGGCATTTCCCGGCCATCTCTGCGCGCATGTCACAAAGCGCGCGCGTCAGCCCTCGTAGTAATCCTTCACGAGGCGGTCGAGCAGGCGCACGCCCCAGCCCGAACCCCAGCTCTGATTGATGTCGCTCGCCGGCGAGCCCATGCCGGTGCCGGCGATGTCGAGATGCGCCCAGGGCGTCTTGCCGACAAACCGCTGGAGGAACTGGGCGGCGGTAATGGAGCCGGCGTGGCGACCGCCCGTGTTCTTCATGTCGGCGAACTTCGAGTCGATGAGCTTGTCGTAAGCGGGACCCATCGGGAACCGCCACAGCTTCTCGCCGGTCTCGGTTCCGGCCTTGACGAGGCGCTCGGACAATTCGTCGTTATTGGAAAACAGCCCGCCATACTCCTGGCCGAGCGCCACCAGAATCGCGCCCGTTAGCGTCGCGAGATCGACGATGGCGGCGGGCTTGTGCTTCTCGATGACATAAGTGAGCGCGTCGGCAAGCACGAGGCGGCCTTCCGCGTCCGTATTGATGACCTCGATGGTCTGGCCGGACATGGATTTCACGATGTCGCCGGGGCGTTGGGCCTTTCCGTCGGGCATGTTCTCGACGAGGCCGAGAATGCCGACGACATTCGCCCTGGCCTTGCGCGCAGCGATGGCGTAGAGCGCGCCCGTGACGGCGGCGGCGCCGGCCATGTCGCCCTTCATGTCCTCCATGGAGGCCGCCGGCTTGATCGAAATGCCGCCGGTGTCGAAGACGACGCCCTTGCCGACGAAAGCGACAGGCGCGGCGTCGGCGGCGCCCCCATTCCAGCGCAGCACGACGAGCCGGCTTTCGTTCTCGGACCCCTGCCCGACGCCGAGCAGCGCGCGCATCCCGAGCTCAGCCATGGCCTTCACGTCGAGAACCTCGACCTCGACGCCGAGCTTCATGAGTTCAGAGGCGCGGCGGGCGAATTCCTCAGGCGAGAGAACATTGGCGGGCTCGTTGACGAGCGTGCGCGCGAGAACGACCGCCTCGGCGGTCTGGCCGGCGGCGGCGACGAGTCCGCGCGCGCTGTCCGCATCGGCCACGCCAAGCTTGATCTCGACGGGGCCGTCCTTCTCCTCGTCCTTCTTCTTTGTCTTGTACTGGTCGAACTTGTAGGCGCGCAGCCAGCCGCCGAGCGCGAATTGCGCCGCCGCTTCTGCCGGCTCGGCGGGCGCCTCCGGCAGATCGAACAGCACGACAGCCGAGGCGCTCTGCCCGAGCTTGGCCGCCGTCTGGCCGCCGAGGGCGAGATAATCCTCGAATTTCGACGGCTTCTCCGCCTCGTCGGCGCCCCCGGCCCCTACGCCGATCAACAGGAGGCGGCTCGCCGCGACGCCCACCGGCGCGAGGATCTCCAGCGCGGAGCCAGCCTTGCCCTTGAACTTGGCGGCGTCGGCGGCGCGCTCGATCTGGCCCTCCGCGTCCTTCACGAGCGACTTGGCGCGGGCGCCGAGCGCAAGCTCCGCTCCGGCAAAGACGACGAGAGTGCGCGGCCGGCCGGCCTCTTCTGGCGCATGGGCGACGGCTTCCGCGTCGTCGAAAGAGAGGACCTCGAATTTGGCGTTGAGGGACATGGGCTGCCTCGGTGAGGACGCGGTCCGGAGCGATTGGCCGCGCTACAGGAACATTGGGCGCGCAATATCGCGGCCAAGGGCGCGGGTCAAATCGCGCCCCCAAATTGCCGCGATCCGTCGACTAAATGCGCCGTTGCCGAAAAGCAACGCTTGGAAAATGAATGCGTTGGACGCGCGCCCGCCAGGCCGCGCGCGCTTGCCTGGGGCGGCGCGAACGTCTAGCCAGTTCTTAACGAATGCTGAACGGGCGGATCCGTGAATTTCTTCGGCGCCGATTTCTTGGAGAGGGGTAGCCCAGGACCGATGGGGACGATGACGCGAAGCTGCGCGCCACTCGCTCCGGCCTGCCCGGCCGCGGGAGCGCGGCCATGATCGGCATGACGATCACCCGCTATTTCGCCATGCGCTTCATGCGCACCATCCTGGCCATTTTCTTCACGATCTTCTGCCTGACCTTCGTCGTCGTCTTCGTCGAGATGCTGCGGCGCGCCAGCGACAATCCTGCGGCCGGCGCCGGCACGGTGGCGCTCATGACAGCCATGAAGGTCCCCGCGGCGGCGGAGATGATTCTCCCCTTCGCCGTTTTGTTCGGCTCCATGGCGACCTTTGTCGACCTCACCCGCAAGCTGGAGCTGATCGTGGCGCGCGCCGCGGGCATGTCGGTCTGGCAGTTCATCACCCCGCCGGTGCTCACCGCCCTCACCATCGGGATCGTCTCGGTGACGATCTACAATCCGCTTTCCGCCATCATGAAGGAGCGCTCGGACCAGATGGAGTTCGAACTGTTCGGCCGGCCGGGCAGCGTGCGGTTCGACCACGGGCTCTGGCTACGTCAGCATGGGGTCGACGGCACGGCGGTCCTCTACGCCCAGCAGGCCGCGGACGGGGGGCGAAACCTGACGGCGGTCAGCGTCAATATCTATTCGGCGACCGGGGCCTTCGTGGAGCGCGTGCTGGCGGCGAAGGGCCACCTCGAGCCGGGCGTCTGGGTGCTGGAGTCGTCGACCGTAAGCGCGCCGGGAGAGCCGGCCCGTTTCGTCGGGACCTACATGCTCGCGACCGATCTCACGCCCGAGCAGGCCGCCGCGGCGGTGACGCCGCCGCAGGGCACCCCCTTCTGGGATCTTCCCGGCGTTGCGGAGCGCACGGCCGAGGCCGGCCTCGACGCCAGCGGCTACCGGCTGCAATTCCAGACGCTGCTGGCGCGTCCCCTGCTGCTCGTCGCCATGGTTCTCGTCTCGGCAAGTTTTTCGTTAAGGTTCTTTCGATTTGGCGGCGTGGCCAAGACGCTTTCAGGTGGCGTCGCAGCTGGCTTCGTGCTCTACATCGTGACGAAAGTTCTATCAGATCTCGGCGGCGCGGGGATGATCAGTCCTCTCGTCGCCGCCTGGTCGCCTGCACTCGTCGGGAGCATGTTGGGCACGCTTACTTTGCTCTATTCGGAGGATGGTTGATGCGCGCTCGCCGCCTCCGCTTTCTCTCTGCTGTCATGTCCGGCGCCGCCGCAGCGGTCGCGGGCGGAGCGCCTCTCCTTGCCGCGCCCGCCGCGCCGCAGGATGCTGGCGCGCGCATGGTCGTCGAAGCCCGGGAGATGATCTACGACGAGAAGAAAAACGTCGTCACCGCCGAAGGCCACGTCCAGATTCTCTACAAGGGCCGGCTTCTCGAGGCGGACCGGGTGGTCTATGACCGCAACACCTCGCGGGTCTATGCCGAGGGCCACGCCCAGCTCACCGAACGGGACGGAACGATCGCGCGCGCGGACCGATTCGATCTGACGGACGATTTCAAGAACGGCTTCATCGAGAGCCTCCAGGTCGACGCCGCCAACAACACCCATTTCAGCTCGCCGCGCGCCGAGCGCGCCGACGACATCACGACCTTCGAAATGGGTTCCTACACGGCCTGCGAGGCGTGCAAGGACGATCCCTCCAAGCCGCGCACCTGGCAGCTCAAGGCGAAGCGGATCATCCACGACAACGCCGAGAAGACGATCTATTACGAGGACGCTTCCTTCGAGTTGTTCGGCGTGCCGATCGCCTATGTCCCCTTCTGGTCCTCTGCGGACCCGACGGTGAAGCGCAAGTCCGGCTTCCTCACGCCGGTCGTCACCTATCGTTCGCAATTGGGCGCCGGATTCGGCGTGCCCTATTTCTGGGCGATTTCGCCCGATTCCGATCTGACCATTACGCCCACCGTCTTCTCGCGGCAGGGGCCGTTCCTCACAGGCGAGTTCCGCAAGCGGTTCGAGAATGGCGCCTTTACCTTCCGCGCGGAAGGCACGCATGTCGGCGACCAGAGCGCCTTCGCGATTGCGCCCTATGGGGCCGGCGACCGGCGTTGGCGCGGCGCGCTTCAGACTCGGGGAGAATTCGCGCCCAACGACCGCTGGCGCGCCGGCTGGGACATCACCGCCTTGTCGGACCGCTTCTTCCTGCAGGATTACAAGCAGTACAACTATCTGCTTCAGAACTATTTCTTCCGCGAATCCTCGTCGACGATCTATCTGAGCGGCCAGGGGCCGCGCAGCTTCTTCGACATGCGCGGCTATTATTTCCAGGTGCTGTCGCCCAACGACGTGCAGGCTCAGCAACCTGTCGTCCACCCGGTTACGGATTACAATCGCGTCTTCGACATCGACCCCGCCCGGACCGCCGGCGTCGGCGGCCAGGTCGAGATCGACGCCAATGTGACCAGCACCTCGGCCAATGTCGCAAACTACGAATCGATCAATCCGCGCACGCTCGACGCCGTTTACGGGCTCTATAACGTGTGCCAGCTGTATCAGCGCAGCACGATACCCGCGAACAGCCAGTGTCTGCTGCGTGGCGTTGGCGGCGGCTATCAGCATGCGACGCTGAGCGGCTCCTGGAAGCGCAAGGTCATCGATCCTGTCGGCGGCGTCTGGACGGCCTTCGCCTTCTCCCGCTTCGTCGGCAGCTATCTGGATTACGATCGCCAGGGCACGTTCCCGATCTACAACAACTCTTGGCAGCCGATTCCCAACGGTGCGCAAGGCTTCTTCCTCGATGGGCAGGATCAGCGTTTCCGCGGTCAGGCCCTGCCGGGAGTGGGCGCCGAGTGGCGCTATCCGCTGCTTGCGCGCAGCCCTCTCGGCGGCGTCGTCGTGGAGCCGATCGTCCAGCTGGTCGCGCGGCCGAACCAGACCTCGATCCCCTCGCTCGTCAACATGGACGCGCAGAGCCTGGTCTTCGACGACTCGACGCTCTTCGAGTGGAGCAAATTCTCCGGCTATGACCGCTTCGAGACGGGCGTGCGCCTGAACTACGGCGGACAGGCGACCATGTCGCTGGCCAATGGCGGCTTCGTCAACGCCATGATTGGCCAGTCGAGCCAGATTGCGGGCGCGAACTCCTACGCCACCGCGGACGCGGCCAATGTCGGCCTGGATTCGGGCCTCAACTCGCGGGTCTCGGACATCGTCGGCCGGTTCGCCTTCGCGCCGGCGTCCTTCGTCACCTTTGTCGCCAAGGGGCGCTTCGACAAGGACAATATGGTCGCCAAGCGCATCGATCTGTTCTCGACGATCAACTTCGATCCGATCACTTTCCAGCTCCAGTACGCGAATTACGCCTCGCAGCCCGCCATCGGCTTCGATGTGCGGCGCCAGGGCATGTCCGCGACCGGCCGCTATGATCTGACCAAAAACTATTTCCTCAACGGCACCGTCACCTTCGACATGAGCCGCTACCTCTATAACGGGCTGACGGCCGTTCCGGCGCTCTACACGACCTTCACGGGCACCAATCTCATCGGCAACGCGCCGGTCTTCTCGGTCGCCGCACTCGGCGCCGGCGTCGGCTACCACGACGAATGCGCGACGCTGATGGTCAATTATTCTCAGATCTACCAGCCGCAGGCCTATACGGGGCTGCCGGCGCGCAACCAATCGGTGATGGTGTCCTTGCAGTTCCGCACGCTTGGCGAGGCGCGCTTCAACTATGGCCTCGGCTCCGTGCTCGTGAACGACGGGGTTCGCAATCCGGCTCCCGCCGGCCTCTGAGGCCTTTGATTTCCGAGCGTCAATGACAGGCGCCGGGGCGTCTGATAGAAGCCCGTCACCAACGTCTTGCGCATGAAGGAGAAAGAGATGCGCCTTCCCCTGTCCCTGGCCGCCGCCCGGCGCGCTGTCGCGCTGGCCGCCGTCGCGGGCATCACTCTGACGGGCGTTGCGGCGTCGCACGCCGCCGACGCCTTCACGGCTCCGCAAAAGGCGGGGATCGAAAAGATCGTCCACGATTATCTCGTCGCCAATCCCGAGGTCATCCGCGAGGCGATCGACGAATTGAAGAAGAAGGAAGACGCCGCAGAGCTCGCCATGCGCGAAAAGGCGGTCGGCGAGTTGGGCGAGAAGATCACCCGCTCTCAAAATCAGGCTGTCGTCGGCAATCCGGACGGCGACGTCACGCTCGTCGAGTTCTTCGATTACAACTGCGGCTACTGCAAACAGGCGCTGGCGTCGGTGGCCAAGCTGATCGAGGGCGATCCGAAGTTGCGCGTCGTTCTGAAGGACTTCGCGATCCTCGGACCCGATTCCGTCGATGCGGCGCATGTGGCGACAGCGGCCCGTATGCAGCTTCCCGCCGACAAGTTCTGGGAGTTCCACAAGAAGCTGCTCGCCACGCGCGGCCATATCGGCAAGGCGCAGGCGCTCGCGGCGGCGAAGGAAGTCGGCGCCGACATGGACCGTCTGGAGAAAGACGCCAACAGCCCCGAGGCCCAGGCGGCGCTCAAGGAAGTGGCGACGATCGCCGAGAAACTCAAATTCGACGGCACGCCCTCCTGGGTCATCGGCAACGAGGCCTTCGTCGGCGGCGCGCCCTTTGCGCAGCTCAAGGCCAGGGTCGACAATATGCGCAAGTGCGGCAAGACCGCCTGCTGAAAACGCGCGCACAAATCGCCTGATCCTCGGATCGAACCCGCCGCGCTCCCACGCGGCGGGCTTCCTTTGCGCCCACAATGAGGCTAAGAGAGACAGCGCCGCGCGCTTTCTCGGGTTTTGTAGATCGTTTCAGGAACGCAATGTCAGCCGTACACGTCCTCAACGGTCCCAATCTCAATCTTCTCGGCAAACGCGAGCCCGCCATCTACGGGGCCGCGACCCTCGACGAGATTCGTGAAGCGCTGGACGCGCGCTGCAAGGCGCGCGGCGTGACGCTCGTCTTCAAACAGTCGAACTGCGAGGGCGATCTTGTCTCCTGGATTCAGGAGGCGGGCGCCGCGGGAGCGCCGGTCATTCTCAACGCCGGAGCGCTGACCCACACTTCCATCGCGCTCTATGACGCGATCAAGGGCGCGCAGGCGTCGGTGATCGAGGTGCATCTCTCCAACGTCCACGCCCGCGAGAGCTTCCGCCACCACTCCTACATCTCCCCGGCGGCGCGGGGAGTCATCGCGGGCTTTGGCCCGCTTTCATATTATCTGGCCCTCGAGGCCATTCTCGAAAGCATCTGAGAAAGACCTGAGACCCCCATGGCGCGCAAAGCACAATCGCCCTCCAAAGCAACGCGCGGCCGCACTGCGGCCCCCCGTCCCGCCGCCGCTCCAGCCGCCGCCGCTCCGGCGCCGTTGATCGACTCGAGCCTGCTGCGCACGATCGCGGAACTGGTGGCGTCAAGCGATCTGACGGAGTTCGAGGTGGAGAAGGGCGACCTGCGCATCCGCGCGGCGCGCACGCCGGCCCCGCAGGCCATTCCGGCGACCGTCACTATCGCCGCGCCGCCCGTGGCTCAGGCCTATGCGCCGCCCGCGCCGGTTGCGCCTGCCCCTGTCCCGGCGCCGAAACCTTCCGCCCCGGCGCCGGCCCCCGAGGAGTCGCTCGCCGACCATCCGGGGGCCGTGAAGTCGCCCATGGTCGGGACCGCCTATCTGCGACCCAACCCGGACGCCAAGCCCTTCGTGGAGATCGGCGCGCGCGTCTCCGCCGGCGACAAGCTGCTGCTCATCGAGGCGATGAAGACCTTCAACGACATCGTTGCGCCGAAGTCGGGCGTCGTGACGGCCATCATGGTCGAGGACGGACAGCCGGTCGAATATGGCGAACCCCTCCTCGTGATCGAATAAGGGTCGCGAATGTTCGACAAAATCCTCATCGCAAACCGCGGCGAAATCGCGCTGCGCATCCTGCGCGCCGCGAAAGAGCTCGGCATTTCGACGGTCGCAGTTCATTCCACGGCCGACGCCGACGCCATGCATGTGAAGCTCGCCGACGAATCGGTCTGCATCGGTCCGCCGGCCGCGCGCGATTCGTATCTCAACATCCCCGCCCTGCTGTCGGCCTGCGAGATCACGGGCGCGGATGCGGTGCATCCCGGCTACGGCTTCCTCTCCGAGAATGCGCGCTTCGCCGAAATTCTCGAAGAGCACAACATCACCTTCATCGGCCCCAAGTCGGAGCATATCCGGCTGATGGGCGACAAGATCGAGGCCAAGTCGACCGCCAGGCGCCTCGGCATTCCCTGCGTGCCGGGCTCGGACGGGCCGGTGCTCGGTGAGAAGGAGGCGCTGAAGGTCGCGCAAAAGATCGGCTTTCCGGTTCTCGTGAAGGCGGCGTCAGGCGGCGGCGGCCGCGGCATGAAGGTCGCGCGCGACGCCCATGATCTCGGCGTCGCGATGGCCACGGCGCGGACCGAGGCGAAAGCCGCTTTCGGCGACGACACGGTTTACATCGAGAAATATCTCGAGAAGCCGCGCCATATCGAGATTCAGGTTTTCGGCGACGGCAAGGGCGACGCCATCCATCTCGGCGAACGCGACTGCTCCCTTCAGCGGCGCCACCAGAAGGTCTTCGAGGAAAGCCCCTCCCCCGCACTCAACGATACGCAGCGCCGCGAGATCGGCGAGGTCTGCGCGAAGGCCATGCGCGAATTGCAATACGCAGGCGCGGGCACGATCGAATTTCTTTACGAGAATGGCGAGTTCTTTTTCATCGAGATGAACACGCGCATTCAGGTCGAGCATCCGGTGACGGAGGCCATCACCGGCGTCGATCTCGTCTGCGAGCAGATCCGGGTGGCGGCTGGCTCGCCGCTTTCCATGAAGCAGGAAGACATCGTCTTCTATGGCCATGCGATCGAATGCCGGGTCAACGCCGAGCATCCCTCGACATTCCGTCCCTCGCCGGGCCGCATCGCTTACTATCATCCGCCTGGCGGCGTCGGCGTGCGCGTGGATTCGGCCGTTTATCAGGGTTATTCGATCCCGCCGAATTACGACTCGCTCATCGGCAAGCTGATCGTGCACGGCCGCAATCGCACCGAGGCGCTGATGCGTCTGCGCCGCACGCTCGACGAGTTCATCGTCGACGGCATCGACACCACGCTGCCCCTGTTCCGCACGCTGGTGCGCAACTCGGATGTGCAGAACGGCGTCTATGACATTCACTGGCTGGAGCATTTTCTCGCGACCGGCGGCATCGAGCCGGGGTTCTGACGATGGCGACGGCCATGAAAAATCGAGCAATCCTCGTCGCGCTGCTCATCGCGGCCGTCCCTTTCGGCTTCGCGGGCGCCAAGCCCGTGACCCGCGGCCCCTTCGTCTTCGCCTGCGTCTCGGGGGAGTCTGCGCCGCTGACGGTGACCTTCCTCGGGGCACAGGCGGATCGCGCGCGCCTGACCTACAAGGGGCAGACGATCGTCGCCAGACATGCGGTCTCCGCCGACGGCGCGCTCTATACGGCAAAGGGCGTCGAGTTCTGGAACAAGGGCGACGACGGCGCTCTGGAATGGCGCGGCGAAAAGGCGAAATGCGCCGTCGATAACTGAGGGGCGGCCGAGCTTTGGAAAGGGCTGGCGCCGACGGCGTTCGCCGCTACACTTGACCTTATGTCCAAACCCGGCGCCCCCTTCGCCATCACGCCGCAGCTTCTGCTGCGGGCCTATTCCATTGGCCTTTTCCCGATGGCGGAGAGCGCCGAGGACGATCAGCTGTTCTGGGTCGATCCGGAAAAACGCGCGATATTCCCGCTCGATACGTTCATCGTTTCCCGCTCTCTCGCCAAGACGGTTCGTTCGGACCGATTTGAGATCAGCGTCGATCGTGACTTCGACGCGGTGATCGAGGCCTGCGCCGCCCCGGCGCCCGACCGTGAGAAGACCTGGATCAACAGCGAGATTCGACGCCTCTATCGGGAATTGTTCGATATGGGCTTCGCACATACCGTTGAATGCAGGCTGGAGGGCAAGCTCGTCGGCGGGCTTTACGGCGTGGCGCTGCGCGGGGCCTTTTTCGGCGAGAGCATGTTCCACCGCGAGCGCGACGCGTCGAAGGTCGCGCTGACCCATCTGGTCGCCAGACTGCGGGCGGGCGGCTTCCAGTTGCTCGACACGCAGTTCATGACGAGCCATCTCGCCTCGCTCGGCGCCATCGAAATTTCGCGAGACGCTTATCACCGCGCCCTCGAGGAGGCGCTCGTCGTGAATGCGAACTATTGCGTCTGGGAGCCCGACGCCCCTGTGAGCGGGCGCCAAGCGCTCGCAGCGCTCGACGATTGAGCAGCCAAACCGCGCCAATCAGCGATCAGAAGGGGAAGAACCCACCCCCGCCCTGAGGCTCCGCCTGCCCCGGAGGGGCAGCGGCGGGCTTGCGCTTTTTCTTTCGGGTCTGAGCCGGTTGGGCGGGCGCTTCGCCCGGCGCGGCGTCAGGAGCCGGCTGCGCATCGAGCGCGGGTTGCGGCGGCGCCGAATCGGCCGGGCCGATCGGGGCGTTCTCCACCGGCGTCGGGGCTTTCGGCTCGACCTTGCGGGATTTCTTCTTCTTGCCAGCTTCAGGCGGCGGCGCGCCGGGCTCGCCCGATGCGGCGGCGGCGGCGTCGGCCGCCGGCTGAGCCGGGGTCTCGGCCCCTGCGGCGGCGGGCGGCGGGACGGCTTCCTTGCCGCCCTTGCAGTCCAGCAGCCAGACGTCATAGACGGGATGCTCGACGCCATGGAGGCCAGGGCTCGAGGCAAACATCCAGCCGGAGAAAATGCGTTTGGCTTCCTGTCGCGTCTCGGCCTTCGCTTCCGCTTTGACAGGCTCTTTCAGATCGGCCTTGGCCTGACGCTCCGGCTTCCCGATGAGTTCGTCGACTTCGACGAAGCTCGCGGTTTGCGGCGCCTCCGTTTGGGGACGCGTGTTGCAGACGCGGGGCGTCACGTTGAGCGAGCCGAATTGAACCGTCTCGTCGATCGCCACGTCGAAATTGATGATGCGGCCGGTCGTCTTGTCGAGACCAGCGAAAACCGCCGTCGGGTGGCGAATCGGCTCGGCCCGGGCGGCGCCTGTAAGCGCGACCGCAACGGCGGCGAGCGCCACGCCGAAACGCAAGCCATAACGGAAGGATAAGACCATCAGATCACCGCGCCGCGCTTGCGGCCAAAGGAAAAGGCTGGGGCCTGTAAATCAGGGAAGAAAGGCCTTTCCAAGGAGCCGGGCGCTCTTAGCCCTCCGGCTTCCAGGCCACGTAATCGCCGCCCGACGGCGTACGCTCGCCGGTCGACAGCTGCGATCCCGGCGGCCGATAGGCCAAGGGCGTGCCGGTCATGTTGGGTTGATGCGGCAGCTCCCATTCCTTGCGAGCGTAATTCTCCTGGGTGGGCGGCGTGTCGACCGTATGATGCAGCCAGCCATACCAGCCCTGCGGAATGGCCGAGCCTTCGCAATAGCCGTTGAAGATCACCCAGCGGCGCTCGATTCCCAGCGCCTTGTCTTTCCTGCCGCCCCGGCGGCGATAATAGACGTTGCCGAATTCATCCGTCCCCACGCGCTCGCCATAGAGCAGCGTCCACAGGCCCGTGGAGAGGGTCGCTTTGTTCCACCAGGTGAAGAAACGGACGATGTAGGACATGCGTAGTTCGGCCTCTTGCTTGCGGCGCTCCCGGCGCGCCGGCCCGTCGGCGACTTTGCGCCCCTTATGGCGTCGCTGCGCCGCGAAGTCCAGTCTCGAGCGTCATCTGGTCGGCGCGACGAAAGCGCCGAAGGCGCGCGGGCCGTCGCCCGTCTCGGCCTTGCCTGCGACCTTCAGGGTTTTCGCGTCGATCGCCCAAAGCTCGTTGGAGAACCAGTTCGCGACATAGACCTGGTTTCCGTCCGCGCTCGCTGCGATTCCTTCCGGATATTCGCCCACCTTCACGACGCCGGCCGGCGCGAGGCTCGCCGCCTCGAAGACGCTGACCTCGTCGGCGTGCTGGTCCGCGACGAAAATACGGCCCGCCGCCAGCGCCACCGTATAGGGCCGGCTGCCGGTCTTCAAAGTCCCGACGACCTTGCGAGCGGCGATGTCGATCACGCTCACATCGTCCGATTCGACATTGGCGGCGTACGCGCGCGCGCCAGCGGCGTCGATCGTCACGCCGAAAGGATGCTTGCCCACCGGAACGACCGCGAGCCGCGTCAGCGTCATGGCGTCGACGATGGAGAGAGCATTGTCGTCGCGATCCGCGACCAGAAGGGTCTTGCCGTCCGGCGTCACGGCGACGCCCGACGCCATGGCGCCGACGCCCAGCTCACGCGTGGCGCCCGCCTCGGGGTCGATCTCGACGAGCAGCCGGTCGTAGGCGAGCGTCGCATAGACGCGCTTGCCGTCTGGCGAAACGGCGATCCCCAGCGGCGCGCCTTTCAAGGGGATTTTCTTGACGGCCACACGCGCGCGGGCGTCGATCACAGTGATGAATTGACCGTCCGGGCTCGTCACATAGACGCGCGCGCCGTCTCGGCTCACGGCGACGCCCGCCGGCTTGCCGCCGATGGGGAGCGTCGCCACCGTCTTCATCGAGGCGAGATCCACCACACTGACGGCGTCGGCGCTCTGCGCGGTGACGAAGGCTTCGTCGGCAGGGGCCGGGGCGCAAGCGAGGAAGAGGAACAGGGTCGAGAAGGCTGCAAGGGGGATGCTCGGATGCGCGCGCGCCCGGCTTAACCAGCAACGGGGAAAGCCGCTCACTTCCCCTCGACCCTTTTCTTCAACGCCGCAATATCGGCGCGCAACAGCGCCGTGACGGCGGCGATGGCGACGTCGTCATTGAGTTCCGGCGGCGGGTTCGGATTGGGAAAACCGCGATAGAAGCGCGCCTTCCACTCCACAATGGTCTTGCCGCCCTCCACGGGGCGCGCAGTGGCGATATTGGTGAAATTCACGACCGGCAGCCGCTTCACGTCGTCGCCCTCGCGATGGACGCCGATCATCATCTTCTCGCCGTCCCAGCGGGTGAGCATTTCGACGACGACGCCCCCATCGGCCAGGGTGAGGCGGCGCTTGGCCTTGTCGGGCGTATTGTCGCCTTCAGCGTCGACGCGCGCAACGCCGGGAAGCCAGTCGGCATGGGCGAAGTCACTGAGAATCGCCCACACCTTTTGGGGCGGCGCGTCGATCTCGCCGTCTTCGACCACCTTCAACACAGAGGCCGCATGCGCGGCCAGCGCGGCGCCCGGCGCACCCGCGAGGGCGCCGACCGCCGCGAGGAGAAAGGCGCGGCGCGCCAGAACGGCCATGACCCCTCTCCCCGCTGCTGATGCCTTTACTTGCCCTCGGCCTTGGCCTTGAGCGCCTGAAGTCCGCTGGTGTAGATGGCGGTGACAGACTTGACGGCGGCCTCGTCGGTGAGTTCCGGCGGCGGGTCGTTGTTCATGAAGCCGCGATAGAAGGCGCCCTTCCACTCGACTTCGCTCTTGCCGCCCGCGTCCTTGACGGTGATCGTCGAGGAATAATTGTTCACAGGAAGAACCTTCAAGTCCACATTGTCGATCTTGTAGCTGATCGACTTTCCGGCCGCGTCATATTTCGTGACCGATTCCTCGATCTTGCCGCCGTCCTTGAGCGTCAGCGTGCGCTTGGCGCCCGTGTCGTTGCCGCCCGTCCCCTCGGTCTTGACGACGCCCGGATGCCAGCTCATGTCCTGAAAATTGCCCACGATGGCCCAGACCTTGTCGGCCGGCGCGTCGATCTCGATCTTTTCGACGACCTTCTGGCGCGACGGGCCATGCGCGAAGGCCGGCGCCGACGCGAGCCCGGCGGAAACAAGCGACAGGGCCGCTACGACGACAGCGCGGCGCGCAATCACAAAGGACATGGGAAAATCTCCTGAACCTCTCTCAGACCGCCAGCGCGGCGGCCCCGCACATAAGGGCGCCCAAGATGGCGGCGTCAAGGGATTGTGATGACAGCCCCCGCCCGCCTCTCTAGTTTCGCCGTCGATTCTGACGATTGGAGGCGATGGATGGCGCCCTGCCCGCGCCGCCTGCTGGCGGCTGTGTTTCTTGTTGTTTCGGGCCCCGCTGGCGCAGAGGAAATCATCCCGCTTTCCGGCTGCTACGAGCACGTCTATGACGCCGCCTGGCTCGCGGCGCATCCGGCCCAGATCGTGCGCCGGGCGACACTCTCCGTGACCAAGACCTCCGTCCCCGAGACTCCAGGCGAGACCCAAAAGATTCTGGCCGACGCGGAGCTCGTCCTGCGCACGGCGGACATGGCCTTCAGCACCATCGGCGCCTGCTACTGGGACAAGCTCGGGTTGGCCTGCAACGCCTCGCTCTCGGCGGCCGAGTCGCCTCTGTGCAAAACGAAAGAGGACGGCGTGCGCAACTGCCGGTTGTCCACAGACGATCCCGGCGCTTTCGACCTCACCCAGAAAGGCCCCGGCCTGCTGCTGACGATCCGCGAGCGGCTCGAATTGACGAGCCCCCTGGAGACGCGCGCCTTTCTCTATCTTAGCCCGCAAAATACGGAAAACCGGGCCTTTCTGCTCAAGCCCGCGCCTCCGGCCGTCTGCCGCTAGCCTCTCGGAGAGGCGCCCCGCGCCACAAAAACCGGCTTGCAGAATCTTGGCCTTTAGCCGAGCCTCCCTGAACCGCGTCCCTGGATTTGTCCCCAATATCCACCATCTTCTCCACATATTGTCTCCCTGTTGATAAGCGACACAATATCTTGACGGCTGCGTGAGACTCGCGCAGTTTGGGGGCACAGGAGATGGCGCGAACGGCGTTTGACGCGACCTATGGCCATGCCCGGCGTGAGCCGGGGCACGGCGGCTTTGCTCTTGTGCGTATTCCGCTGTTTTGGCGTTCCACCCGCGCGGCCTCTTGGGCTCGCGCCAAAGGCGCGCCTCCTTCGGGTTTCGAGTGGCGAATATCGACGTCGCTTAGCTGACGGATGGCTGCGCGCGGGCTTTGACCGCGCTTTGAGGAGATTGAAGGCAATGAAGATCGAGCGGCGCTACACCAAGTCGGGCGAGTCTCCTTACGCGTCCATCGAGTTCAAGACGACGAAGAGCGAGATCCGCAATCCCGACGGGTCGGTAGTGTTTTCGCTCGACAATATCGAGGTCCCCGCGCAGTGGAGCCAGGTCGCGGCCGACGTGCTGGCGCAGAAATATTTCCGCAAGGCCGGCGTGCCCGCGCGCCTCAAGCGCGTCGAGGAAAACGCCCTGCCCTCCTTCCTGTGGCGCTCGGTCCCCGATACGGACGCGCTCGCGCAACTGCCGAAGGGCGAGAGATACACGTCCGAGATTTCCGCCAAACAGGTCTTCGACCGTCTCGCCGGCGCCTGGACCTATTGGGGCTGGAAGGGCGGCTATTTCGATACGGAAGAGGACGCCCAGGCGTTCAGCGACGAATTGCGCTACATGCTCGCCATGCAGATGGCGGCGCCCAATTCGCCGCAATGGTTCAACACCGGCCTGCATTGGGCCTATGGCATCGACGGCCCGAGCCAGGGGCATTTCTACGTCGACTTCACCAATGGCAAGATGGTGAAGTCGAAGTCGGCCTATGAGCATCCGCAGCCGCACGCCTGTTTCATCCAGTCGATCGAGGACGATCTCGTCAACGACGGCGGCATCATGGATCTCTGGGTGCGCGAGGCGCGCCTGTTCAAATACGGCTCCGGCACCGGCACCAATTTCTCGAAACTGCGCGGCGAGAAGGAGAAGCTCTCGGGCGGCGGCTCCTCCTCGGGCCTCATGTCCTTCCTCAAGATCGGCGACCGCGCCGCGGGCGCGATCAAGTCGGGCGGCACCACGCGCCGCGCGGCGAAGATGGTCGTCGTCGACATCGACCATCCCGACATCGAGCAGTTCATCGACTGGAAGGTGAAGGAAGAAGAGAAGGTCGCGTCGCTCGTCACGGGCTCCAAGATCGTCAAGAAGCATTTGAAGGCGATCCTGCGCGCCTGCGTGAATTGCGAGGGGCCGGGCGACGACTGCTTCAATCCGGAGAAGAACCCGGCGCTCAAGCGCGAGATCAAGCTCGCGCGCCGAAGCGAGGTGCCGGACAATTACATCAAGCGCGTCATCCAGTTCGCCAAGCAGGGCTACAAGGACATCCAGTTCGACACCTATGATACGGACTGGGACAGCGAGGCCTATCTCACCGTCTCGGGGCAGAATTCGAACAACTCCGTGCGGGTGACGGACGACTTCCTGCGCGCTGTGGAGAACGACGGCGAGTGGTCTCTCATCAAGCGTCTCGACGGCAAGGTCTCGAAGGCCTTGAGGGCGCGCGACCTGTGGGAAAAGGTCGGTTATGCGGCCTGGGCCTCGGCCGATCCGGGCATTCAGTTCCACACCACGATCAACGACTGGCACACATGCCCGGCGGGCGGTGAGATTCGCGCCTCCAATCCGTGCTCGGAATATATGTTCCTCGACGACACGGCCTGTAATCTCGCGTCGCTGAACCTGTTGCAGTTCCGCGATCCGGCGACGAAGCGCATCGACGTCACGTCCTATGAGCACGCCGTGCGGCTCTGGACCATCGTGCTGGAAATCTCCGTACTGATGGCGCAGTTTCCGTCCAAGGAGATTGCGCAACTGTCCTACGATTACCGCACGCTCGGCCTCGGCTTCGCCAATGTCGGCGGCCTGTTGATGTCGTCCGGCGTCGCCTATGACAGCGAGGCGGGCCGCGCCATCGCGGGCGCGCTGTCGGCGATCATGACCGGCGTTTGTTACGCAACCTCCGCCGAGATGGCGAAGGAGCGCGGCCCGTTCGCGCGCTTCATGGAGAACCGCGAGGCGATGCTGCGCGTCATCCGCAACCATCGCCTCGCCGCCCATGGCGAGCGCGCGGGCTATGAGGGCCTACACACCCTGCCCGTGCCGCTCGATTACGCGGCCTGCCCCGATCCCGTGCTGATGGCGCATGCCGCGGCCGCCTGGGACAAGGCGCTCGCGCAGGGCGAGCTCTACGGCTATCGCAATGCGCAGGTCACGGTCGTCGCGCCCACGGGCACGATTGGCCTCGTCATGGATTGCGACACGACCGGCATCGAGCCCGATTTCGCGCTCGTCAAGTTCAAGAAGCTCGCCGGCGGCGGCTATCTCAAGATCGTCAATCGCGCCGTGCCGGAGGGCCTGCGCGCGCTCGGCTATCGTGAAAGCGAGATCGCGGAGATCGAGGCTTACGCCGTCGGCCACGCCTCGCTCGCCAATGCGCCGGCGATCAACACGGCCTCGCTGCGCGCCAGGGGCTTCACCGACGAGAAGCTCGCGGCGATCGAGGCGGCGCTGCCCTCCGCCTTCGACATCAAATTCGTCTTCAACAAATGGACGCTCGGGGCGGATTTCCTCACCGGCGCGCTGAAGGTGACGCCCGAGCAGCTCGAAGACAGGAATTTCGAACTCCTCTCGCATCTGGGCTTCTCGAAGCAGGACATCGAAGCAGCCAATGTGCATGTCTGCGGCGCGATGACGCTCGAGGGCGCGCCTTTCCTCAAGCGCGAACATTACGCCGTCTTCGACTGCGCCAATCCCTGCGGCCGCACCGGCAAGCGTTATCTCTCGGTCGACTCGCATATTCGCATGATGGCGGCGGCGCAGCCCTTCATCTCGGGCGCGATCTCCAAGACGATCAACATGCCGAATGAGGCGAGCGTCGAGGATTGCGAACAGGCCTATCTCCTGTCCTGGCGCCTCGGCCTCAAGGCCAATGCGCTCTATCGCGACGGCTCCAAGCTTTCGCAGCCGCTGTCGGCCCAGCTCATTCAGGGCGACGACGACATCGACGCCGTGGACGCGGTGGAGGAAGTCGTCGCCGCCAACATGCCGGCGCGCGCCGCGCATGTCGCGGAGCGCATCGTCGAGCGCGTCGTGCATCAGCTGGTGCGCGAGCGCGAGAAGCTGCCCGATCGCCGCAAGGGCTACACGCAGAAGGCGGCCGTCGGCGGCCATAAGGTCTATCTGCGCACGGGCGAATACGCCGACGGGCGCCTCGGCGAAATCTTCATCGACATGCACAAGGAAGGCGCCGCCTTCCGCAGCCTGATGAACAATTTCGCCATCGCGATCTCGCTCGGCCTGCAATATGGCGTGCCGCTCGAAGAATATGTCGACGCCTTCACCTTCACCCGCTTCGAGCCGGCGGGTCCGGTGCAGGGCAATGACGCGATCAAGAACGCGACGTCGATCCTCGACTATGTGTTCCGCGAGCTCGCCGTCTCCTATCTCGGCCGCAACGATCTCGCCCATGTCTCGCCCGACGACATCGGCCATGACGTGCTCGGCAAGGGCGAGCATGAAGGGAAGGCGCCGGAGGCGAATTCGATCGTCTCGCGGGGTCTGCTGCGCTCCAAGACGGACCGGCTGATGGTCGTGCAGGGCGGCGCCGTCGCGCTGCGCGAGACGCCGGACATCGAGCACGAAGATTCCGATCTTTCCACGCTCGGCTGGACCGAGCCGACCAAGACCGTCCAGGGCGTCGCGGAGAAGCGCGCCGAGGCGCGGATGAAGGGATATGTCGGCGAGGCCTGCCCGGAGTGCGCCAATTTCACACTGGTGCGGAACGGGACGTGTCTAAAATGCGAGACGTGCGGAAGCACGACGGGATGTTCGTGAGATCACCGGTTGGCGCTGCAGTCCTCGTCCTTCGAGACCGCCGCCTGCGGCGGCTCTTCAGGATGATGGTTGTCGCGTTACAGCAAGAGCGTCGCAACGTTCCCTCTTGAAACCCCGCCGCCTCCGCTCCCTTTAAGGAAGCGGGAGCGCGGTTGGCCGGGAGCGTTGCGCTCGCGCCGTGCTCGCGGAGCACCGGACATGGAAACGCAAAAACCCCTCACCTCCGAACAGCGCGGCGAGGTGCGCGAGGTCGTCGGCGTGTTCGACAATCTCGACAAGCTGCAATCCGCGATCGACGATCTTCTCACCGACGGCTTCGACCAGACGACGATCAGCGTTCTCGCGCCGCAGACGGTCGTGCGCGAGGCCGTCGGCGACAAAAGCCTCTCGACGGAGCAGCTACGCGGCGATCTCAAGGCTCCCCATGGCGCCTATATCGACCCGGAAGCACGCAACGAGGCCAAGGCCGGGATCATCGGCGCGCTGTTCTACATCGGGGCAATCAGCGGCGCGGGCATGGCGCTGGCGGCGGGCGGCACGCTCGGCGCGGCCGTCGCGGCGGCGCTGGCGCTCGGCGGCGGCGGCGGGCTCATCGGCGCGACTCTCGCCCAGCTCATCGGCTCGGCAGAAGCCACATGGGTCAAGGCGCAGATGTCCCACGGCGGTCTCCTGCTGTGGGCCCGCGTCTGGGACGAGGCCAAGGAGAGAACAGCCGTCGGCATCATGGAGAAAAACGGCGGCCGCGACGTCCACGCCCAGACGGCCAGAGCCGCCGCCGCGTGATCCGTCCGCGAACCTGAGCATGATCGGCCGGGACAACCCCGGCCCCGACCCCGGCCGCGACGTCCGATCCCCGCTCAGGGCGGGCCGGGCGGGATGCGCCTCCATTTCGCCGCACCCCTCCCTTACCGCTCCGTCCGCGCTGGCCGACGCCGGCGCTGGAGGCGCGCAGCCTGCGCGCGCAGTAAAGGAGCGTTCTGTTGAAGCGTTTTGTGTTTGGAGTCGCCGCATTCGCCGCGCTGACATGCGGCGCGGAGGCGGCCTGGGTCGGCAAGGCTTCCTATTATTCGGGCCGGCGCACCTCGAGCGGCGCCCACGTCGGCGCCTTTACCGCCGCCCATCGCACCCTGCCCTTTGGCTCCCAGGTGCGCGTCACCAACCTGAAGAACAACCGCTCGGTCGTAGTCGTCATCAATGATCGCGGCCCCTTCAGGGGCGGAAGGGTAATCGACGTCTCCACTGGCGCGGCGGACGCCCTCGGCTTCCGCTCGGCCGGCATAGCCGCGGTCAGGATCGAGCCGCTTGCGCTCGCCGAGCGGTAAAGCTCAGTAGCGCCACCAGAGGGCGGTGATCAGGCCGCGCTCGGCCGGGGCGTTGGCGCCGGCGGGCGCGGCCACGCCGCCGAGTTGCACGGACAGCGACGGTGTAGCGTCATAGACGGCGCTCAACTGGAACTTCTGCTGCGCGAGCGCCGTCACGCCGCCACCGCGCGGGGCCATGGCCGAAAAGCTTTGCGCCATCAACGACAGCTTGTCGAAGGGACGGAGCCCCGCGGTCAGATCGAGGCGAATTTCGTCCCCATTCTGCCCCCCGCTCCGAAATCCGAGTTGCCCATCGAGGAAGCCCGATACGCCGAAGAAGTTGTACGAGCGGCCGATCAGCAGACGCGCATCGACCTGTACGGGATCGCGCATGTCGAGAAAGCGGCGCGCTTGCGGCGAGGCGGCGCGCAGCCGCCCCTCGACCGAAACGACGTAATCGCCGGACTCGAGCACCCGCAGCCGGGCGCCCACGGCGCCGAGCCCTAGCCCCTCATAATTCACGCCCCGGGGCGTCGGCGCATACAAGGGCATGCCGGCTTTGGCCTCTGATATGAGAAGTTCGAGCACGTCATAAGGCGCGGGCGCGCCGCGAAATTTCATGGCGTCCCCTTCGCCGACGAAGGTGAGCCAATCCGTCAACCCATGTTCGAGAGAGACGCGCGCCTCGAATTTCCGGTAGGGCGGCGTGGCGACGAGCCGGCCCGACGCGTCATAGGCGTTTCGGGCGCTGGCGAAGCCCGTCGCGATGATGAGCTGGCCTTTGCCTTCGGGATAAAGCCAGGCGCCGGCCTGCGCCGCCCGCGCGCAAGGGATCAGGGCGCTGAAGCAAATGAGCAGGCGCGTGAGCGCAGGACGCATGACGCTAAGCCAATGGGCCGCGCAATATCGCGCAGCCGAAGGTTAACGGCCATGCTCTAGCCTCACAAATCTTTTTTTCGTCTTATTCACGCCCTTTTGCATCGGCGCCACAGCATCCGCAATTTTTTCGGCCGGTAACCAAAGAGCAACCTGCGGCAGGCATAGTGAAGCGGTCTCGCGAATTAACGGTTTGTTTTTCATGAGTGTGGCGTAACGGAGTCGAAAACATGAAATCGCGGGATACGTTGGTCCGCCTGAAGCGTTTTCAGGCAGAGGAAAAGCGGCGGCGCATTGTTCAGCTCAATGCCATCATCGCCGAATTCACCCGCATGTCGAACGAGCTGGAACGCGAGATCGCAACCGAAGAACAGCGGGCCAATATCTCCGACCCCAATCATTTCGCCTATCCCACCTATGCCCGCGCGGCCCGCACGCGCCGGGAAAACATCATTGCCTCTCTCAACGATCTGCGCGGACAGCTCGCAGACGCCGAGGCGCAATTCAAGGAAGCGAGCGATGATCTCGCCAAGGCGCAAAGCCAGGAAGCGCGCGACCGTGGCGCCGAGCGCCTGATCGACGTCGTCGCCGAGCGCCGCCAGGTCGAGATGCCGCTTGCCTATCGGCGGGGCGCATAAAGGGCCTCGCCTCATCACCACCGGTGGCGCTACAGCAGCCGCCAATGCAATCGTCCCCACGGCGCGCGCAACCAAAGGCCAGTGCGCGCGCGGGGCCTTGCCTCGACGGGCGTCCCGGCAAGGAGCGCGCCGGCGATTTCGTCCACCGGAAAGGAAAATCGGCGCAACAGAAGCAAAGCGCCCGGCCGCGCGGCGGCGACGAACGCCATTTCGTAGCGCGCGAGATCAACAATCCAGGCTGGCGAGGCCCCACGCTCGGCCAGGAGCGTCGCCAGGGCCGCGGCGTCGGCGCGATGACGCTCAGGGGCGGGCGGACCTTCGATCGCCTCGAAGAGAAGTGCGTCGAACGCCGGACCCAACGCCTTCGCCGTCAGCGGCAGCGCCTTGCGGGCGTCGAGGGCGCGCTTGCCGAGGAGGCTGCGGGCGAAATCCTCGACCTCGCGCCTGTCCAGCGCCGCCAGCGCCGCGGCCTCCGAATCGCTCAGACCGAAGCCTCGCGCAGTCTCCTGCGGGGCCTGAAAGAATGCGCGCCGCAGCCTGGCGTCGGTGAAGAGACGCGCCAGCAGCGCTTGCGTCTGGCTCAGCGCCATCGGCCATGCGCCTCGAGCGTTCTGCGAGCGCGCGACACTTCTCCGAGCAACTCGCAGAATTCAGGCAGGCGTTCGTCGCGTTCGAGAATGGCGCCCTTGACCGGCGCGCGCGCGACGATGCGATCATAGAGCGACCAGACGTCCTCGCTCGTCGCCGCGTCATGGCTGTCGATCAGCACGCCCTGCCGCCAGCGCCCGCCCGCGTAATGAATTTGCACGAGCCGGTCCCATGGCCACCGTTCGAAGGCGGCGTTCAGATCGACGCCGAAATTTACGCTGTTGGCGTAGAGATTGGCCACGTCGCAGAGCCAGCCGCAGCCCGTGCGCTCGAGGACGCGCGTGAGAAACTCCGGCTCATCCATCTCGGCCCCCGGCACGCGCACGACGGTCGTGATGTTTTCCAGAAGCAGCGGCGCCTTTATGCGTTTTCGCACCGTCTCGACATTGCGCGCCACGGCGTCGATCGCCTCCTGCGTATAGGGCAAGGCGGCGAGATGGCCGATATCGACGCCGCCCGCGCGGGTGAAGCAGAGATGTTCGCTCCACCAGGGCGGATCAATGCGCGCGATCAGCCCCGCGATTTTGTCGAGATAGACAGGATCGACGCCGTCCGCGCCGCCGATCGAAAGATCGAGCCCATGCGCAACGATCGGAAAATGCGCGCCGAGAAGCTCGAGCTCGGCGAGCTTCTCGGGCGAAGCGTCGAGATAATGGTCGGCGATGACCTCGAGAAAATCGACGTGCGAGCGGCTGGCGAAGAGGTCGGCGCGGAACTGCGGCCGATAGCCGAGGCCCGAGCCGAGCGCGTCAATTGCCGGCGTATCCGCCAAAATCGCCTCCGCCGCCGTCGCCGCATGAGCCGCCGCAGCTCGATCCGCAACTTCCGCCGCCGTCGCCCGAGGCCCGCTTGAAATGCTCGGCGAAGGCCGCATCCGGCGTGCCCTTGAGCACCGAGAAGCCGTAAAGGCCGATCAGAAAGAGCGACGCCCCCTCGAAGCCTCTCATGCCGTGCGACGACCCGAGCCGGACAAGCGCCGTGTCGAGGCGCGGCCGATAGGCGAGCTCCATCGCCTGCAGCCATGCGCGGCCCCGGCGGCTGGCGTGGCTACGCGTCAGCACATAGGCGAGCGCGAAAAGCGCCAGGATCGAGGCGAGGCACAGAAAGACGAGATAGGACACATTCGCGGGCCCCACCGTCAGGGCGACATAGATCTTCGCGCCAGCGAAGCCGACAAGCAGAAGCGCGCCAATGAGCTGCGCGCGGCGGCGCCAGATCTTCACCGATTCCGGTTTGATGAGGTCCTGCGCCGCGAGCCGCGCCCGCACGGGCTGGAGAAGCTTCAGCAGTTCGGCGCGCTTGGCGCGGTTGTCGAAGAGCTCATGCGCCTTCGGCTTCGACTGAATGGCGTCGAGCACCAAGGCCTCGATTGCGTCGAGTTCGCCCGGCTGTGGCTCCTTCGCCGTCGGGATGACGCGATCCTCCTTGGCGAGTGCGGCATAGCCGCGCTGCACGAGGTCATAGACCACGGTGCGGACGACCTGATTGGCGCCGCCCTGCAGGAAAGCGATCTCGATGGCGTCCGGCTTCTCGGGAACAGGCGGCGGCGGACGGCTCCCGGTGTGATCGGCGAAATGGATCGCGAGCCAGGTCGCCGCGAGGACGATGATGGCCAGCGCCCCGAAGACGTTGAGAAACTCGGGACCGGGAAGATCGAGGAACGGGATGTTTTGCAAAGCTTCGCCTCAAATGGTTTCGAGATCGCCCACCAGCCGCCGCGCCTGAAGCGTCGCCACGGCCAGAACCCCCATTCCGAGGGCCTGATGCGCGAGCGCCAGCAGGAGATGCGGCGTCCCCGCGAAGGGCGGCTCGATGAGCAGCAGCGTCGCGACGCCGAGCGCGATCTGTCCGACGACATGGCCGAACAGGAGCACGGCGCCCTTGCGCGCGGCGCCGCCCGCATTCATCGCCGCATCGACGAGATGGATGGCCGCGACGATGAAAATCACATAGGCGATCATCCGGTGGAAGAACTGCGCCGTCAGCGGCGTGTCGACGATGTTCGACCACCAGGGTTCGTTCGGCCACAAAACGTCGGCCGGCGGGATGAACGCCCCCGCGATCAGCGGCCAGGTGTTTTCGACAAGTCCCGCGCGCAACCCGGCGACGATGCCGCCCATGAAAAGCTGAAGGAAGACGAGCGCGAGGATCGCAAGGGCCGTCGCCCGCAGCCGCCCTGCCCCGTCGTGCACGCTCGACGCCTTGCGCGGCCCGAGGCCGCCCGCGACCCAGAGACAGGCGGCGAAGATGAGCGCCGCAATGACCAGATGGATGGCCAGCCGCTCCTGCGCGACCTCTGTTCGATGGATGAGGCCGGACGACACCATCCACCAGCCGACGCCGCCCTGCAGCGCGCCGAGCGCCAGAATGCCGATGAGCTTGGGCTTGACAGAAGCTGGGAGCTGTTTGGTGACCCAGAACCAGATGAGGGGAAAAGCGAAGACGACGCCGATCAGCCGGCCCAGCAGCCTGTGCGCCCATTCCCAGGCGTAGATATATTTGAACCCGGCCAGGTCCATGTCCGGGAACAGCTCCTTGTACTGCGGGATTTTCTTGTAATCTTCGAAGGCCTGAAGCCATTCCTTTTGCGACAAGGGCGGAATGACGCCCGTGACGGGCTTCCATTCGACAATCGAGAGGCCCGATTCCGTCAGGCGCGTCGCGCCGCCGACCAGCACCATGAGCAAAACCAGCGCGGCCACGAGCCACAGCCAATTCCGCACCGCGACGGCGTTTTCTTCCGTCGCATGACGCCGCACCTCCGCCACGGGATGAGGAAAGAGAAGCCAGTCTTCCATTGCGCGCCGCCCTGTGTTTCCTGACCCCGGCACTTAAGGGAAGCGGGCGAGTCTTGTCCACACCTCGCGGCGAAGCATGGGGGGCCGTTGGCTTTTTTGGCTGAACAGACGCCCCGCTGCGGGTAATGTTCGCTTCACGGATCGAATCAGGGGGGCAAGGTGGCTGGCAAAGGCGCGACAGCCAGGGAAGAATTCGCCGCGTTGCGCACAATCGGCGAGGTGGCGGAGCATCTCGACCTGCCTCAGCACGTGCTGCGCTTCTGGGAGACGCGTTTCAAGGAGATCGATCCGGTCAAGCGCGCCGGCGGCCGGCGTTTCTACCGGCCGCGCGACATCGCCCTTGTCGAGGCGATCCGCCACCTGCTCTATCGCGAGGGCTATACGATCAAAGGCGTGCAGCGCATCCTCAAGGAGCAAGGGGTCGACGCCGTGATCGCCGACGTGCAGCGCCGCCAGAGCGGCGAATCGTCTCCTCCGGCTCCCACGCCGCCCGCCGAGACCCCGCCGCCCGAGCCGGCGGCAGAGCCGACGCTGTTCGATATGGAGCCAAAGCTTCCCGACGAGCCGCACGGCGCTCCGCCGCCGGCAGTCGCCCATCCAGACGCAGAAACCACCGATTCGCCGGGCGCCCCCCAATACCCACTGGTCGCCATTCCGTCGCCTGTTTTCAACGCTCCGGTCGTGGTCGAACGACGACCGGACACGCGGCAAGCCGAATTGCTGCGGCATGTTCTGGCCGAAATCGACGAGTGCAAGCGCCTTCTCACAGTTACCCGACGTTAGACCGTTGCCAGAGGGCCGCCGCATCTCTATAAGGGCGGCCAGTCGGAGTGTAGCGCAGCCCGGTTAGCGCACTTGTCTGGGGGACAAGGGGTCGTGGGTTCGAATCCCGCCACTCCGACCATGCACTGCAAATGCTCATAAAAAGCAGGCATATGCGCTGGATCGCCGTCTTTGATTGTAAGGGCGGCTCGAACCACGCTCTTCTGTGGCCCCGGCGATAACCCCGCCTCGGCAAACGCCCTCGGAAGACTTGAATTTTCATCAGCCCCTCAAAAAGAGGGCGCCGACGACAATATCCTCAGCGTCCTGGTTTCATCAGGAGGCGATCATGCGTGTCCTCAACAGCCCCACCTTGATATCCTTGGCGTTTTGGGTTGCGACCACGGGCGTCGCATACGCTGGGAAAATCATCGGCAACGGTTAGGCTCGACGGACCCGACCAGTGGTGCGCCGCTCGCTCTCCATCCGGGTTAAATGGGCCGCGAAATCGATTCTTTCATCCGGACGGGCGGGCGGCGCGTTCTTCTGATTTGCGTTCCAGCATGCAAAATCGCTTTCAGCTGCGCCTCGCCAGCGCCAGCGGATTCGGCGTGGGTTCACCGATCTTGAACAGAGTGCTTTTGTCCGTGTGTTCGAAAAGCTTGCCGCCCTTGAGGATAAGGCGGGTGGCTTCCTCGTAACGCCAGGTTCCATCATCGTGGATCGTTACGCGGATCCGATATTCATCGGTGCGAAAAGCGGATTCAAGAAACGGATTGGAGCAAATACCGCTGGTCGTTAGGCCCCTCTCGGCGACAAGTTCGAACTCCCTGGCGTCGGACGCCGCCCGGCCGGCCGCCATGGCGGTCTGCCCACGTGGGATCGTCAGAGTCTGCAAAATGACCCCCGTCGCCGGCTCCCACAACCAGTAGCCGATCTGGTCGTGATAGGTCTCGACGTCTCCCGGCTTTACAATGTGCTGATGGTAGCGCAATCCGTAAAAAAGCTGCGGGCCATTGGTCTGGGGATCGATCGGCTGAAGTTCGAGCCGTTCGGCATAGGCTTGCGTCTGCGGCCCCGCAGCCTTCGGATTGACGTCCAAACCCTTCTCGCCGCGCCAGACGCCCGCCATGGGACGCAAAGGCCCGAGGTTGGCGAGCGTGTCATGATCAATGTCGGACGGCTCGGTATAAATATCCTCCAGATAGCGGCCATAGAGATCGGCTGACATCTTGCGCCCTAGAAATCCCGTTTCTTTCTCAGGATGGTAGTATCGGGCCGGAAGAATGTCGATAGGCGAGGACAAGGCGCCGGTGGCTCTGCTCATTATGGCCATGTGACAGGTTGACGGTTTTCCGGCCGGGCGTGACCATTGCCGCAGTCCTTATCAATTTGGACAAGACGAATGAACTTCACCAAGCGCTTTCGCGTCGATCCCGGCTCCAAAGTCGATCTCGCCGCAGTAGATCCCGGCTTTCATGGAAAGCACGCCAACGACGCCGAGGCGGCCACCGAGCTTCAGGAGCACTTGCAGCGCATCACCAAAGCGCAGCGCGCCCTTTACGCCGATCGCAGCCACTCGCTGCTGATCGTGCTTCAGGGCATCGACGGCGCGGGGAAGGACGGGACTTGCTGGCATGTGATCAGCGCCATGGATCCCCAAGGCGTTCAGGTCAGGGGCTTCAAGCAACCGACGGCCGAAGAGCGCGACCACGATTTTCTCTGGCGCATCCATCCCCATGCGCCCGGGCGCGGAAACGTCGCGATTTTCAACCGTTCGCATTACGAGGACGTTCTGGTCGTGCGCGTGCACAAACTCGCGCCGAAGGAGATATGGAAGCCCCGCTACGATTTCATAAATGAGTGGGAGAAGCTGCTCTCCGTCGAAAACAACACGACGATTTTGAAGTTTTTCCTCTATATTTCGAAGGATGAACAACTCGCCCGCTTCAAGGAGCGGCTCGACGATCCCTCCCACCAGTGGAAAATCAGCGCCTCCGATTATACGGAGCGCAACAGGTGGGACGATTATATCGAGGCATTCGAAGCCGCGCTGTCCCGCTGCTCGACTGCGCACGCGCCCTGGTTCATCATTCCGTCGAACCACAAATGGTTCAGGAATCTCGCTGTTTCAGCCATCATCGCAGATGCGCTCGAAGACATGAAACTCCAAATTCCCAAGCCGACGGTGGACATCGAGGAGATCAGGCGCCTTTACCACCAAGCTGAGGAGGCGAAGAAGCGCGGAAAGAAATTGGAAGCGGACACTCCTCCGGCCGAGCACGCGCCGGAGCCTCCGGCGCAGCCTTGAGCCGCTCTCCAGCCATACCCGCCTCGTCGTTCTTCTCGGCAATCGATCAGGCGCCGATGACATGGCGACACTATGCGCTCTGGCTTGTCGCCAGCGGCGGCGCCTTTCTCGATGGATTCTCGGTCGTGTCGCTCGGCCTGGCCCTGCCGCTCATGAAGCGCGACTTTTCTCTGTCTCCGCTCGTCGTTGGGCTTATGGGGTCCGCACTCGTTCTTGGAGCCGCAGCGAGCGCCTGGCTTGGAGGAATGCTCGCGGACAGGCTCGGCCGCAAACGCGTCATGACGATAGACATGGCGGTGATCGGCCTCGCCGCGCTGCTCGGCGCTCTCGCGCCAGATCCTTGGGTCCTGGTGCTCGCCCAGTTTTTGACTGGCGCCGCGATCGGCGCGGATTTTCCGACAAGCGCGACCTATGTTTCCGAAATGATGCCCAGGAAGGCGAGGAGCCGGATGACGGTCGCGACGATCGCCATGCAGTCCGTCGGCATGTTCGTTGCGGCGCTGGTCGGCCTTGCCGTGCTGAAAATTCATCCCAGCCTCGCCGACTGGCGGCTGCTTCTGGCAGGGGGCGGCGTCATTGCGGTTTTGTTTTTTGTTGCGCGTCTACGCGCGCCCGAGAGCGCGCGATGGCTGGTGACAAAAGGAAGGATCGACGAGGCGAAGGCGCTGCTCGCACTCCTGCGCTGCGAATTCGGAGAAACAACGAAATCGGCGCAAGGTTTTCAGGTGGCCAAAGCGCAAGCCGACCTCGGATCGCCGACCCGGAAGTCACATGGGGCGGGACTTCGGACCCTCCTCGACCCGCATTACCGCGACCGGACGCTACTCGTATCCCTGCCCTGGATGCTCATGGATGTGGCCACTTATGGGGTTGGCCTCTTCACGCCGGTCATCCTCGGAGCATTACATTTCGGCGGCGCCGGGTCAGGGACGGTGGCGGCGGATCTGGCCGACGCCCAAGGCAGCGCGGCCGTTGATCTCTTCCTCCTGGTGGGTTTTCTGGCCAGCCTCTGGGCGGTTCCGGCTCTCGGGCGAATCTTCATGCAGATCGCCGGTTTCGCCGGCATGGCGGTCGGCATGACTCTTCTGCTCTTCGCGGCCGTCGCCAATGACGGCGCGCAGGCGCACATGGGCTTCATTATTACAGGGTTCGTCCTGTTCAACTTCTTCATGAACGCCGGACCCAATGCGACAACCTTTACGCTTGCTCCGGCGCTCTTTCCGACGGCCATCCGCGCTTCGGCAAGCGGCTTCGCCGCCGGCGCCGCCAAAGCAGGCGCCACGTTCGGCACCTTCGTCGTCCCGCAACTCCAGGCCGCCTGGGGCCTTGACGGCGTCGTCGCCTTGATGACCCTGGTGAGCGTCGCAGGGCTTATCGTCACCGCTTCTTTGGCTCATGCCGTGAACGAGGAAGGCGCCCTCGAAGAATAGCCCTCGAGAGATGAGGCCTAGTCGCCGTTGTTCGGGAGAGAAAGCAGGATGCGCAATATCAGGGACTATCTCGCGGGGTCCAGCGTTGTTGATCTGGCGCTCTCGATCCTCCTCGCCCTGGCGCTCGTAAAGGTCGTGGACTCTCTCGTCGTCGATATACTGATGCCGCTTATCAGCCACTTCGCCGGCAACGGACGAGACATGGCGGATTACTTCATCCCGATCGCCCCGGGCATTCATCAGGATATGACCTATAGTGAAGCCAAGCAGATCGGCGCTGTGATCGGCTATGGGCAATTCATCATCGCTCTTGTTTATTTCATCATCGCGGCGACCCTGTTTTTCCTGATATCGAAGGGCCTGCGCGACTGGCGCAAGGCGGATCAGTCAGACCAGACCCGCGAATAAGAGCGCACCGACCCGCCAGGGCCCTATGAATAAAAGAGAACCGGGAATCAAAGAAAAGCTCGATTCACTCGCGAAAGCCGCCCGGGAAGAGCTCGTCAGCGATTTCGAACTCATACTGGAACATCGCTATCTTATCGTCGCCCTTGCTGCGACCCTTGTGGGCATTGCGCTGTTTTCGAACCCGCCGCCGCCGGGCCGCGTCGTTCTGGCCGCAGGGGCTCCCGGCTCGTCGTACAGCGCATTCGCGGAGAAATATAAGAAGTTTTTCGCTGCGCGCGGGATAATACTCGAAGTCCGCCAGACGCAGGGCGCGCTCGAGAACGCCCGCCTCGTAACGGACGCCGGAAGCGATGTGGACGCCGCCTTCATTCAGGCCGGTCTCATCGATCCCCAAGCAGCCGCCAACGTCAGATCTCTGGGCAGTCTCAACTACGCGCCAGTCTGGCTGTTCTTCCGCGGCTCCGATAATAATGGAAAGCTACAGAAGTTCATGGAGCTCGGCCAGCGCCGCATCGCTATCGGACCCGCCGAGAGCGGCTCCTATGCGGCCGCGATGCGTCTGCTTGCGCTCAACAAGCAACCGGTCTCCCGGAATCTTGTCGTCATGCCTTTGGCCGAGGCGGTCGCGGCGATAAACCGGAATGATCTGGACGCGGTTCTTCTCGTTGACGGCGTAGATTCGGAGATCATCCGCGCGCTGGTCAGAAATCCCGATTTGCAACTGGCGAATTTTGCCAGAGCGGCAGCCTATGCACGTGCGGTGAGTCACTGGCAGGCGTTGACTGTTCCGATGGGCGGTCTCGATCTCGCCCGCAACTTCCCCCCTCAGGATACCCATATCGTCGCGACGACGACCGATCTTGTCGTCAAGGAGACCGTCCACCCGGCCATTCAGATGCTCTTTCTGGCGGCGGCGCAAGCTGTCAACGGAAGGGAGGCCTTTTTCGAGAAGCGCCACGAATTCCCTTCGTTCAAAAACGACGACCTCGAGGAAAGCGAGGAAGCAAAGATCTTCTACAAAAATGGCGAGCCGTTCCTGATGAGGTTCCTCCCCTTTTGGCTCGCGGAATTCTTCAACCGAATGTCATTCTACCTTTTTCCGCTGTTCCTGCTGTCATATCCCACGATCAAGCTGATCCTGGATTATCGCGTCAAGCAGGGACGCATCAAGATCAATGCGGTCTATCGGAAGCTGGCGGCCCTGGAAAACCAGCTCACTTATTCCTTCGATCCATTCAACCGGGAGAACTATATCACGCAGCTGAACACCATGGAGCGCACGGCCATGGCCCTGCGATTGCCGAGGGAACTCTCCGGCGAATATTTCATGCTCCGCTCCAGCATCAATTACATCCGCACATGCCTGTTACGCGGCGAGCCTTATATCGAGCAGCGTCACACCTCTCCCCGCGACCAGCCAGACCCGACGTCATTGCGCGTATAAATTCGCCGTAGATCAATCCGCAACGACGCCTTTGGAATGCAGCCAAGCATCCGCCAGATTCCAGGCGACGGCGACGACGATCGGCCCGACGAAAAGGCCTATGATTCCATGGGCCAGTATCCCGCCTATGACACCGATGAAGGTCACGATGGTCGGCGTCGTCAGCCCGTGAGACAGGAAGAACGGTTTGACCAGACCATCGGAAAGGCTCACGGCGCCAAGGCAGATTGTGAGCGCCAACGCGGGAGCGACGGGCAGATATGCCCACGCCCATATGGTTACCGGCACGGTGACCAACCCGGGACCGATCTGCACGATCGCCAGGATGAGCACGAGCAGCATCAGCACGCTCGCGCCAGGCACCGCTGCAAGAGACATCCCGACGCCCGCGACGATCGCCTGCAACAGGGAGATGCCGATCACGCCGCGAGACACCGCGCGAATCGTGGCGCCCGCAAGCTCGACGAAGCGCACGCCATTTCTTTTGTCGATCCGCGCAGCGAGATTCTCCGCTGTGCCGACGAGAGTGGGCGAGGAGAGAAAGAGGAAGCCCATGACAAGGACCGACACAAGAAATTTGACAGTGCCGACGCCGGCGCTGCTCACCGCTTCGATCAGCTTTTCGCCGAGCGGCCTCAATTGCGGAAGAAGAGGGGCTAGCGCGCTTTTTACGTTCGTCGAGGCCAGGGACCAGAAGTCGTAAAGCTGCGCCCCGATGAGCGGCCACTGCTTTACCGACTCGCTGGGCGGTGGGATGGCGAGCTTTCCAGAACTGGCGCCCTCGATCATGCTTGTCGAAGCTTCGATCAGATCGAGGCCGAGCCAGGTAACGGGACCGATGACGAGCAGCAGGCTGAGGCAGGTGATCGTTGTCGCCGCCATGCGCTGTCTGCCGCCGAGCAGCGCGGAAAGCCATTCGAAGGCCGGATAGAGCGCGACGGCCATGATCACGCTCCAGGCGATGATCGGCGCGAAAGGGAAAACGATGATCGCCGTCCAGTAGATGAGAAAGGCGATGAGACTGAGCCGAATGGCGAGTTCGATGGCGTTATGGTCGCGCTCCGCCTCCTCCTGCGTATCTGCGCCGCTCTTTCGAGCGTTTCTCCAGAAAATATCGATCCATTTGGGATCGCGGGACGTAGCAAAACTTTCGCGGCCAGACGCGCTCATTTCATCGCCATTCCATCGCTGTGCTCCGCTCAGTTTTGCGTTTCGGCGAAACCTTGGCAAGCAAAGAAAGAAGGGCGATGCTCAAACTGAGCAGGCCCTTCGTTGACCGGTTTCAGATTGTACTTATTGTCTGTCAGTGACCGTTTCGTAACGCGAAGATGGACCTCTTTGCAATCGTGTGGCGCAGCCTCGATTCGCAAACGTGACCAGGGAAGCGAAGACATGCTGGACGTAGTCGCTGGCCTTCCAATCGGCGTCTTTGGCCTGACCGCAAATGGCACGGTCATCGCCCAGGACATCACGCAGGCGCTCGAACGGGCACGTGCTGAGTCCCAAAAGCAAAGCGGCCTTATCGTATTCGTTGACCCCGACCTGGACGGCTACCTTTCAGAGATCGTCTCGGCGCTGGACAAGGCGTCAGGGGCGGAGCCAGCTCAGTTCTTCAATTGGGCGCTGGTCGTCGCGGACGACGCCGTCAGCGAGGCTGAACAATTTCGGGAGCGTGGTAAATTGCGAATCTTCGCTCAAAGCCGGCGCGGGGACGCGCTCGCTTGGGCGGCCCAATGAAAATCGCTTCAAAGAGGTTGAAATGAACAATTCGAAAACCACGCCTCTCTTCGCCGCCGTTTTCTTCGGCTTGGCGCTTTCGCCAATCGCGGCGATCGGGCAGACGGCGACCGCCGGAATGTTGCAGTGTCACCTTTCGGGCGGGGTCGGGATGATCCTGATCGAGAACCAGGCGCTCGACTGCGTCTATAAAGGCCTGTCCGGGCCGCCCCAGCATTATGTCGGCCGTCTCACCAATGTCGGCGCGAATATCGGCATCAGCGGCCCCGGCGAAATGATCTGGAACGTGGTGGCGGCGACCAACAAGGTCGGCCCGGGCGATCTCGCCGGCGATTATGCGGGCGCCCAGGGCTCGGTCGCGGTCGGCGGCGGCGTCGGCGGCGCCGTCCTGGTGGGCGGATCTGGCAATTCCATTTCCTTGCAGCCCATCTCCGTGTCGGTCGGCACAGGACTGAACGTCTCCGCCGGCATCGGCAACATCAGCCTGCAATATATGCCGGTGACTCCGCCGCCGCCCTTCCACCCGGTCAAACGCGGCAAGGGACAGTAACCGGAGGCCTGCGACGTAGCCTAAGGGAGTATGTCATGAGCAGCGATGGCAATCCTACTCAGAACAAGGCTAACCACTACATCTTCGCCGGGGTCGGCGCGGTGCTCGGCGGCCTGGCGGGCGCGGGCATGGCCGGCGTCATCACCGCCGCCGCGGGCGCCGTGCTGGGCGGTCTTGTGGGATACAATATTCTCAAGCGGCTGTAAGAAACGCGCCGCCGCCCCCATCCCGGCGCGGCGGCGCAACCCGGCTATTTTGAGAGAATTTGCTTTTTGGCGCGCCACCGGGCCGAGCTCCTCGGTCCAGTGAGTAGCATTTCATGGCCGCGCGCCTTCGATCAGGGACAGAGGACCCTGCCTCGGCCCCGGATTCATCGCGTAACGAGAGAGGGCCGCAATGGTTGCGCCGGTAGATTTATCCAAATCCCCCATTCCCGAGGTTCTGGCGGCCTTGTCAACAGACCCGCACAAGGGTCTAGACGCGAAGGCGGCGGGCGACAGGCTGGCTAAATACGGGCCGAACGCCCTCGAAGAAAAGAGAACCAGCGCATGGCTTCTTTTCCTGCGCTTCTTCTGGGGTCCGATCCCATGGATGATCGAAGCCGCAGCGGTCATGGCGGCGATCGTGCACGACTGGGGCGATTTCTCCATCATTCTCGCGCTGCTGATCTTCAACGCGCTGCTCGGGTTTTTTGAGGAGCACCAGGCGTCGAACGCCCTTCAGGCGCTCAAAAACGCGCTGGCGCTGAAAGCCAAGGTCCTGCGGGACGGCGCCTGGAACGAAATAGACGCGAAGGACATCGTCCCCGGCGACATCGTGAGAATTCGCCTGGGCGACGTCGTGCCGGCGGACGCCCGCATCGTCTCCGGCGACTATCTCAGCGTCGATCAGGCCGCGCTCACGGGCGAGTCCCTGCCCGTGACCAAGAAGCCCGGAGATCTGCTCTATTCCGGATCGATCGCCAAGCAGGGCGAGATTCAGGCGGTTGTGACGGAAACGGGCGCGCGCACCTTCTTCGGCCGCACGGCCTCGCTGGTACAGAGCGCGGGCGCGACCTCGCATTTCCAGGCCGCCGTCATGCGGATCGGCGATTTCCTGATTGCCGCGGCGGCCGTTCTCGCCGTGATCCTCATCGCGGTCCAGCTTTCGCGCGGCGCCGACGTGCTCCGGCTCGCCGAATTCGTGCTCATCCTGCTGGTCGCATCTGTGCCGGTCGCGATGCCGGCGGTTCTCTCGGTCACCATGGCGCTCGGCGCAAAGTTGCTGGCGCGCGAAAAGGCGATCGTGTCGCGGCTCGAGTCCATCGAAGAAATGGCGGGGATGGAGATCCTCTGCTCAGACAAGACCGGCACGCTCACGCAAAACAAACTGACGCTCGGCGAGGTCAGCCCCTGGAAGGGCGCCGATCCCAAGGAGGCGCTGCTCGTTGCGTCTCTCGCCTCCAAGGCCGAGGATCGCGACCCGATCGATCTCGCCGTGCTCGCCGGCCTGCATGACGACTCGGCGCTGAAAGCCTATACGCAGACCGCCTACCAGCCCTTCGATCCGGTCACGAAGCGCACCGAGGCGACGGTGAAGGGGCCGGACGGCGTCGTTTTCCATGCGGCCAAGGGGGCGCCGCAGGTCATCGTGGCGCTCGCCAAACTCGAGGGCGCCGATCTCGAGGCGGCGAACAAAGCCGTCGACACCTATGCGGCGAAGGGGTTCCGCACGCTCGGCGTGGCGCGCACGGAGGCCGGCGGCGCATGGCGCTTCCTGGGATTCATCCCCCTCTACGACCCGCCGCGCCCCGATTCCAAGGAGACGATCGCGAAGGCGGAAGCCTACGGCGTACGCGTCAAGATGGTCACGGGCGACGATGTGGCCATTGCGCAGCAGATCGCGGCGGATCTGGGTCTCGGCACAGGCATCCAGCCCGCGACGGATTTGTTCAAGAGCGGGATCGGCAAAGGCGACATTCCCGCGGACATCGCCGCAAGGATCGAGGCGGCCGATGGTTTCGCGCGCGTCTTTCCCGAGCATAAATATGCGATCGTGAAGGCGCTTCAGGAGCGCGGCCATATCGTCGGCATGACCGGCGACGGCGTGAATGACGCCCCCGCGCTCAAACAGGCAGACATCGGCGTCGCGGTCTCCGGGGCGACCGACGCGGCGCGGGCCGCCGCCGCGCTCATTCTCACGGCCCCCGGCCTCTCGACCATCATCCGCGGCATAGAGGAGGCGCGGCGCATCTTCGAGCGGATGATGAGCTACACGCTCTACCGCATCGCCATGACGCTCGACATCATGGTCTTCATCGTGCTGGCGACGATCGTCTACGGGTTCTTCCCCTTGACCCCGGTGATGATCATCATGCTCGCCCTCCTCGATGACATCCCGATCATGACCATCGCCTTCGACCGGGCGAGGGTGCCGAGCCTTCCAGTGCGCTGGCAGATGGACCGAGTGCTTGTGGTTTCTTCGGTGCTGGGCGCCATCGCCGTCGTTCAAAGTTTTGGGCTCCTCGTCATCGGGCAGAACGTCCTGCACCTCGACGCGCCTCACCTTCAAACGATTCTCTTCCTGCAGCTTGTCGTCGGCGGGCATTTGATGCTCTTCGTGACCCGCACGAAGGGTCCGTTCTGGATGCCGCCCTTCCCCGGAACGGCGCTGTTCTGGGCCATCGTCGCGACGCAGATTGTAGCGGCTCTCCTGTGCGCCTATGGCGTGCTGGTTCCTGCCCTGCCGTGGGAGCTGATCGGCCTCGTCTGGGCCTATAACATCGCCTGGATGTTCGTTCAGGATCTCGCCAAGCTCGCGATCTACAAGGAGCTTGCGCTGCGCGCGGCAAAAGCGACGCCCTTCCTGTCGCGGCTCAATGAACGGCTGAATGCGTTCGGGAAGAGCCGGGCTCCCGCAATTACCGCGCCGCAAGCGCAGGAGCGGGACGCGTCGGGGCGGGCCGCTGCTCAGATCGCGACAGCCCTTGGACTCGGCGCAATCGCGGCGCTCCTCTGGACGGGCCATCTGGTCACGGCCGACGGCGCGGCAAGCCCCGTCGCCGACGCCGCGACGCCGCCCGCCGCCGCGGCCAGTGAGAGCCCCGAGCCGAAAGTCGACGCCGCCGCGAGCGCCGCCTCGGCCCCGCAAGCCCCCGCGGCGCCGGCGACCGGGGCGCGGCCCGAGGAAAAGGCCGCCCCCGCTGCGGCGGCTGCGCCCGCCGCGCAACCCGCCACGCCGCGGATGTCGGCGCGATTGGGCGCGCTGCCGACCGAAGCGCGCGCGCGGGGCAAATGGCGCCAGCTGCAAAGGCGCGTCCCGGGCCTGATCGGCGCGCACCAGCCGGAGATCGGCAAAAAGCAGAAAGACGGCCAGAGCGTCTGGGTCATCGAGGTCGCCGATTTCGCAAACCCGCTCGAAGCCGCGGACTTCTGTCAGAGCCTGCGCGCCAAGGGCGCGGAATGCGAACTCGTCGCCGGCGAATGAGGACGAGAGATGGGCGCGCCTGAAAACGCGCCCGTCTTCGCTCAGACTGAGCACCGGAGAGATTGACCAGTGGCGCGCCGCGTCTATCCTTGCGGGCCATGAAAGATCCTTACGAGACGCTCGGCGTTCCAAAGACGGCTTCGCCCGAGGACATCAAGAAAGCCTATCTGCGCCTCGCCAAGAAACTTCATCCCGACCTCAATCCCGGCGACAAAACCGCCGAGGAAAAATTCAAGGAAGTTTCGAGCGCCAACGATTTTCTCTCCGATCCGGACAGGCGGCGCCGTTACGACGCCGGCGAGATCGACGCCACTGGCGCGGAACGACCGCAGCACAGATATTACCGCGATTACGCGGGGGCGTCGGGCCACCAATATGAAACGCAATCGGGTTACGCCGATTTCGCCGAGGATGAGATTTTCGCCGAACTGCTGAGACGGCGGGCGCAGGAAGCGCGGCGCGCGCGCGGCGCCGATCTGCACTATCGGCTGGAGATCGACTTCCTCGACGCCGTCAACGGCGCGAAAAAGGAGATCGTTCTGCCACAGGGCGGCGCGCTGGATGTCACGATCCCCGCCGGCATTGAAGACGGACAGGTCCTCCGTCTGCGCGGCAAAGGCGCCCCGGCTCCCCGAGAGGGAGAAGCAGGCGACGCGCTGATCGAGATTTCCATTCGTCCGCACCGCTTCTTCTCGAGGGAAGGCGACGACATTCATCTCGAACTGCCGATCACGATTACAGAGGCCGCTCTGGGCGCCGAGGTGAAAACGCCGACGCCCAGCGGCAAGGTGTTTTTGAAAATCCCGAAGGGATCGAATACCGGCACGGTTCTTCGCCTGAAGGGCAAGGGCGTTGCACACGGGGGCCGGAAGGGCGACGAGTTGGTCAGGCTGAAAGTCATGGTGCCGGCCCAGCCGGAGTCCGAATTGGAGGCGTTTCTTTCAAGCTGGAAACCTGCGACGCGATACGATCCGCGTCAGGACCTGGAGTGACGAGCGGTGAAAGAGCAGGAGTTTCTACAACACGCCGAGCTTGATCATGTGACGCTCAAAGCATGGATCGGGGAGGCATGGCTTGCGCCGTCAGACAGCGCAGGCGAGCCTGATTTCAGCCAGATCGACCTCGCGCGCGCCCGGTTCATCCTGGAGCTGCAACGGGACATGGGCGTGAACGACCCTGGCGTCGGCGTCATTCTCCATCTTCTGGATCAGCTCCACGGCCTGCGTCGTGCGATGAAAGAGCTGCTCGAGGCCGCTCACGAGACGCGCGATAAGATATGAACCCCCGTCCCCAGCGGCGAGAGCCAACCCCTCGCAAGGCCTATTCTCCCACTGCCGCGGATTGGGATATTTGTGAGCCGCCATCCCCGCCTCCGCCACCGGGCGCCTCGGCGTCGAGCTCGTGCAACAGGCGTCGTAATCGTTCAGGCATGGGGGCGCCGAGGATATCATCGAAACAGGACCGCAACTCGGTTCCCAATTGCCATTGGATGGCAAGTTCCTCGCGTGTCTTTTCCTTTCGTAGAAGTTCGGCCTGAAGCTTATGCACATTCCTCTCCCTGGGGGGGCTATTCAATGCTGCAAACCCCCGAGAGGGCTGCAATTCGTGACTGTCAACGATCTTCGCGCAGGTCTCGCGCGCCCCGGCCTCTCCGAGGCCGGGCGAGGGCTCGCCCTTCCCTGTAGGGAGTCAAGCGCATAACCCTCCAAAATTGACAGCGTTCCCGGACGGCGGCCAACAGCCGGAAGCTGCGGATCGAAGAAACGATCGGCCGGGGAAAGGGACCGACAGTCCCAACAGACCTTCTGTTCAGCCCGCATGGCCATGCTATAGTCCCTCGCTTCGATCGGAGTGACAGCATGGCGTCTCTTTCGAAACTCTTCATGGTCTCGATTTCCGCCAGCGCGTCAAGGTGGCCTGCTAAGGTAACGGGCTCCCCGACACAATCGCGCCGCCAACAGAAAGAAGCAATGAAAGCTGCGCTTTTCGGTATTCTGGCGATCGCCCTCAGCGGGTGCGCCATCAATATCCACCCCAAGGGGCAGTGTCCGACGCCGGGCGTCTCGCCGCTCGCATCCAATTGCCCCGCCGCGGCGCAAGACAGGTAAGGCCCGCGTTGCCAACGGGTCCGTCATGCCCGGCCAAAAAGGAGATCACACCATGGAAAGGCTTGCCCTTGCGCTGCTCTGCGCAGCCGGGACGTTTTGGTTCGGCTCGGTCGCTTACGCACAGTCCCCTGCCCCAGCGGCTCCCGATTGCGCGGCGCAGGCCACCGAGCAGAAGCTCGTCGGCGCTGCGCTCAACAGCTTCATGAAGAAATGCGAACGCGAGACGGCGATGCGCGCCTGCGAGTCCGCCGCGACGGAAAAGAAATTATCAGGGGCCGCGCGGGCGAGCTTCACCAGGAAGTGCGTGAAAGACGCCGCAATGACTCCCGCCGATCAGTAACGGCCTCCGATAGTTGTACTTCTGCGACACTGTTCCGAGGAACGACGTTCGAAGCAATTGTCAGGCTTGGCGAAAGGACGCCCCGACGCTAGCGTGAAACGGTTTTCAGGGGCGCTTTTCAGGGGTTGCGGCTTGCCCCCGCCAGCCGGGGGCAAGCCGCTTTTAATCCACCGACCACAAGCTTTCCGGTCGTCCGCCCAACCGCTGCGAGTCGCGCGTCAGCATCCTCCCGGCAAAGTGTCGCGACTCTTTTGGCATGTCCTTGATAAAACGGAAACATTCAGCCAAAATCGAGTGGCATGGAGGCGTCAGGCCTGCTTCTTCGACCCACCCGGCTGCATGGGAGAAAATCATGGATTTTCATCCTTCCATCGATCGTGCGATCCGTTCCACGCGGGTCGAAGAAGAAGGATCCGCCCCGCTTCCGCAGCGTCGCGACAATGGGCATGATTTCGACGCGCCAGCGTGGCGACAACCGAAGGGGTGGGCGCAGCCGTCCGCCGCCTTCCGTCATTTTCCCCAGCGTCTGATCGACCTCGAGCGGCGCGCCCGCTTCACCAGCCTTCCGCTCGACCAACGCTGACCCGGACGAAACAGCGCCCTATCTCTCGGCTCTGCAATCTCATGTCAGTGCAGGTCAGCCATGCCGTCCAAGCCTCCGATTCGACAGCGCACTCCCGAGGATGACCCCGCGCCCGGCGCGCCCGGCACGGGCGAGGATATTTGTCCCGAATGCCGGGGGACCGGCAGGAAGACGGACTTCGACACCGGAGCCCGTTTCGACGCGCCCTGCCCGCGCTGCGACGGCAGCGGCCGAATTGTCGAAGGGATCGGCGGAGGCTAAGGCGTTGACCGAAACCTCGACTGAAAGCTAATTTGCCAGCGGCTAAAATCGTTTAGCGCAATTCAGGAGAATTTCGATGCCGGCCCGCCGTTTCGCTCTCGCGCTTTTGTCCTTCGCCGTTATCGTCGTCGCTCAACCGGCGGCGGCCTTCGACGAGGCCGTTCTGGCCTATTGCAAGTCCGACATCGAACGGCTGTGCGCCGGCATTCAACCCGGCGGGGGGCGGCTTCTGCAGTGCCTGAAGGGCCACAAGGAAGAGATGAGCGTCGGCTGCGCGCAGGGGCTCGCGAAGATGAAGAAGGGCCGCTAAAGCCCACCGACCAGGCTTATCTCCCCTCCCCTTGCCGGGGAGGGGCTATTGCACGCCGGCAGGCTACGCCGCGGCCTTTTCGAAGCAGCCTGGCGTCACAACCTTGTTTCCTCGTTTATCTCTCCGGGGCGGAAGGGCCTTTCGAACTCCGCGCCGATGCCGCCGGCGAAATGGCGGACGACAACGGCGCGCGTCGCGCCGATGAACACGCGTGCGCCCGCAACAGGCCGCGCCTCGGTTTCGAGACCGACGCCGGAAATCGACAGGTCCCGAATTTTGACGATGGTTTCCTGCCCGTCGGGGAGACGCAGCAACGTCCGTTGCATGATCGGCACAATGCGGTCGTGCCGGCGGTCTTCCGGCAGGCTTATGGCGTTGCGATTGGCGAACCAGGTCAGCTGATCGGCAAGCCTGTCGCGCTTTGTCGGCGACAGACTCATCGTCAGGGCGAAGCCGGCCTCGGTGCGGCCGATGGCGACGCCCGCAAAGCGGCCGATCTGTTCGAGGTAGACGATGACTTTCTCCCCCACCTGGGCTTTGGCGGGCGCGGCCAGCGACATGTCGCCGGGCGACATCTCGATGGTCTGGCACGGATACTCCAGCCGCGACTCCAGCATGTAGCGCCCCCTCAATGTGACGGGAACGCGCTGGAATCTCAGGCTTTCGCGCAAGTCCTGGCAGCGACCATATTCAGGCAGGGGAAATGCCATGTCTTCGCTATCTGCGCCTTTGAGTTTCGGCAAAGATAGCGCGCGCGCCTTTAAGGATTGCTTACGCGCCGCGAAGCACGAGCGGCGCGGATTGCCGTTATTGATTGCAAACGACGAGTCGCGGGCCTGGGCGCGCCCGTTCGTCCGCCATACGCGCGCCGGGGCGCGCCGTGAGGGAGACAATCCGCATCGAGAGGAGTTCGAGCGGATCCACGCAAAATGCGCCGAGCCGATCGGCCGGAGAGGGCGCTGACAGAGAGCCGAGCATTCGGGCGTGCGTCTTCCCGAAATGGCGCAAGGGCAAAAGGAGCAACTCGAGATCGAGTCGCGCGCCGTCGCTGGTCCGCGTCCTGGCTCCGGCGACCACGGGAATCGCGCCGTCGCTGACCGTCGCCATGGCGGCGGACAGGCTTCGACGGCTCTGCTCCTCCCACAGATCGACGAAGGACTCGCCACGCTGCTCGGCCTGCCAAAGGGCATTGATGCGCGCGCCGGAATAACGAAGCGGAAAGGCGCCGTCCGCATCCACTTCGACGATGAAGGCGTCAGCCAGAATATGGCGGATGGCGGCGGGATCGATATGCGCCCGATCGGGAGCGGCGCGCGCGCCTCTCAGCCTGTTCCAGTAAGCGTACAAATCCTTGCTGACCTGATGTCTCATCTTTTCCCGTCCGGTCGATCGGCGGCTTGCGCCAGAATGAAACGGGGCGCCCCCACAGCGCCCAGCCGACGACAATTCGAGCAGGCCGCGTGCCAGCCGGGCGCATTAACCTTTTCTCAATCTCTCGCTTGCCGGAAGCGCAGCCGTGTGTGACCTTCCGGACATGGGGCCAAGGCAAGGGGGACGCTCCGCTCCCGACGCCAAGGCCCCATGACAGACCTTTTCGAAGTAACGCGACACGGCTAAGAGGGGGGCGATGCTCCGAACGCCCCCCTCGGTCCTTACCGGCGACTGGGTCGGACACAGCCAGGGAAGAGACGTGGCCGACAGGGAGAAGGTGCTCAATCTGCCGGGCGTGATCAGCGCCCTCCTCGGCGTCATGGCGGCTGTTCAGCTCTTCGCTGTGCTCGCACCGAGCAGTCTGGTCCACGGCTTCTACGGCGCCTTCGCCTTCATTCCGCTGCGTCTCAGTTTTGCCCTGGCGCCGGAGCGCGTGCTCGCGGCGCTCGGCGCCCTGCCGCTCGATCAGGGGGCCGAGGAGATCGCGGTCCAACTGAGCGACGGCCCGCTCGTCTTTCTCACGCCCCTGACCTACGCCTTCCTGCATGGCGGCTGGACACATCTCGCCATCAACGCCCTCACCTTCGCCGCCTTCGGCGCGCCCGTCGCGCACCGGCTGGGCGTGCGCCGCTTTCTGTGGTTTTTCGGGGCCTGCGCGGTGGCGGGCGCCCTGACGCATTTTGCGCTCCACCCGCTGGACGCCACGCCCGTCGTCGGCGCCTCGGCGGCAATCTCCGGAACCATGGCGGCGATCGTGCGTTTTGCATTCACCCCCGGCGCGCGGCTGGGTCGTGGCGCAATGGATGGAAGAGGGACGCGGACCGCCTCTCTTTCACAGCTCGGCGAGAACAGACAGGCGATGCTTTTTCTGATCGTCTGGTTCGGCGCAAATCTCCTCTTCGGCGTCTTTCCCGAGGCGATGGGCTCGACTGAGCCGATCGCCTGGGAAGCGCATCTGGGAGGGTTCCTTTTCGGGCTTCTGACCTTTGGCGCCTTCGATCATTGGGGGCGGCGCGTCTAGCTCTTTCCGCTCGGACAGCCGCCGTCGCCCGCCGCACGCTCGGGACAGGCCAGGCGCGTCGAGGGAGGGAGCCATGACTGTTGCTTGTATTCTTTCGGAAAAAGGACGACACGTCGTGACCGCCGCGCCGGCGGTCTCGCTACGGCAAGTGACACAGGAACTGATGCGCCACGGAATTGGAGCGCTCGTCGTCGTCGATGGCGCCGGCGCGGTCGTCGGCGTGATCTCGGAACGAGACGTCGTGGCGGCGATCGCCACACATGGTTCGCGGGCGCTCGACGAGCCGGTCGAAAGCCACATGCAGCAAAACCCGGTCATCGCCCACGAGAACGACACGGTCGACTCCACCATGCAGACGATGACGCTGGAGCGGCGTCGCCACCTGCCCGTCATGCGGGACGGCCGGCTTTCGGGCCTCGTCTCGATTGGAGACGTGGTGAAATATCGCATCCGCGTGATCGAGGAAGAGCATCGCTGCATGCGTGAATATATTGCCCAGGCCTGAAACGGCCCTCGCCCTCCGGTCGCGCCCCTTTCGGCGCGATCGGCCGTCCGTGGTCACACGGTCGCGCCGGGAATCGGAATATGGGCGAAGATATTCGGCAAAGCGCGCTTGGCGGCCGAGCGCCCGACATTGATGAGCTGGTCCGCCTTGTGGAAATCGAACATGCCGATATCTTCCATCCGCGCGGTGATGGTGGCGTCCGGCGGGTCGCCCGCGAGGCGCGAGCGCAGGATACGATCCTGAATGATGTTGAAGGCGTCGATCATCGCCGTCGCCACATTCGGCGCGTCACCGGGCTGGCGCTCGAAATAACGCGGGAGAATGCGATCCACGAAGGAGATGTCCGGCTTCTCGCCGAAAGGCCCGGCCTCGGCGGCGCGCTTGGCGGCCGCCGGATCGTCGCGGATGACGCGCGCCCGATACATGGTGTCGGCCGTCACATTGACCGCGATGACGAACTCGGCGCCGAGCGCGCGACAGACCGTCACCGGCACGGGATTGACCAGCGCCCCGTCGAATAGCCAGCGGTCGCCCACGCGCACGGGCTCGAAGATGCCGGGGAGCGCATAGGACGCGCGGATCGCATGGGCGAGCCCGCCGCGTTGCAGCCACACTTCGTGGCCCGTCCCCACCTCGGTCGCGACAGCCGCGAAGGGGATCGGCAGGTCCTCGACGTTGAGAGAGTCCAGCTCCTGCTCCAGCGCCGCCCTCAACCGCTCGCCCGTGATGAGGCTCGCGCCCGAGAAAGAAAGGTCCATCAGCGTGAAGACGCGACGGCGCGTGAGCGACCGCGCGAAAGTCTCGATCTGGTCGAGCCTCCCTGCCGCATAGCACCCGCCGACCACGGCGCCGATGGACGTTCCCGCGACAATGTCGGGATGAATGCCCTGCTCCGACAGTTCACGCAACACGCCGATATGCGACCAGCCGCGCGCCGCGCCGGCCCCGAGCGCAAGCCCGATCAAAGGCTGCCCCCGCGGTTTCCCGCTCTGGTCGCGGTCCTGCTCTATAACGGCCGGAGGTTTCCCTTCCGGCGTCTCCGTTGCGTTCATTGCGTCCCGCGACTCGCTGGTGATCGAAGAGTCGGTGCGTCGTAGCAGCGATAGCATCACATTCGTCCGCGGTTTCCTCAAGTTATTGTTATCTTGACCTTGCGAGGGGCTTAATTGGCAGCCTTTCCAAAAACTCTCCCGCAAAACCATTTAGGGATCGTAGCGAAAACGCCAATATGCGGAACCCGCCACGCTTCGCTGCTTCGTCGCCACACTGCGCATCGCCCGCCGGGTCGAATTTGGCCACCAGCTCCCTCTTCCGAGGAGGCGGGGCTTTGTTTTTGGACAGCTCAGGCGCCGCAGTGGTTTCGATTGGAGGGTTGCATGACTGGATTGGCTCTAGCCGACCTCGCCGGCCGCCTTCGCACTCGCTCCCGTCCTCGTCGAGGCGCATTCCTGGGTCCGCGTCCATCGCGGCGCGAAGGCCTCGCATAGCTGCAAGAAGCAGCAAAAGGAGCAGAAAGAAGCTCCCGCGGCGGCCGAAAAGGATCAGCGCCGGCATAGAAAACCGATATGTGACGCGCTCGGCCCCGAACGGGAGCCATTGCCCGCGCCCGCTAATTTCCGAATACGAGCCGACGGCCGCCGTCTTCGGTCGTAAGCCGCCGGTAGAAGCAGGATTTGCGGCCGGTATGGCACGCCTTGCCGTCGCCGCCGGCCTCGACCGTCAGCATGATGGCGTCCTGGTCGCAATCGACCGCGAGCGACAGAACGCGCTGGACCTGTCCGGATGTGTCGCCCTTGCGCCAGAGCGCGTTACGCGAACGGGACCAATAGTGGGCGACTCCGGTCTCGATGGTCTTGTCCAGCGCGAGCTGGTTCATATAGGCGACCATCAGAATTTCGCGCGATGCGGCCTCGACCGTCACGCAGACAATAAGGCCGTTCGCGTCGAAGCGGGGGGCGAATTCCGCGCCCTCCTCCAGCGCCGCCTTGTCCATCAGCGCGCCCCGCGCAACAGCGTGTAGAAATGCGCCTGCTGGGCCGGATCGTCCCGGAAGACGCCCGAAAACTGGACGGTCACGGTCGACGATCCCTGTTTCAGCACGCCGCGCATCGACATGCACATATGCTCGGCCTCGACCAGCACGGCGACGCCGCGTGGGTGTAGATGTTTCTCGATCTCGCCGGCGATCTGCGCCGTCATCGCCTCCTGGGTCTGCAGGCGACGCGCGAAGACATCGACGAGACGCGCGAGCTTGGAAAGGCCCACGACGCCGCCTGTCGGATAATAGGCGATATGCGCCCTTCCGACGAAGGGCACGACATGGTGCTCGCAATGCGAGGTGAAGGGGATGTCGCGCACGAGCACGAGGTCGTCGTAGCCCTCGACCTCCTCGAAAACGCGGGACAGCACCTCGTCCGCATTCTCCTGATACCCCTTGAAGAACTCCTCATAGGCCTTCACCACGCGGCGCGGCGTCTCTTGCAGGCCCTCGCGGTCGGGATCGTCTCCGGCCCAACGCAGCAGGGTGCGGACGGCGGCCTCGGCCTCGGCGCGGGAGGGGCGTTCGAGCGTCTTCGCGACGGGCGCCGTCACGGGGCGCTCGGCGGTTGCAGGCGTTGCGTCCATCATGGGCTCGGAGCGGTCTTCTTCGAAACTGGGGCGGGCAGGAAAGGTCTTAACCACGTCATCCATGTGGCGCCTCCTCGAACAATCGCGCCGCGGACGGGCGGCGCTTGCCCCCATGCGGTCAAGACGCATGGGTCGGAACCTCAAATCACGCCCCTCGTATGCGAGAAAACGACGCGAAATTCGAGACTTCGCCTGAGTCTTGCAGAAACCTGCGGCGCCTCGGCGTTGCGCCGGGACCGCCGCTTTCGCGCCAGCCCTCGAGACTCTATATAAAGGCGAGCGGGAGCGAAGGTAAGCCCCGCGCCGAGACCGCGCTGAACATGCTCGACAAGGTCTATAACGCCAGAATCCTCGAACTGGCCGGAAACATCCCGCGTATCGGACGCCTGGCGCAGCCGGATGCGTCCGCCAAGGCCTATTCCAAGCTTTGCGGCTCGACCATCACGGTCGATCTCGACCTCCGCGACGGGAAAGTCGCGGATTACGCCCACGAGCTGAAAGCCTGCGCCCTCGGCCAGGCCTCGGCCTCGATCATGGCCCGCAATGTGGTGGGCTCGACCCCCCAGGAGCTGCGCGAGGCCCGCGAGGCGCTGCGTCGAATGCTGAAGGAGAACGGCCCGCCGCCGAAAGGCAAATGGGCCGACCTCGCCGTGCTGGAGCCCGTTCGCGACTACAAGGCGCGGCACGGGTCAACGATGCTGGCGTTCGACGCGGTGGTGGAGGCCTTGAGAAAGGTCGACCCCGAAGATGCAATGCGATCTCAGGACTGACTTCGCTCGGGCAATTTCCCGATGTGGGAAAAGCTTCGTCCAGCCTCACGCCTGATCGGGCCGCGCCAACAGTTTCCCACTGCATCGACCACGACGCAGGTTTCGACGCCGCCGCCCGCCGAAGCGGCGATGCTGATCGGTAACACCGGCTTCGGCTCAAGTTTCCCAAAGACGTCGGGCGGTCCGAATGTACTGTCGATCGTCGCGACGTTGCCGTCGACGTCGACGATAACAGCCACTCCATCGGCGCTGGCGATCACATAGCTCATGCATCCCCCCTCTTCGCGAGTAATCCAGCCCGATTAAAGCAAAGCTCTGGCTCGAACGTCAACGCGTTTCAACCGCTCGTCTCTGTCCTCCCTGCGGTCCTAGCCTGCGCCTCGATGTTTTGGTTATGTTCGATCATGCCCGCTCCTCCGATTCGCATCCTCGGCATCGACCCCGGCCTCAGAAACACCGGCTGGGGCGTCATCGAGTCCCAAGGCTCCCGCCTGTCCTTCGTCGCCTGCGGCCGCGTGCGGTCGGACGCGTCGCTCGACATGGGCAACCGGCTTCGTCAGCTGCACGAGGGACTTATGCAGGTCATCGCGGATCATGCGCCACATGAGGCGGCGGTGGAGGAGACCTTCGTCAATCGCGACCCGCAATCGACCCTCAAACTCGGCCAGGCGCGTGGCGTTGCGCTGATGGCGCCGGCGCTCGCAGGGATCGAGATCGCGGAATACGCCGCCAATCTCGTGAAAAAGACCGTCGTGGGCGCCGGCCACGCGGAGAAGGCGCAAATCCAGATGATGGTGCGTGTGCTTCTGCCCGCTAGTCAGGCGGCCTCCGCCGACGCGGCGGATGCGCTGGCGGTCGCGATCTGCCATGCGCAGCACCGCGGCGCCCGCGCGCTGAGGGCGGCCCTATGATCGGCAAGCTCAAGGGCCTCGTCGACAGCTATGGCGAGGATTTCGTCATCCTCGACGTGAATGGCGTTGGCTATGTCGTGCATTGCTCGGGAAGGACGCTGCAAAAGCTCCCCCGCCCCGGCGAGGCGGCGGCGCTCGCCATAGAGACGCAGGTGCGCGAGGATTCGATCAAGCTTTTCGGCTTCCAGGGCGAGGCCGAACGCGACTGGTTCCGCCTGCTGCAAACCGTCCAGGGCGTCGGCGCCAAGGTGGCGCTCGGCATTCTCTCCATCCTCTCGGCCGCCGAACTCGGCTCGGCCATCGCCACGCAGGACAAGGCGATGGTCGCGCGGGCGCCGGGCGTCGGGCCGAAGCTCGCCGCGCGCATCGTCGCGGAGCTGAAGGACAAGGCCCCCGCCTTCGGCTCCGTTGATCCGGTCGTCGCCAAACTTTCGGGCGGCGACGAGGACCAGAACGCGCCCTCGGCCGTGCGAGACGCCATCTCGGCGCTCGTCAATCTCGGCTATGGCCGGCCGCAGGCGGCCGTGGCCGTTGCGGCCAGCGTGAAACTGCTCGGCGAAGGCGCCGAGACGGGCGCGCTCATCCGCCAGGGGCTGAAGGAGCTGGCCAAATAGCGCGTTAAGGCAAAGGTAAAGTCTTGTCGACAATAAGAGTGGGTTAACGCGGCGCAAAACCGCGCCGGCTGAACTCGGGGATCCGCATGAGCGTGGCACAGGCCAAGGGGCGCGTTCCGTTTCTGGCGCTGGCTGTCCGGCGGCTCCGGCAAGATTTGCAGTTCTCCCGCATTTTTCTCGTGGATCTCGCCGCGACCTCGGCTTACGCCGCGGCGACGCTGCTGCTTTTGCACCTGAGCGCCCCGACCCCACAAGGCGCGCGCGCCGTCCTTGTCGCTGGCGCGGTCTATGGGCTGTTGCTGGCCTTGAAGCTTGGCCTGGTCGTCTATCTTGAAAAAAGGGGCGGCGACGCGCGGCAGTTCGTCGGCTCCGAAACGCTCGTCACCAGCGGCGTCTATGCCTTCTCCCGAAACCCGGTCTATGTGGTTTCCCTTCTCCAGAGCCTCGCCTGGTCGCTCGGATTGATCGGCGTCTGCCTCACGAGCGAAGCGCCCTGCGCGCTGACGCTTCTCATGACGGTGGCGGCGCTGCTCTACGGCCATTACTGGGGCATGGACAGACTCATCGTCCCCAATGAGGAAGCGGCGCTACGCGCCCGGCACCCGGACGAATTCGCCAATTATTGCGCACGGGTGAACCGCTGGTTGGGGCGGCGGGCTCAGCCGGTAAGGACGTCGCGGTAAATTTCAGCCAAGGGGATGGACACGCCGATGGCAGGAAGCGCGAGCGACTGACCGAGCCCGTCGAGGATGCGCACGCCCGCCCAATCCGCCCCGACCCGGTCGAACGCCTCGATATGCGCCCTGTCACGCTCCACGAGCACGTAGTGCCGAAGGCTCGGCAGACGCTGGTAAACAGCCCATTCTTCGAAGCGGTCGCGCGCCTTGCTGCCTTCCGACATGACTTCGACGAGGGCGGTCGGCTCGGTTAGATAGGCCGCTCCCGGCTCCAGGGCGCGACAGTGGACGATGATGTCGGGAAGCGTGGAGGAGTCGCTCTCCACACTCCGCAGCCGGAACGATTCAACGAGCGTCCGGCAGGGGGAGCCGCTTGCCCTCAGGCGCTCCCGCAGGCCGCCGGCGAGATTCTGGATGATGTAATTGTGCTCCCAGCGCGCGCCGACCATCATCCGCACGACGCGGCCGCCGATCAGCTCCCATTTCTCGTCGGCGGGCTTGTCGGCGAGAAGTTCCTCGAAATCGTCGAGGGACATATACTCGTATTGCGAGGACGGGCGATTCACGGCGCGGCTCCGTTTGGCGAAGATCAGCATAGCGCGCGCGCCGGCGCATGGGAGCGATCCTTGACCACCCCTGCCCGGCTTGTCAGCCCAGAGCAGCGCGACGACGACGCGGATGCGAGCCTGCGTCCCCTGACGCTCGCCGATTTCACCGGCCAGGAGGCGGCGCGCGCCAATCTCAAGGTCTTCATCGAGGCCGCCAAGACGCGTGGCGACGCGCTCGACCATGTGCTGCTCGTCGGCCCTCCCGGCCTCGGCAAGACCACGCTGGCGCAGATCGTCGCCCGCGAGCTCGGCGTCAATTTCCGCTCCACCTCGGGGCCGGTGATCGCCAAGGCCGGCGATCTCGCGGCGCAGCTCACCAATCTCGAGCCGCGCGACGTGCTCTTCATCGACGAAATTCACCGGCTCAATCCGGCGGTGGAGGAAATTCTCTATCCCGCGATGGAGGATTTCCAACTCGACCTCATCATCGGCGAGGGGCCGGCGGCCCGCTCGGTAAAGATCGACCTTGCGAAATTCACCCTCGTCGGCGCGACGACGCGCGCGGGCCTGCTGACGACGCCGCTGCGCGACCGCTTCGGCATCCCTGTGCGGCTGAATTTCTACACGGCCCAGGAGCTGGAGCTGATCATCAAGCGCGGCGCGCGGGTCATCGGCGTCGGCATGAGCGACGAGGGCGCGCGCGAGATCGCGCGGCGGTCGCGCGGCACGCCACGCATCGCCGGCCGCCTGCTGCGGCGCGTGCGGGACTTCGCCGTCGTCGAGGGGTTAGCAACAATTACGCGGGAGCTGGCCGACCGGTCTCTGTCGCTGCTCGACGTGGATTCGATCGGGCTGGACATCATGGACCGGCGCTATCTCGACATGGTGGCGATCAATTTCGGGGGCGGGCCGGTCGGGATCGAGACCATCGCCGCCGCCCTTTCCGAGCCGCGCGACGCCATCGAGGACATCATCGAACCCTATCTGCTCCAGCAAGGCTTCCTCCAGCGCACGCCGCGCGGCCGCCTGCTGACGCCCCACGCCTTCCGCCATCTGGGGCTCGCGGAGCCGTCGAGGCCGGGCGGGCAGTTCGGGTTGTTTGTAGACGAGGAATAAATGAACGCTCACACGCTCCCCATCCGGGTCTATTGGGAGGACACGGACGCCTCCGGCCTCGTCTATCATACGTCCTACATCCGCTTCATGGAGCGCGGGCGCACCGAGCTGTTGCGCTCGATCGGGCTCGATCAGCGCCCCTTGCTCGAGGGCGCGGCGGGCGCGCCGATTTTCTTCGTGGTTCGAGCCATGGAGATCGACTTCCGCAAGCCCGCGCTCATGGACGATCTTTTGAGCGTGCAGACGGCGCCCCTCGAACTCGGCGCCGCCTCGCTGATACTCGACCAGCGCGTGCTTCGCGGCGACGAGACGCTGGTGACGGCGACCGTGAAGGTCGTCTGCGTCGAGGAGGGACGGGCGAAACGGCTGCCCGCGGACGTGCGGGCGAAGTTCGAGGCGCTGCGGCCCCCGCATTGAGACGAGGCTGGCCCGTCGGGCCATCGCCTCGGCCGCTCATTCCGCCGATGCGAGCAGCCCGAGACGGGTCAGTTCATGCTCGCGGATATTTCGCGTGATCGGGTAATAGCCGCCCTTTTTCGCCTGCGCCTGACCGTCGCGCGACAGAACATATTTCACAAATTCGCCGGACAGCGTGTCCAGCGGCGATTTCGGATCTTTCAGAACATAGACATAAAGACCCCTGGCGAGGGGATATTTCCGCGTGTAGGCGCTCTCGAAGGAGGTGTCGAAGCACTTTTTGCCGGCGGTCGCGGCGACCGGTACGGCGCGCACCCCGTCGGTCTTGTAGCCGATCCCCGAATAGCCGATGGCGCCCTGATCCCCCGCAACCGCCCCGACCACCGCTTCCGAGCCCGGCTGCTGTTGGACGGCGTCCTTGAAATCGCCGCCGCCGAGCACGTTCTGTTTGAAGAATTTATTCGTTCCGGAGAGCGTATTGCGGCCATAGAGCGTGATCGGCTTGGCGGCCCATTCGCCGGTCGCCCCCACATCGCCCCAAAGCCGCGCGCTCTTGCCGCCGGCGCTTTTGGGGTTCTCGGCGAAAATCCGGTCGAGTTGCTCCAGCGTGAGGCACTGGATGGGATTGTCCTTGTGAACGTAGATCGCAAGCGCGTCCACCGCGACGAGAACGCCCGCCGGCCGATAGCCGCGCGCCGTCTCGAACGCCGCGACCTCGTCCGGGGTCATCTGGCGGGACATGGGCGCGAGCTGCGACTCCCCGGAGAGCAGAGCGGGCGGCGCCGTGTTGGAGCCCTTGCCTTCGATCTCCACGGTTACGCCGGGATAGATGGATTTGAAGCCCTCGGCCCATAGCTCCATCTCGCGCAGAAGCGTATCCGAGCCGACCGATTTCAGCCTACCGGACAGAGCCCCGACCGGCCTGTAGGGCGAAAGCTCGAGATCGAAGGAGACGGCGGGAAGGGTCAACGCGCAAAAGGCGAAGACCGTCGCGAAGAAGCGTCGCATGAGGGGCTCGGGGACACGGAGGATTCTACTGTCATGATCCAGAAACAAGCTGACAATCAGATGACACCGCCTCGTCTGGAAACGACGCCTTAACCCTTACGGCTTGTTAACGCTTCGGGGATAGGTCATCCTTGTGCGGCGCAACCGAGCCCCAGAAAGGGCGAAATTGCGGGCAATATGGACGCGCTTTCAAGGAAAAGCGCGCCGGATACCGCTTCAAGGACAAATCATGAATCCAGCCGACATCGCCGCGACCGCCGCCGCCGGGGCCGCTCCCGCCGCCGAGATCACCATCTGGACGATGTTCTGGGGCGCGCACATCGTCGTGAAATTCGTGATGGTCGGGCTGCTGCTGGCCTCGGTGTGGTGCTGGGCCATCATCATCGACAAGACGCTGCTCTTCACGCGCGTCCGGCGCGCCATGGATCGTTTCGAGGAGAATTTCTGGTCCGGCAATTCCCTCGAAGAGCTCTACGGCAAGCTGTCCGAGCGGCCGACCTCGGGCATGGCGACCCTCTTCGTCGCCGCCATGAAGGAATGGAAACGCTCGTTTCAGACAGGCGCCAGCGCCAGCTTCATGGGCCTTCAGGCGCGCATCGAGAAGGTGCTGGACGTCTCCATCGCGCGCGAGGTCGAGAAGCTCGAATCAAATCTTCTGGTGCTCGCCACGGTCGCCTCGGCGGGTCCCTTCGTCGGCCTCTTCGGCACGGTCTGGGGCATCATGACCTCCTTCCGCTCCATCGCCGCCTCCAAGAACACCTCGCTCGCGGTCGTCGCGCCCGGCATCGCCGAGGCGCTGCTCGCCACCGCCATCGGCCTGTTCGCGGCCATTCCGGCGCTCATCGCCTACAACAAGATGCAGGGCGACGTGGCCAGGGCGCAGGCGCGCATGGAGAGCTTCGCCGACGAATTCTCGGCCATTCTCTCGCGCCAGATCGACCAGCACGCGGCCTCGAACCGCGACCGGGCGGCCTGACCATGGGCGCGTCGATTTCCAGCCCCGGACGCAAGGGCGGCCGGCGCCGGCGCGGCGTGCCGCGTTATGGCGCCATGGCCGAAATCAACATGACGCCGTTCATCGACGTCATGCTGGTGCTGCTCATCATCTTCATGGTCGCGGCGCCCCTGCTCGCGACCGGCGTCGCCGTCGATCTGCCGCAGACCAAGGCCGGCCAGCTCAACATCGACCAGAAGCCGGTCTCGATCGCCATCGACGACAAGGGCCAGATCTTCCTCATGGATCAGCCGGTCGAGGCGGAGCAGCTTCTCGACAGGCTCAAGGACACCGTCAAGCAGGGCTTCGACGAGCGCATTTACGTGCGCGGCTCCAAGGCGGTGAACTACGGCCGCGTGGCGGAGGTCATGTCCCTCGTCACCACCGCAGGATACAAGAAGGTCGCCCTGGTGACCGAGCAGGAGAAGAAGTGAGTCTGCGAAGGTGAGGGTTTCGCGCTCCGAGCCTGGCGTCGTCATCTCTTCCGCGGCCCATGCGGGGCTGTTGCTGGCGGCGCTCGTCCTGTTCTCGGATACGAAGAAATTTGACGACGCGCAGGAGATGATCCCGATCGAGGTCGTCACCGGCGACGCGCTCAATCAGGTCGCCAAAGGCGAAAAATCCGCGCGCGACCTGAAGCCCTCACAGCGCGTGGACAAGGTCGCCCCGCAAAGCGAGACGAAGCCCGAACCGCCGCTCGCCGAAGCGAAGAAGGACACGCCCACCCCTCCCCCGCCGCTCAAGCGCCAGCCCGACCCCGGCGCCGACGACAGGCCGGAGCCGGTTCCGCCCAAGCGCGTCGCCGCCCTGCCCCCGGCGCCCGAGCCGCCCACGCGGCCGCAGCCCGAGAAGAAGCCGGAGCCGCCCAAGCCCGTCGAGGCGAAACCCGCCCCGACGCCGCCCGCAAAGCCGAAGGCTGCCGCGCCCGAGGAAAAGGAGCAGGACGAGCCCAAGGAAGCGGAGGTCGTCAAGCCCAAGCCGCCCGTGCGCCCCAAGCCCGAGAAAGTGAAAGAGACCGAGGCGAAGGAGACGCCGAAGCCAGAAAAGCCGAAGGAGCGCCTCAAGCCCGACGAGGTCGCGAAGCTCCTCGATAGCAAGAAGGCGGAGGAAAAACCCGCGAAGCCCGAGAACAGCGAAGGCGAAACGGCGGAGAAAAGCATCAAGGGCGCCAAGCCGAAGTCGGGCGACGAGAGCGCCCCGAAGTCGAAATTCGACGCCGCGAGCATCTCCAAGCTTTTGAGCAAGGAGGCGCCGCAGCGCCGCGCGGCGACGGGCGACCAGCTCCGCACGGCGTCGCTGGGGGCGCCCGAGGGCTCGGCGCCGAAAATGTCGGCCACGATGGAGGCGCGCATCGCCGCCTACATCCACGATCACTATCACCCCTGCTGGGCCTCGGCGCTGACGCTCGGCGGGCAGACTTTCGCGCCCGTGGTGGAGTTTCACCTCAGCCGCGAGGGCCAGCTCGAAGGCCGCCCGCGCTTGCTCAATCCCTCTGGCAATCCGGTCGAGCAGGCCCGCGGCGAACAGGCCGTGCAGGCGGTGCGCCGGTGCAGCCCCATGCGCATCCCTCCCGAATTCATGCCTTATTACGAAGAAGCGCTGCATGACGTAACCATCCGCTTTCAGGACGCCAACTGATGGCGCCCGAGAGCGCCTCTCCTGGGTGCGAAAAGCGACAATCGAACGAGACGCCTGACATGACACTCATCACACGCCGCGCCGCCGCGGGTCTCATCGCCTCCGCCGCGCTCGCGCCTTTCGCGCCTGCGCGCGCCGGCCGCATCATCGACCTGAAGGGCGGCGGCTTTCAGCCGACCAACATCGCCGTCGCGCCATTCGTCGGCGATGAGGCCGCGCGCGCCGTCACCTCGGTCACGCTCAATAATTTCAAGCGGTCGGTCTTCCTGCGGCCGGTCGAGTCTTCTGTCGCGCCAGGTTCGCCCGATCAACCGGACATTTCCGCCTACCGGGCCGCGAATGCGCAATTCGTCCTCACCGGGCGCTCGGTGCGCGCGGGCGACGGGCGGCTGAAGACGGAGTTTCGTCTCTTCGACGTGACGACCGGCGAGCAGGTAGCGGGCCAGCAATATGTCACCGAGGCCGCCAATATGCGCCGCGTCGCGCATCTTCTCTCGGACGCGGTCTTCAGCCGCATCACGGGCGAAAAGGGCTTCTTCGACACGCGCATCGTCTTCGTCGACGAGACCGGCACAAAAGACAGGCGGCGCAAGCGCCTCGCCATGATGGATCAGGACGGCGCCAATGTTCGCTATCTGACGCGCGGGGACGAACTCGTGGTGACGCCGCGTTTCTCACCCTCCTCGCTCGACGTGACCTATATGGCGCTCAACGACGACGGCGAGCCGAAGGTTCTTCTCATGAACATCGAGAACAGCCAGCGCGAGGTCGTCGGCAACTTCCCCGGCATGACCTTTTCGCCGCGCTTCTCGCCCGACGGGCAGAAGATTATCATGTCGTTGTCGGAAGGCTCCTCGACCAATCTCTACACGATGGATCTGCGCTCGCGCACCACGACGCGGCTGACCGACACCAGCGCCATCGACACCGCGCCCTCCTATTCGCCGGACGGATCGCGCATCTGTTTCGAGAGCGACCGCGGCGGCTCGCAGCAGATCTATGTGATGAGCGCGCATGGCGGCGACGCCAAGCGCATCTCCTTCGGCGGCGGCCGCTACTCGACGCCGGTCTGGTCGCCCAAGGGCGACTATATCGCCTTCACCAAGCAGAACGGCGGCAATTTCGCGATCGGCGTGATGAAGACGGACGGCTCCGGCGAGCGCATCCTCACCGAAGGCTTCCACAATGAAGGCCCCACCTGGGCGCCCAATGGCCTGTTTCTGATGTTCTTCCGCGATAGCGGCGGCGGCGGCGGGCCGAAAATCTTCATGGTGGACGTTTTCGGCCGCTCGGAGACGCAGGTGCCGACCCCGAGCTACGCCAGCGATCCGGCCTGGGGGCCGTTGCAGGATTGAGGGGCGCCGGTCATGACGGCGGCGAGGCGCGCGTGATACACCTCTCGGCATGACCAGGCCCGTTCGCATTGAGGAAAGCTGGAAGAAGCATCTCGCCCGCGAATTCGAGCAGCCGTACTTTGCGGAGTTGCGCGAATTCATTCGCGGAGAATACGCCTCCGGCGCCGTCTTCCCGCCGGCGGCGCAGATCTTTCGCGCTTTCGACGAATGTCCCTTCGAGGCGGCGAAGGTCGTCATTCTCGGCCAGGACCCCTATCACGGTCCCGGACAGGCGAACGGCCTTTGCTTCGCGGTCGGCGCGGGCGTGGCGCCGCCGCCGTCGCTGCAAAACATCTTCAAGGAGATCGAGGCCGATCTCGGCCATCCCGTGTCCCGCAACCCGGACCTGTCGCGCTGGGCGAAGCAGGGCGTGCTGCTGCTCAACGCCACGCTCACCGTGCGCGCGGCGCAGGCGGGCTCGCATCAAAACAAGGGATGGGAGCGCTTCACAGACGCCGCCGTCCACGCGCTCGCGCGCGAGCGCGAGGGCCTCGTCTTCATGCTCTGGGGCTCATACGCGCGCCGCAAGGGCGCCGGCATCGACCGCACAAAACATCTCGTGCTCGAATGCGCTCACCCGTCGCCACTCTCCGCGCACAACGGGTTCTTCGGGTGCAGGCATTTCTCGAAGGCGAACGACTGGCTCATCGCCCAGGGCAAGACGCCGATCGAGTGGTAGCGCGCTCGTCCGCGCTCAGCCTTTCGCCGCCGCGGCCTCGTGAATTTTCAGCAATTGCGAATCGGTCTCAGCCACCCGCGCGAAAGCCGGCCGCGACGCCACGCGCTCGATATAGGCTGCGATCCTCGGCGTCGAGGGCACGAGGCCGAAGCCCGTGGTCCAGCGCAACGCGGTCGCCCACAGAATGTCGGCCGCGGTGAAGCGCGCGCCCAGGAGATAAAGCCCCTTCGCGAGCTGATCGTCGATCAGCGCCATGACGCCGTCGAAATCGCCATAGGGGCTCATGCTCCTCGGCGGCTCATGCTTGCTGTAGCGGTCCATCACCGCCGGCTCGAAGGCCGATCCGTAAAAGACGAGCCAGCGCAGATAGGGACCACGCAGTGGATCGCCGATCTCGGGCGCGAGCTTCTTTTGTGGGAAGGCGTCGGCGAGATAGATGAAAATGGCAGCAAGCTCCGTCACCAGGGCGCCGTCGTGCACGATGGCCGGGACCTTGCCGAGCGGATTGACCGCGAGATAATCCGGCTGGCGCTGCGCGCCCGTCTTGAAATTCACGTCGCGCAACGCGTAGGGCGCATCGAGCTCCTCGAGCAGGATCAGCACGGCGGAAGAGCGCGTCTGCGGGGAGTGGTAGAAAATCAGATTGCTCTCGCTCATCGGCGGCCCCTCGGCTACGGGAAGAACAGGAAGAACGCATATGTGGCGAAGACCACGAGATGCACAAGGCCGGTGAAGGCGTTGGTGCGGCCCGAGCCGAAGCTCACGACGCTCAGCAGCAGCGTCAGGCCCAGCATGACGGCGTCTCGATGACCGAGGCCGAAAACGATCTCTCGGCCTGTCGCGAGACTCATCAACGCCACTGTCGGAACCGTCAGGCCGATGGTGGAGACGACGGAGCCGAGCGCGCCGTTGAGGCTCGATTGCAGCGCGTTGCGATGGGCGGCGCGCATGGAGTTCAGCGACTCGGGAAGCAGAACCAGCAAGGCCACGCAGCCGCCTGTTACGGGATTGACCTCCGCGATGCCCGCCCAGGCCACAGCCTCCTCGAGAGCCGGAATGACCCGCTGCGCCAGAAGCGAGACGCCGAGGAGGCTCGCGGCGAGTCCGATCACGGCATAGGTGGTGATGACGGGCGTCGGCCTGTGGCCTTCAATTCCCAGCGCCGCAATATGGGCGTCGATGAAATAGGAGCGGTGCCGGATGGTCTGGATGAAGAGAAAGGCGCAATAGAGCAGGATCGACAGCACGCTGACGAAGACGAGCTGCGCGGGCGAGAGCGTCGGACCATAGGACGAAGTGGTGTAATTCGGGATGATGAGCGTCAGCAACGAGAGCGCGATCAGCACTGCGAGATAGGCGCTCGCGCCCATGGGCTGAAGCTCCTGCTCCCCGTGCCGGAAACCCCCGAGCAGCAGGCACGCCCCGACGAGGCCGTTGCAGACGATCATGATCGCCGAAAAGACCGCCTCGCGCGCCTCCGTCGGATCGTCCGCCCCATGCGCGATCATCGACGTCATGATGGCGACCTCGATGATCGTGACCGAAATGGTCAGCGCCAGCGTGCCCAGCGGCTCCCCCAATCTGGCGCTCAAGAGCTCGGCGTGCCGAAGCGCCGCGAAGACCGAGCCGACGACGAGCACGGCCGCCGTCAGCGGCACGACAAAGGCCATGGACGGGTGAAAATTCTCAATCCAGCCCTCGGTGGCCGCAAAAACCGCCGCATAGACGAGCGCCAGCGCCGGAAAGACGACGCTGCCCATCGTAACGCCAACCCCAACCATTGTTTCTCCGATTTTGCGCCGAGCCCGTCGCGCGCCGACTTTGGCCTCCGCGCCGCCGCAGCGCAAGCGTCGCCGGGGCCCATTTTCGGACCTTCCCAAGGCGGCAAACGGCGCATAAATCTAGGGTCATGACCCCCTCCCCCGGAAAGCCGACCGACCTCCCCCCGGAGGATGACGACGCCTTTGAACTCGAGGACGCCGCGCCTGAACCGGCCGAGGCGGCGGGCGAGGACGATGCGCCGCAGACGCCCGAGAGCGTGAAAAGGGGCGTCGCCGTCATCAAAGGCTACTGGAAACATGCGCCGAACGGCCCCGGCGTCTATCGCATGATCGCCGAAAACGGCGAGGTGCTCTATGTCGGCAAGGCGAAGAACGTGCGAAAGCGCGTGGCGAGCTACACGCGCCTCGCCGGCCATGTGAACCGCATCGCGCGCATGATTTCGGCGACTGCTTCCATGGTGTTCATCTCGGTCGAGACCGAGACGGAGGCGCTGCTTCTCGAGGCCAATCTCATCAAGCAGATGAAGCCGCGCTTCAACGTGCTGATGCGGGACGACAAGTCGTTTCCCTATATTCTGATCGCGCGCGATCACGAGGCGCCGCAGATCGCCAAGCATCGCGGCGCGCGCGTGCGCAAGGGCGATTATTTCGGGCCCTTCGCAAGCGTGTGGGCGGTCAATCGCGCGCTCAACGCTCTGGAGCGCGCCTTTCTCCTGCGCTCCTGCGCGCAAAGCTTTTACGACAATCGGACGCGGCCCTGCCTGCTTTATCAGATCAAACGCTGCGCCGGCCCCTGCACCGGCGAAATCTCCATCGAGGATTACGCGGTGCTGGTGCAGGAGGCGCGCGATTTTCTCTCGGGCAAGAGCCGCAGCGTGCGCGAGCAATTGGCGCAGGAAATGACGGAGGCCGCCGAGCGTCTCGAATTCGAACGCGCCGCGCGGCTGCGCGACCGCATTTCCGCGCTCTCCGCCATTCAGGGCGCGCAAGGGATCAATCCGCGCACGGTCGAAGAGGCCGACGTCTTCGCCATCGCGAAGGACGCGGGACGTTTCTGTATCGAGGCGTTTTTCTTTCGCGCCTATCAGAACTGGGGCAACCGCTCCTATTTCCCGCGCGCCGACGCCAGTCTTTCCGAGGCCGAGGTGCTCGACGCCTTTCTCGCGCAATTCTACGACGAGCATCCGTCGGCGCGCTGCGTGCTGCTGTCGCATCCAATCGAGGACAGCGCGCTTCTCGAAGAGGCGCTTTCCGCGAAGCTGCGCAGAAATGTCGATGTCATCGCGCCGCAGCGAGGCGAGAAGCGCGAACTCGTGGAGCATGCGCTCAACAATGCGCGCCAGACACTCGGCCGCAAGCTCGCCGAAGACGCGAGCCAGCAGCGGCTGCTCGCGGCGCTGGGCGAGGTCTTCGGCCTCCCCGCCCCGCCCCGGCGCATCGAGGTTTACGACAATTCGCACACGGGCGGCGCACAGGCGATCGGCGCGATGATCGTCGCCGGCCCTTCAGGCTTCATGAAGCCGCATTATCGAACCTTCAACATCAAGAGCACTGACATTACGCCCGGCGACGATTACGCCATGATGCGCGAAGTGCTCACGCGCCGCTTCGCGCGTCTCGCCAAGGAAACGGAGAAGGACGCCGATCCCGACGCCTTCCCGGCCAAGCCCGATCTGGTTCTGATCGACGGCGGGCGCGGGCAGTTCGACGTGGCGCGCGAGGCGTTGCGCGAGAGCGGCGTCGAGGGCGTGGCGCTCGCCTCCATCGCCAAGGGCCGCGACCGCGACGCCGGGCGCGAGACCTTCTTCCTCGTGGGACGCGAGCCCTTCCGCCTGCCGCCGCACGATCCGGCGCTTTATTTCGTGCAGCGGCTGCGCGACGAAGCGCATCGCTTCGCCATCGGCACGCATCGCGCGCGGCGCAAGAAGGAGTTCACCAAAAATCCGCTCGATGAAATTCCCGGCATCGGCCCCTCGCGCAAGCGCGCCCTGCTGCTCGCCTTCGGCTCGGCCAAGGCGGTCGCCCGCGCCGCCTTGGCCGATCTCGAAAAGGCGCCGGGCATCAACAAGGCGACGGCGCGCATGGTCTATGACCATTTCCAGCGCGGCGACTGATTACCGGAGTTTCCAGAAAGCCTCGAGCCAGTTGATGAGCGCCAGCAGCGCGACGACCGCGAAGACGAAGAGCAGCGCCATATAGACGCGCATCAGCAGATCGAGAAAAAAGCGCAGCACCGCCAGAATGGCCTGCTCCAGCGCGTCGGCGAGGCTCACATAGTCACGCTTGCGGCTGGCGAAAAAGCCGGCGCTGAGAAGAATGGCGACGCCGCCGGCGGCGAGCAGCCCCGGCCTGAAGGCCGCATGAATGCCGTCGCCGCGATCGAGCAGAAAGAGCCCTAGAACAAAGGCCGCGAAGGCGAGCATGAGATAGGCGCGGCGCCGCAGCACGCCTGCGGGCCGCGGGCGCGCGGGCGCGGCCTGCCGCGGGGCGGGATCGGCCGGGCGCGCAACCTGGGGCGTCTCGCGCGCGCCGCGGACCGTCAGCGCGTTATAGGCTTCCGTGACCTGCTGAAACCTGAGCGCGTCTCCGCCGTCGACATCCGGGTGATATTTCTTTGCAAGCCGGCGATAGGCCGCATTGACCTCGCGCCGCGAGGCATCCTCCTTGACGCCAAGAACCTCGTGATAAGTCGGCATTCGCCCTGCTCTGATGGGATGAACGCCGCCACTATTCCCGTGAGTTCGGGCAGGATCAAGAAGAATGCGCGCGGCCCGCGACCCGTCGTTCAGGCCATGGGGAAGAACAGCCAGTAGACGCCCGCGGCGGTGACGGCCGCCGAGCAAATCTGCACGAGGCGCGGATTGCGTTCGCCCTTGAAAAACAGCCTGTCGATCAGAACCAGAAGCGGCACCACGATCAGCACGACGCCGATCTGGCCAACCTCGACGCCGATGTTGAAGCTCGCCAGCGCCGGCACGATCGCGCGTTGCGGCACACCCATTTCGATGAGGCCGCTCGCGAAGCCGAAGCCGTGCACGAATCCGAAAAAGAATGTGTCCCGCCAGCGTCCCTCGACCTTTCGCGTGAAGAAATTCTCCAGCGCGACGTAGATGATCGAAAGGGCGATGGCGAATTCAGTCCAGCGGCTCGGAATATCGACGATCTGCAAGGCCGCCAGCGACAGCGTGATCGAATGCGAGACCGTGAACGCGGTCACGATCTTGACGACCGGCCAGGCCCGCGACGCCCACAGGACCACGGCGATCAGGAAGCAGATATGGTCATAGCCGGTGACGATGTGCTCGACGCCAGCCGCAAAGAATTTCGGCGCGAGCTGCCAGGGGGATAACAAGGGCTGCGAGAGGTCGATCGGAGCGTCGCCCGGGTAGATCATGACCTGCCCGGGCGCCGGTTCGCGCCCCATCTTCTGCGCCTCGGTGAGCGGCGACCCGTCGTCTTTCTCGCCGATGCTGACGAGATGTTTTGCGCGCGCCCCCTGCGCTTTCAATAGCTCGAACGGGTTATAGAACATCTGCCCCGCAATAGCGCTGCAATCCATCCGCAAGACGACCTTAGAATCATACGGGTTGGTCGGGTCTTCGCCGACGGAGGCGACCTCGCTCGGGCAGTTTTGCCCCTCCGCGTTTTGCAGCGCGACGCGCTTTTGGATGAATTTCCCGATCATCGCTTCGATGACGCCCGGCTCGGTCAGGTCGACATCGGGAGAGAGCTCTTTCTTGTTCTCGGCGAACATCCGCTCGATGTCCGACCCCAGAAAGCCAACATCGACGCGATAGCGGCCATTGCCCTCCGGCACGATGCGACTGCTGGAAATATCCGCCGTATGCGCCTCCGCCGCCGTTGCGGCGCCGAAGACCATCCAAAGGGCGGCGAACGCCATCCGCACGGACCGAAGCATCGGCGGTTTACTCCCTTGACGCGCTGGAAGGACGATGAGTATGCATTTGGATCGAATACTGCATATCCCGGTTCAAATGACAAGATTGGGTCCGTCCGTCTCGCAGCTTCGGATTTCCGACGGGATTGGCGGAATGCGCTCAACGCGGCAAACTGCGCATATTTCGTGTCGAAGGTCGGACTGCATGAGAGAACAGGGATATCGAGAACACAAGGTCGCCGGGCGCCAAAAAGCCGCGAGTCTTGTCGCCACTATTTTGTTGGCCTTGACCGCGCCCCAGACCGTAGCCGCTTACGGGACCGGCGCCGCGCCGGACGCGCCCACTCTCGCGACGCCCGGCGCCCCCCGGAAGATCGAGCTTACGGGCCCGTCAGCGCCGCGCGCGCAGGCCGGGAAACCGATCCTGATGGCGCACGCCATCATCGTCCGCACCTCTCCGCCCCAGGGCGGCGCGGCCGAGGGGGGCATCGGCAAGGTCGACGTGTGGTACGACGCGGGAATACGCGACGCCTTCGCCGCACTGGCGGTGGTGAGCGCCTCGGGCGAGCGCGTGGACAAGCGCGACGCAGCGATCGACAGCGCCGATGCGGCGCATGTCTCGGTGAGCGTCAACCCGCTGACCGCCGGCAAATATACGGTGCGCTACCGGGCCTTGTCGGCCGACGGCCATCTGGTGAGCGGCGCCTGGGAATTCGAAGTGCGCCCCTGAAACAAACCAACAAGCAAGGCGCTCGTCTTGCTTTTGAAATGACGCGCCAAAAGAGAGGAAACGGAAGTGAGCCCCAACGGTCGCCTGAACCTCATGCTGTCTCTTGGCATAGTCCTGCTAATCAGCGTCAATGGCGCTTTCTTTTCCTACGCGTGGTGGGGACCCGCGATCACGCGCTATGCGGATGATTTCTGGAAAGCGCACACGCTGAAGCCGGCCGTCAAGGCAGGCGATCGCACAATATCCGAGTGCCTGGGCGTGAGCGACTTTTACTCGGTGCATCTGACGACCTACTTCCTGGCGGATTCGGCCGACAGCGCCGGCGGGGCGACCGACGACATGAGCAAATACGACGAATACTGTGACCGCGTTCCGGGAACAGGAAAAGTCATTTTTTCGATCACGCTGATGGAAAAGGAAGCGAGAGGAGAGCCGGTCGCCCTCGCCTTCTATCAAAAGGGACCGGAGGGCGCGCTCAAGGAATTGAACGCCCTGCCGTCTAAATCCTATCCGAGCGGATTTGCGACCCTGGAGGCGACTGTTTCTCACAAGGGAAATTATGTTCTCAAGGCTGCATTCGGCGAAGCAAAGAACAAGGAAGACACGATCGAAATGCCGATCCTCGTCGGACAATGAGGCGGTTCTCGTTGTGCTATGACGCCGGACGCCGCCGCGCCCGGCGCTTTTGCAGCCATCTTGTCAGGCCGGTTACATAGAGGATGAAAGGCGATACGCCGATCAGCATGGCGATCGGGCGGCCCGAACCGCCGAAGACCTCGCCGCTGTGAATCGGGAACAACCATTCGAGAAAGGTTTCGCTACCCGAAAAGCGGCTTCGGTCCTGCACGTGCAGAACCTCCCCGGTATATTGGTCTATGCCGACGTTACGAAAGGTCTTGGTCTGGTTCGGCTCGCTATCCGACTGCTTGCCCACGATGTAAACAGCCGTCGGCGCATTGGGGAAGAGAACCCAGTGAAGCCTGCCGTCGGGAAAGACTCCGTTCGCAATGTCCGCCGCCCTGCCCGCGCCGATGGGCGCGCGATCGGGGCGGGGCGTCGATTTCCCGAAATCCGGATCGGCGCGCACGGGCGAGAACAGGCTCGCGACCGTACGCGTCGCCGGCTTGAAGATCATGGCGACGCCTGTGAACAGAGCGATCAACAGAAAGGCGCTGCAATAGAAGCCCAGGCTCTTGTGCAGATCCTGCGTCACTCTTTCGCGGCTCGCCCCCCATTTCACCTTCAGCCCGAGACGCCACTCGCCGTTCAGCGGCCACCAGAGATAGAGTCCCAGCAAGACCGATATGAACAGCAGGATGCCGAGCACGCCCACCAGATAGGCGTTGTTCACGCCGAGCAGCAGCGTCCAGTGAAAGGTCATGAGAATCTGGACGAGGGGCTGCGACAGCGGATCGTCGCCATGCAGAAAGAGCCGCTGCCCCTTGACCGCAGCCGTGTAGGGATCGACGAAGATTTCATAAACGTAAGTATCGAGATCGTCCGTCTCGACGATGTAACTGATCGCCGCCGCCGATCCGGGCTGACGCGGCATCGTCAGTCTTTCGACCTTGCCATCGAGCGGCATCGCCGCGGCCGCCGCAGCAAGAAGGTCATCGACCGGCCGGTAGGAAGCCTCTCCTCGCGGAACCTCCACGCGCATGATGGACGCGTTCAGCAACTCGTCGATGCTCTCCCTGTAAGAGAGAATCGCGCCGCTGAGGGCGATCAGAACGAAGACCGCTCCCAGAAAGAGTCCAATGAGGCGGTGGACGCGGAGGAAAAGCACCCGCCCCCTCGGCCGCCATGACTGCGCGCGCGCAATGGGCGCCGTATCAGTTTCCGGGGTACAATCGTTCATCGCGAAACGGCTCTGCAGTAAGACCGAGGCAGCGCGAGTATGTTAGACTTATTCTACGTCAAGACGCGCAGGCGCGCTCATTACAAACGCGCCTCAGCGTGAATCATTCCCACTCAATAGCTACGCATATCGACCATCCATAAATATCAATAGCTTATGAGCGGATAATATTATTGTGTAACTTTTGTGCATCTACTTGCAACGCCGCTCATGTTTATCGTTTAGATAAAACCTTTCATACTTCAATGACGCTGAATGGGCAACTTACACGCTGCGCAAGCGTACCAAGCCACCCATTAAGCCTGTATCCCCATCCTATGCCATCAAGTAACACGCTTTTTGGGTGCAATACGAGCCGCGTTAGCCTTTGCAATGTGAGCATCAAGCTCGCCCGCATTCGACGCCGTAATCAGTGCTTGCAACGCTGCCTGCACTGCCTCCAAGTCCGCGCAGATGATGCCAGCTTTGCCCTTATCGAACTCCAGCAGCTTGCTTCCCCAACGTACCGTAAGCACGATGCTGTTATCAGCCATCACCTGCCACCACTTCTTCAGCCGCTTATCCCGCTCAACCAACACCTTGTTGCCATCATCATCGCTTTTCCACTGCCGCTTCCTTACCGCGTATGTTTCCCCCGCAATCTCAGCCCTCGCCATCCCAAGCTGTTCCTGCAAGTGCGCAATCAGCTTGTTCCGCCTCTGTTGTTCGGGCGTATTGGCAGTGATGGAGGAAACAGTCGTAAACGCCAGCGTCTTCAGTGTGCTCATTGTAGCTGCTCCTGCGCATCAATTACCCAAGCAGCTTGCGGTCATCTGATATGTATTCCTACCTGAATTTTGCCTTTTCAGCCATTTTTTTACGCCCCAACCAACCGTTTTGATATAGTAATGATACTATCGACCATTCATACCAAGCATTTTGCACACCATGTACTTTCGTACATCTCTCCAGTTGACGCTTTATTGATTGATGCTAACATGCTTGTACATAGCATATGCTACAATCAGCACTCGTGGCTGATTTAAAGACCTCCGGCAGCGACTAAATGTTGTGGTTTTTGTTGTTGCGCTGGTGCTGCTAATAGCCTGGCGTCTTAAACAGCTTCCGAGCGTCCTACAGCGTGTTTTAGGCAGCGCCGCTATACGATAGCTGCGCTGGTGCAGAACCGTGTTGTACGGCGCTGCTAGGACGCCTTTTTCTGTGTTGCTTGCGCCCGAGCTTTGGACGCTGCTTTCTGTGCCTTCTGCACACGTATGTTAGCAGCCTTTACGTTCAACGCCTTCTTCTGCCGCTTTATGCTGTCTGCCTGTGCGGTCAGTGCGTCATAGGCTTCTTGTGTCATTATCTCCCGTATCTTCATCCCCTACCCCTTCAATATCTCTTCAACGCATCTGTCGCCCATCCTCACCAAATACTGCCCCGCCAAAGCCACTTTTGGGTCAGTGCTTTTTTCCAGCTCTGCTCCGTTACCCTTCAGCTTCGCTGCAACATTAGCCAGCACTCGTGCTGACGGCTTTCTATGTTTTGCCTTCATCGTCCTTAAGTAGCTTTTCTCCATTCCAAGCCAGTTCCGACTAAATTCGTCACTGCTTCTAACCGCTCCAAGCTTCTTCAATTCAGCGTAAACGTATTCGATCATCAAAGCCTCCATTAAATTGCACTGGTTCTCGCATTGTTGTATAAATAAGCGTATGCAAGTTCTTATTTTACTTTTGCAATATTTATTATACGGTGACTAAATTGCTTAAACAACCAAACGTAGCCACAGAAGAGATTGATTACCGAGCCATTCTGTCTCAAATCCAAGCCAATGCCCTAAACAGAGACATTGATGATTATGCCAACACGCTGCACCATCTCCGCGTAAAGCAGCACCGCAATCTGCTACTAAACCAGCACACAAAACGCCGTAAGCTACGCCAAGCGTTGGCTGACGATGTTGCTAACTGGAACTGCACATGGGACATTGACCTGGCTTTAACGCTGCCACGCAGCCATCCAGCAGCTCATGCTTCAAGCCCAGCTCCACTCGTCAATCTTCTGCGCAGGTACTTTACCGCAGTTGATGCACGTGTTTTTCCAAACCAATCCCGTAAGCACCGCCAACAGCTTCACCGCTTTGTTGTAATTGAACATGCAGAGGGTGTGGGCTGGCACATGCACGGATTGGTTGCATCACCAAGCCACATTGACATTGTCGCAACCAACAACATCCTACGCAGCCAGTGGTATCAAGCCATAGGCGAGATAACCGACGAGAGAATGGACAGCAGGCGTTATTATTGGTCCGACATACACCAAGACGATTACATCCATTATTGCCTTAAACACGTTATTCAAACAAACAATTCGGAAATTGACATAAGTAAGGGTACAATATGCTGGCGTAACACTGTTAGACCTGCTTCAGCAGCCTAACAACCGCACATAAGCACATGTTACGCATCTTCACCGCGTCACCGCACCGGGTTTACGATGGAGTGTAAACGAGAGGATTGATTGAACAAAAGCATGCACAGTGATGGGCAGGCTTTAGGATAACTATTGACTATTCAACCTCAAAAAACAAACACAAAAACACAATCAATTAATCGAACAATCAACCAATCGAAACAGACACATAAACTGATACACGATCAAATGCGTCAACCAGCAAGCCTCCAAAGCGTCGTTATCTCCTTCAATCTCAAAAGAACACTCTCCAAGTTTATCGACGCATCAAGCCGGTCAATGCTTTAATTTCATCAATCTGCCTTGCATCCTTCGATCCATCTCTGCGTGCTGTTTGTGGAGCTACAATCGCTGCCTTAAGAGCATCTATCTTAAGCTCTTTCGGCGTACGGTATTGGACATCTGCTCGATACTGCTCTGCAAGTCTCGGTACCCGCTCCTTGCTTGCGTCAATATCGCCACCATGTTCGCCATAATCCCACGTCCTATCGAGGTACGTTGTGATTTTCCTATCAGCCTCGATAAGCTCGCTCAGCTTCTCCAATGCCCGTTCATAGAAGCGCTGGCCTTCTCGCAATGTCTCAGCGCCGTCAGCAATGAGCTTTGGCTTTTTGCCGCTTTGCAGACGTTTCGCTTGTCGTTGATGCCGACTTTGGCTCAAACGTTCAGCATTACCGAACTGCATATCAGCCACCTGCAACAGCCGCGTGTATTCAAGCAACGCATCGCGTGCCTGTTGGGCAATGGATCGCTCTGATTTTTGAGATTTTGAACGAGCTTGATATTCGAGCCAATGCTCTGTACCGTAGCCATCCGGCATAGGCCGCAGGTGTCGGCGTCGGGGCGTTTTAACGCTTGAGGAGTGTCGGATCGGCCTTATACATTTTGATCAGCTCGATCAGGTTATCGATTCCGAAGTCGGTGAACGCCATCACGCCGTCGTACGTGATCCCGTGGACCCATATGAGACCATCTTCGGGCTCCATCTCGGCAGCGACGTCGAACAGCCAATCCTCGTTCTCACCAAGTTCTTTGGCGACCTGGCTGATCGTCGTGATGTGAGAGACCTTGTTGACGTGCATTATCAGGCGACACGAGCGAAGGCTGCCGGACCTTTTGCCACCCAATTCCAGGGCAGCAGTTCATCGAGGCGGTGTGCGGGATGGAGGGCGATGCGCGAGAGGACGTCGGCGAGCCAAGCCTGCGGATCGACGCCATTCATCCGTGCGGTGACAACGAGACTATACATGGCCGCGGCCCGCTGCCCTCCGCGGTCCGACCCGCAGAACAGCCATGATTTTCTTCCGAGCGCGATGCCCCTTAGCCCTCGTTCCGCGGCATTGTTGGACATGCACACGCGTCCATCTTCAAGGAACAGCGTGAACGCCGCCCAACGTTTGAGCATGTAATTGATCGCCTTGACCAGATCATGCCCGCGCGAGAGCCTCGCTGCCTGCGTGCGCAAATAGTCCTGCAGATCATCGACCAGCGGTCGGCTCAGCGTGTGGCGAACCGCCAGGCGTTCTTCGGCGCTCTTACCGTTAATGGACCGCTCGATCTCGAAAAGGACGTCGATGCGGCGCACCACCTCGATCGCGATCGGCGACAAAGGGATTTCCTTTTTACCCGCCGCTTTGCGGCGCGCGTTCTCATCCAGATCCGCCATGGCGAAGAACGGGCGCCGTGCGTGAACCCAGCACGCCGCCTCCTTGACCGGACCCGGCTTGCGATCCGCCAGATAGAGCCTGTTGTAGCCGTCATAGGCGTCGGCTTGCAGGATGCCGGAATATCCCGCCAGATGCGCCTGTGGATGTTCGCCCCGGCGATCGCGCGAATAGTAGAACATCGCCGCCGGCGGCCCGGCGCCGCCGAACGGTTTGTCGTCTCGAGCATAAATCCAGCACCGCCCGGTATCAGTCTTGCCTTTGGCCAAAACCGGCACGGTCGTGTCGTCGCCATGCAGGCGTTCGGCCGCCATGACATGAGCTTCCACACGGCGGAGCAGAGGATCGAGGGCCGTGCAGACCGAGCCCACCGCGTCGGCCATCGTCGACAGCGCGATCGGCACGCCTTCCAGGGCATAGCGCTCGGCCTGGCGGTTCAAAGGCTGGTGTTGGCCAAACTTCTCGAACACGATCATCGCCAGCAGGCTCGCCCCCGCCCATCCTCGCGCAATCACGTGGAATGGGGCCGGCGCCTGACTGATCTTCTCGCAATCCCGGCAGGTGAACTTCTCCCGCACCGTCTCGATCACCTTCCACTGACGGGGCGTCGTTTCCAATGTGCGCGTCACATCCTCGCCGAGCTTGCGCAGACGCGCGCTCCCGCAGCATTCGCATGCCGTCGGCGCCTCAATCACGACGCGCTCGCGAGGAAGGTGGTCGGGGAATGTAGTGCGCTCCGGACGCTTGCGCGTAAATCCTGCGACAGTCGTCCTGACGACAGCCTTTTCGGCCGCAAGCTCGTCTTCCGTCGCCGCAGCTTCCAACTCCTCGAAGGTGAGCGCCAGTTGATCGATCAATCTCACGGACCGCTCAGACCGCTGCCCGAAGATCTGGCGCTCCAGTTTCGCGATCCTAAGCTTCTGTTGCGCGATCAGCGCCATGTCTTCCGACGCTTTCGCGCGGGCGACCGCCAATTCCGCCGCAACTTCCAGGGCCTTTGTCTGAGCGACGGCCAGCGCCGCTTTCAGGGCGGCGTTCTCGCGGGCAAGCTCGGCGTCAGCGGCATCCATGAGAGGGAGTGAATCATAAATCGCGTGATTTGAAGCGCCCTAAAATGCACGCGACCACGCTTTTTTTACTCGGTCGGGAGCGCTCTATCCGGCGCGTTCCGGCCGCCAGGTCAGTTGCGGGTTTCTCCAATCGATCCCTTCCAGCATATAGGCCATCTGCCCCGCCGAGATCGAAACCGCCCCTGCCGTCGCCGACGGCCAGATGAACTTCCCGCGATCCAGACGCTTGGCGTAAAGCGACAGGCCGACGCCGTCATGCCAGAGAATTTTGGCGAGATCGCCACGGCGGCCACGGAAGATGTAGAGATCGCCCGCGTGCGGGTCGCGCTTCAATTGCTCCTGCACCTGCAGCGCCAGCCCCTGCATGCCGCGGCGCATGTCGGTATGGCCGGTCGCAATCCAGACCCTCACGCCGCTCGGAACCGGAATCATCGCCGCGACAATGCCTCCAGCACCCGTGACAGCGCCGCCGGCTCCACGTCCGCCCACACGAGGATCCGATCGCCCCCGGCGAGAACAATCTCCATCTGGCCGTTCGACCCTCGATCGGAATAGTCCGCCGTCGCATCCCGCGAGATTGTTACGGGCAGGATCGGCGCGAGCTCCTTCGGCGCCGCCGCCTCAACGCCAAACTGCCGACGCCAAGAGAAGAGCTGGTTGGCGTTGAGGTCGTGGCGTCGCGCGACCTCGGCGATCGAGGCGCCGCCCTCGAGGCATTCGCCGACAATGCCGCGCTTCTCCTCCAGGGTCCAAGATCGGCGGCGGCGGCGCTCTGGTGATACGGAATCCTCGTCATGATGGTCTGTCGACATCGCTGATAGTGTCCGCTTGTATTTGAAATGGACACGATCACCGCGCCATCGTCAGACAGCTATCCAGGAACCGGCATTCAACGCCAGGCGGCCCTCGCCGGAGCGATACTCTGTACCGAGCACTGACTTCAATTCAAATTGCTCGACGGTACCGCCTTTGACCAGCCTAGCTAGCAGCTTTCTGCAGCCATCTAAGTCAGTCAGTCCCCGTTTCCCTTTTTTCTCTTCTCCTGCAACTTTGCAAGTTGCTGGTCAAATTCACCTGCTTTGAGACCTGCAATTATAAATTCGATGACTTCCTTTACGCCGGCCTTATCAGTGACCACAAACTTGTCCTCTCCCACAAGTTCAAGCATTGCACGACCATATTTTGCATGCACATAGAATTGACCATTCTTCTCAGCATAGCAAAGTTCCGGCGCGGCCTTGTCACCACCCTTTTTTGTGACTTTAAATTTTGGGTCAGCAAGATAGTTCAATGAGTTTTGCAGATACTCAACGACTTTTTCAGCAGGCGTCTTGCTTGCTGTCTTTCCTGCTAACGTGCTCTTTACGGTAACGACGTTTGGTCTATTCTTCTTTAGATCTTCCCACCAACCCATTATAAATTCTCCACGTCAGCAGCCAAACACCAAGCAGGAACAGGTACGCGACAAACAGTGACAACGCATTACATGCTATGCCGTTTTTCTGATCAATTCAAGCCGCGTGCAGCTGAAAGCCGCCCAATCCCGTGCAACACCACCATTCCTAGCTTCGTGCTACAGTGCATTCTGTGCTGAGCAATTCATCGAACGCTTGCATTGGTTTTGAGCGTTAACCATTTGATTTTATCTTCTTCTGATAATGATTGCGGCACCTGTGCGTATGCCTCTTCCTTAGTCTCATACATTCTGAATTTTTCAAATCTTAAATCCCTGTCATAATACTCATTAGCGGAGTACAGGACTTTGTTGCGCGGCACTGGCTCACGTGTCTTCTGTCCTTTCAAAAACTCATCGCCCAAAACCATTCTATCATTGTAACCTATGCCATCCCTAAAGCTGAAAGCTCTTCGGTCATCACGGAAGAAGATGTGATGCGAGCACGGGTCATAAGTCGGATTGATAAGCGTGCCGTTTGGCAGCAATATATTGCTATGATGCACAAGCCTGCACATTCCTGCTGGGATTTCCTCAAAGATATATTCGCACATCAAGTACCAACCCGAAACATGTTTACCTATGCCATTTTCCTCAGCAATTTTGCAATTCAAGTGGCACTGATTTCGATCATTGCTCGGCGCACAAGCAGGATCATTTTTCACAACGACAGGAGCGTGCAGAGTTGTGACTTGAAAGAACGTTCTATAACTCGGAACGGACATTATTTGAGCAATAACCTCTTGCCATCCATCATAATTGTCATTGAAACCTGCTTTAAAAGTGTAACCCGACATAGACACCGCTCCCCTTCCTTATTTTTTCTTTGATTTTTTTGCAGCTGCAACAGCTAGTGGCGCAACCTTCTGCTCATAAAGCTTGAATAGGTATTGCACTCGCTCCATTTCGGACGCAAACGGCTGCTTACGATAGCAAGCATCTACAGCTCTATCCAACGCTTGATGTGCTTTAACAAGGTCAGCTGGCATTAGGTTAGGATCATACAAGTTTGCCAGCGTCTCCCCTGCATGATTTGCACGAGCATCAAGCACGCCCTGTGCGGCAACCTCTACCGCCTTCTTCTGCGCCGCCGTAGCTGTTTCTGGCCATACATAGTTATTATATACAATCTCAATTGAATACTGATAATCGCTTTTAAGCCTGCCGGTAACTTGCCGCATCCACGCATTGTGCATAAGAGACATCAGCACGCCGAATTGGTACAAGCTCGCGTTAGGTAGCAGTCTTATCTTATTGCTTGAGAAGACATCTGGCGTAAGATATGCAATTGGCATATATATTCTTCGTTCAGATGAGACTTCTGGCAGCGCCATGTAGGGGCATGTAGGAATGTTCTCTGTCATATAACGTGTTGGCATCGAAGATTTTGCTTTAGTCTGATCTCTCTTGCTGGCCGCTCGATAACTCCGAACGGCTTCTACACGTTCAACGACCTTTGGCATTGCCTTAAGCTGACTTGGCTTGCAATCGCCAAGCCACAATATCCATCTATCCGAGCCATTAAGTAGCTCTCTAGTGCCAATGAACAACCTGAAATAAGGCGCCGCACTCGGCTCTATTAGCAAAAATTGATGCTTCTCTTCGGTGGTGAATATGTAGTTACCGTTATCAATTGGTTGATTTCCCATTGCGATTTTCGGCACGTCGCAAAGCGGTGCGGTGCGCGATCGTACCGTGGTATCAGAAGGGTAATCGATTAGGTACGGGGATATGTGCTGCGCATTTATGACACGAACGCCCACGCCATCATGATCAAATATCTGCTTATTCTTCCTATCTCGCTTGCTAAATCCGACGATCACGACATGAACATGTGCCGCACCGCGAGCCTCACTCTCCCATTTAAATGTTCGGTGAGCAAACTGTATTTTAAAGCCGCGACCAAGAATTATCGGCCACAATATACTGACCTGCTCACCTTGGGTGATTGAATTGGTCGAGACGAACGCACAATCTATAGGTCGATTGTCTACATAAGCGGCTGCCTTTAAGTACCAGCCTGTGACATAATCCATATCACCAGATAGGGTATTCGACGGAAACAACGCTCGCAGCTCTGCCTTCTGCTGCACAGACATCACCCGTGCGCCGCTAAACGGTGGATTACCCATGATATAGGCGCATTTATCTGGCGCAATGACAGTCGCCCAATCAGTTGTGAGTGCATTGGCACACACGATAGTTGCAGACGTTTTAAGTGGGAGCCTTGTAAACGCCTTACCGAACGCCGCTGCAAGCTCACGGTTGCATATGTGGTCCATAAGCCACATACCAACCTTTGCAATCTCCGCTGGAAATTCCTCAATCTCTATCCCATACATGTCATCAACGTTCAATTTTACGAACAATGACACGTCAAGAAAGCCAGCACTTTGGCCCTTGTACCTCTCAACAAGCAGCCTTGTCTCTAACTTCCGCAGCTCTCTGTAGGCTATGATAAGGAAGTTGCCGCAACCGCATGCTGGATCGAGGAACTTTAGAGCAGCAATCTTATTGTGGTAAGCATCAAGCTTCGCTTCCCTGCGCGAGCTTTTATCTGCAATGATCGTCCCCAACTCGGCCTGCAGATCGTCAAGGAATAACGGCTTGATGAGCTTCAAGATGTCGTCTTCAGACGTGTAGTGAGCACCTAAAGCACGTCGCTCAGCCCCTTCCATAACCGATTGAAACAGAGAGCCGAATATTGCAGGAGAAATCTGCGTCCAATCAAAGTCAGCGGCTTTTAGCAGCGCATTCCTCATGCTCTCATTCATTGCAGCATTTGGAAGCCTACGGCCAAACAACGCACCATTCACGTACGGGAACGCAGCCAATTCAGGACTTATGTGTTTTTGCCGCTTGTCTTCTGGCGTGTTTAGGACCTCGAAAAATCTATCGAGCAACGACCCAAGATCGCTACCATCGTCCTTCGAGAAATCGCCTATTAAATTTCTAAACTGCTCCGGCTCGAATATCGCAGTGTCTTCTGAGAATAACGCAAAAAGTATCCTAACCAGCAATGACGGCAATTCATGACTTGGATAACCACCATCTTTAAGTGCATCATATATGTCACCAAGCAGCTCAACAGCTTTGATGTTAACTGGCGTTGAAGCAGATGGCATACGCAGCGTAAAGCCGCCTATAAAGCCTAGCTTATCAATATTCTTGTCTAGTTCGGATAGCTGAAACTTGTATTCACTGCCATCAGACTGCTTGATAACTTCAAAATTTTGAAAGTCAGAGACAACGAGCCACTCAGGTCGATCTGCTAGCTTGAGACAGTTTGCGTACTCTTGGGCTTCCTTTCGCGCAATTGCGAGGTCCTTACCTGCAGATTTCTGCTCGACCAGTAGTTTGCCTTTCCATAACAAGTCTATAAATCCAGTTTTCCCATCCTCATACTTAATTCTATGCTCATATTGCGCAACATTTTTACGTGGCGTGCCATATACAAGGAATAACGCATCCCAAAAACTTTGCTTCTCGGCAATCTCATCTTTTGCATCTTTCCAATCATTTGAGAACTTCTGAGCTCTAGCAATGATTTCAGCTTTCGTAAGCATGCAATACCCGCCCTGCTACCGCCATGTCTGCGGCACTGAGTTGGTATTGTATAAGCCTCTCCCGTCCCTCGCCAGCCCCAAGCTACGGCGTTAAACAAGCTCGACCGCAGCCCTAAGCACGTTCTCGTTCAAGTCGATGTAACGCTGGGTTGTGGAAATGCTGCTATGCCCAGCTAGTGCAGCCAACACCCGCACGTTAACCCCTTTATGAGCCAGGTTCGTTATAAAGCTACGTCTCATCGAGTGCGACGTAGCCGTGTCCAGTCCGCATGCATCGAACATGCGACCAAACACCTGAACCAAGCTGTTTGCTGAGAACCTTTTGCAAGCCTTGCTCTTAAACAATGGCTCGTTTCCGCTTCGGTCTATGGTCCGCAAATAACGCTCGACCTCCGCTTGTGCTTGGACATTTAGCAGCACGGTCCTCGCTTCATGCCCCTTTGTCTGATGCGATCTCAGCAATATCTGCTCTCGCACCTTACCCTTTGCATCAACCACGTCCGCAACATTCAATGCCGCCAACTCACCGACACGCATGCCCGAACACAATGCAAGCATAAACATGCATCTATTCCGTGCAGGATACGATGACCGTGCTATGTGAGCCAAAACGAGTTTAATGTCTCGCTCTGTGAGTACCTGTGCCTGCTTCATTGTGCTGCACCTGCGTTGGATAATGTTTTCGTATATGCAGCATGCTTTCTTATCCTAAGCAGAACAACCGGAGATTTTCCGCTTCAACTATGTGCATTTTCAGCAGGTTATGTGCTTGGATAACATAATCATACTTTTGTTATGTTGCGGACTTGTGCTTTATGGTTTTGATTTTGCCCTACATTTTACCCCGTCGACCAAGCCAGATTGAAGAGAGCGATCTGCGACAGCGTCAAATCCCCCAACCGCTAATTTTTTGTGCAACGATATAGATATACGATATTCATGAGCTGCGAATTGCTCATCACCAGCAGTAACCCATCCTCAGCATGCAGCACATAGTGTTGCCCCCCTTCTTTCCAGCCGAATATCAGTGCATTTCTGCCGTAATCAACGTTTATTTCCGCTGCGTATTTTGCGTATTCCTTCCTCAACTCAGTGTTATCCGGATTTTCTATAACTTTCAGGGTGCGCTTATTTATTGACCTTATCGCATAAGAGACGTCATCTTTGTGATTTCCATTTAGCGCCATATCAGCGCTTGTAATGTTACCCCAACCAACGCTTGTTTCTTGTCTACACGATACCGTAAAATCTGGAAGAGTATCTGCTTTGGGCATCGGGTCTGCAGAAGCGCAATTTGTATACATCATAAAGATCGCGGTTAGGGCTTTCAAACTGGTAGAGGGTTTTAGCATTGCCGTGCCTTTCAGAGATCGTTATGCGCCAGCTTATTCAGGGCGCAGTCACTGCACATTTATCAACGTCACTAACAAGTTCCCATATCCAACCCTGTTTCCCAGCTTATCAAGCGTAACGTCCCGCTTGACAACGTACGTACCTCGAAATGTGCCATACCTGTCGTAAATCGCCATGTTTCCATCCATCAGTTTCTTCAATATGGCGATCTTGTTTCCCATTTTGTCACGCAATATCTTCTCCATGCGCAATCATCTCCTTAAATACCCATGCGTATTTATAAGCTAATCATCATCATCTAATCGCACCATAATACCATCATTATCCATGCCGTGGTCCGCTAACGCATTCTCTACCATGATGTCTCTATCAACGTGGTAATATGTCTTTTCAATCTGCGTGATGCTTGTGCCACACATATCCGCAACCTGTCGGTGTGTTAAGCCATGTACAAGCTTTTGGGTAATAAAGTAGTGACGGAAGCTGTAAGGAACAATGTTTCGGTTTGCGAGGTCAGCTATCTCAGCCAACTCCATTATTTTTCCAAAATGGTATAGCAACGCACGTTCTGTTATCGCCTTCTCACCATCCAAGCTGAATACAGGACATTTTCCTACGTGTCTGGTTGCATAAAGTGGTGTTACAAGCTGCCGTAACTCTGTAAAGTAGCCATTATCTCTTACCATAAACTCCCTGCTTTGGCGTACTTTTGATGTTTCAGCACGGACTTTGATTTGTATTAGTGGCACACCGACGCCATCCTTGTTGCGTCCTGTCCAAACCAAATCTCCCCATTGTAGCTGACGCTGCTCACCTGTCCGCAACCCCGTAACGCTTGCAATGAGGAAGTAATAGCAAGCCAGCTTACGAGACAGCCATTCTTTCTCATCCAGCTTATTCTTATCCCTATCCCAGTACCTTCCAATCGCAACGCCAATGTCATCAATTTCAGCCGGAGTAAATGTTGACCGTCTTATCGTATCGTCTTTCTTGTCAATTTTTGGCAGTTTCTTAAAGTCAAACCCGTCAATCACAGCCTCATTATTCCTAAACAGCCACCGCATCATTGCGTTGATGGTGCTCTGCTCATTCGCAATCGTCGTTTGGCTCGCTGGCAGTGCCTTTTTGTTCTTTTTGATGCGACTGTGGAAGTAGTCTTCGCAATCTGTCCTCTCAAGCTCTTTTATCTTCGTGTCTCGCCCAATAAACTCCAGCCAATGCTCCAAATGCGTTTTAATCGTTGACCATCGACCACTGACTATGATGCCAGCTTCAACATCCTTTCTGCGACATTCGAGATATTTGGCGACGGCTTCTTTGGTTGTCAGTGAGAAGTACTTTTTACCTGCTTGTGCATTCGCATACAGCTCCAAATAGGCTGCTTTGCCTTTATCTATTGCAGTGCTTCTACTGCGTGTTTTAAGGCTTTTACGTGCGTATTTTCCTTCTCCCGCAAGCCACATGCGGAAGTGCCAATAATCGCCACGCTTGTAGATAATCGCCTCATCAAAAATGGCGATTTCATCGTCTTCAAATGTCTGCTTCTTCAGCGCCATTTATGAGCTTTGGGTCACTACGATTTGCAGTAGACACAACTTTGTGCAGGATTTTGTGCAACAGTATGCTCAAAACCCTGCAAAAACAATGGCAGAATTTTTTGGGTAAGTTTTGTGTAAGTTTTATATCGTTGTTTTTATTGAATTTACGGCCTTATTTTTACTCCCACTCGATCGTGCCCGGCGGCTTCGAGGTCACGTCATAGACCACGCGGTTGACGCCCTTCACTTCGTTGATGATCCGCGTCGCGGCGCGGCCGAGGAAATTCATGTCGAAATGGTAGAAATCCGCCGTCATGCCGTCGCTGCTCGTCACGGCGCGCAGCGCGAGGACGTAATCATAGGTGCGGCCGTCGCCCATCACGCCGACGCTGCGCACCGGCAGCAGCGCCGCGAAAGCCTGCCAGATGTCGTCGTAAAGACCCGCCTTGCGGATTTCGTCGAGATAAACGGCGTCGGCCTTGCGCAGGATTTCGAGCTTCTCGCGCGTGATGAGGCCGGGGCAGCGAATGGCGAGGCCAGGACCAGGGAAAGGGTGGCGCCCGACGAAGGCCTCCGGCAGGCCGAGTTCGCGCCCCAATGCGCGCACCTCGTCCTTGAAGAGTTCGCGCAAGGGTTCAACGAGCGCCATGTTCATGCGCTCCGGCAGGCCGCCGACATTGTGATGCGATTTGATCGTCACAGACGGTCCGCCCGTGAAGGAGACGCTCTCGATCACGTCGGGATAAAGCGTGCCCTGCGCCAGAAACTGCGGCGCGCCGCGCCCGTCCTGGGCGATCTTTTTGGCCTCCGCCTCGAAAGTCTCGATGAAGAGGCGTCCGATCGTCTTGCGCTTCACTTCCGGATCGTCGACGCCCTCGAGCGCGCCGAGAAACGCCTCCTCCGCTTCGACGTGATGCAGCGGGATGTTGTAATGGTCGCGGAACAGGCGCACGACCTCCTCCGCCTCGCCGAGCCGCAACAGGCCGTGATCGACGAAGACGCAGGTCAGGCGATCGCCGATGGCCTCGTGAATCAGCACGGCGGCCACGGCGCTGTCGACGCCGCCTGAGAGGCCGCAGAGCACGCGCCCGTCGCCCACCTGCTTGCGGATCGCGGCGATGGCTTCGCCGCGAAAGGCCGCCATGGTCCAGTCGGATTTGAGCCCCGCGACCTTGTGCACGAAATTGGCGAGAAGCTTCGCCCCGTCCGGCGTATGCACGACCTCGGGGTGGAATTGCAGCCCGTAATAGCGGCGCTTTTCGTCTGCAATCGCGGCCATGGGCGCGTTTTCGGAAGCGGCGATGACGCGGAAGCCCGCGGGAAGGGCCGCGACGCGGTCGCCATGGCTCATCCAGACGGTGGCGTTCGCCCCTTGCGCCCAGACGCCGTCGAAGAGCGCGCTGTTTTCGTGCGCAGTGATCTCCGCCCGGCCGAATTCGCGGTGATGCCCGGCCTCGACCTTGCCGCCGAGCTGCGTCGCCATGGTCTGCTCGCCGTAGCAAATGCCGAGCACGGGGACGCCCGACTCGAAGATCGCCTGCGGCGCGCGCGGCGAGCCTTCGTCAGTGACAGAGCACGGCCCGCCCGAGAGGATCACCGCCTTGGGACGGATCTCGGCGAAGGCGCGGTCGGCGCTCTGGAACGGCGCGATCTCGCAATAAACCCCGGCCTCACGCACGCGCCGCGCAATGAGCTGGGTGACCTGCGAGCCAAAGTCGACAATGAGCACCTTGTCGTGGCGGTTGGCGATATCGTGGTGAAAGGTTTCGGCGGCGTTGGTCATTTCAATGCCTGGCTTGGAGCGGCGCCGTCGCGCTGTGCGTCGTGGCCGGGCGTGTCCCGGCCATCCACGCCGAGCAATGACAGGATCGCCGGGCCTTTGCGTGGATGCCTGCGACAGGCGCGGGCATGACGCATTTGGATCGTTCGGAAGGTATTAAGAGAGGCGCGCCCGAGGCGCAACTCACCCGCGCCGCGTCACACTCACATAAAATCCATCTGTGCCGCTCGTCGCAGGCGATAGCCGCAATCCCGGCCCATGGGGCGACGCGAAGCGGGAGAGATCAGGGAGCCCGGCGTCGTCGGCCATCTGCTGCGCCGGAAGCGCCGCAAATCCGGGATGGGCGGCGAGAAACGCCTCGATCTGGCTTTCGTTCTCGTCGGTCAGCAGCGAGCAGGTCACATAAGCGAGCCGGCCGCCCGGCTTCACGAAGCGCAAGGCCTGTTCGAGCAGCGCCGCCTGCTCCTTGAGCCGCAGCTCCAGCGCGCCGGGCGCGAGCCGCCATTTGGCGTCCGGGTGGCGCCGCCATGTGCCGACGCCGGTGCAGGGCGCGTCGATCAGCACGAGGTCGCAGCGGCCTTCGAGATCGGCCAGCACATCCGCCTTGCCTTTGGGCTGCCGCACCTGAATGTTGCGCGCGCCGGCCCGCTCCAGCCGCTCGTGGATGGGCATGAGCCGGCGCCCGTCGGCGTCATAGGCATAAAGCTGCCCGCGATTGTGCATCTGCCCGGCGAGCGCCAGCGCCTTGCCGCCGCCTCCCGCGCACAGGTCGAGAACCTGCTCGCCGGGCGCGGCGGCGCAGAGGAGGGACGCAAGCTGCGAGGCCTCGTCCTGCGGCTCCACGAGCCCCTTCACATAGGCGGTTTCGGCGGGAAGCGCCGGTCCCCTGCCCTGCCCGGCGTCGATGCGCAGACCGATCGGCGACAGCGGGGTCGGCGCGGGGGCAAGATGCGAGAGCTTCGCCAAGGCCTGTTCGCGCGACGCCTTCAATATGTTCACGCGCAGATCGACCGGCGCGCGGGTCGCCAGCGCGGCGCCCTCCTCGGCGGCGCGGGCGCCGAAGGCGGCCGCGAAGCGGTCCGCGAGCCATTCGGGATAATCGCCGCGCACATGATCGGGCGCGCCGTCGAGCGACGCCGTTTCGAGGCGCTCACGCTCCGCCTCGGTCAGCGGCGCGGGGGCGTGACCCTCGCCCGAGCAGAGCGCGGCGATGGCCGCGGCGTCCATCCCGCGCGCTTCCCTCAGCGCGCCCAGCAGGGTCGCGCGCGGCGTATCGGCGCCCATGACCCACTGCGCGGACGAGTATTTGCGCAGCGCGTCGAAAACGAGGCTCGCGATTGCCGCGCGATCCTTGGACCCCGCAAAGCGATGCCTGGCGCCCCAGTCCTTCAGCGCCTCGGCCGCGGGACGGCGTCGCTGCGCAAGGTCGGCAAGGATCTCGATCGCGGCGGAGACATGGGCGGCGGGTGTCATGAATGGCTTTCCGGGAAATGAGGCGGCCGCGCCGGCTCGCAGACTGCGAAGGGTCAGATACGGGGCCGGCGCCTGGCGCCGATGCAGCGCACTGTGCCGGTCGCGGAGCGATAGACGAGCGTCTCGGTTTCGATCCCGCCCTTGTCGAAGACGACGCCGTCCACGAGCGGCCCGTCGGTGACGCCGGTCACGCAGACCACCACGTCGCCCGTCACCATTTCTGCGACGCTGTATTTCTTGCGCGGGTCGTCGAGACCGTGGCGCAGCGCGCTGGCGCGCTGTTCGGGCGTCTCCAGCACGAGGCGGCCCTGCATCTGTCCCCCGGCGCAGCGCAACACGGCCGCCGCGAGCACGCCCTCCGGCGCGCCGCCCCGACCGAGATACATATCGACGCCCGTCTCCGACGGGTCGGTCGCAAAAATGATCCCGGCCACGTCGCCGTCGGAAATGAGCCTTACGCAGGCGCCGGCCTTCCGGCATTTGGAGATGATCTGCGCATGGCGCGGCCGGTCCAGCACGCAGACCGTGATTTCATTGGCTGGCACGCCCTTGGCCTCGGCCACAGCGCGCACGTTCTCGGCGGGATCGCGGTCGAGATCGACCAAACCCTCGGGATAGCCGGGGCCGACGGCGATCTTGTCCATGTAGGAATCGGGCGCGTGCAGGAAGGAGCCCGATGTCGCCGCGGCGGCGATGGCGATCGAGCCGGACATGTCCTTGGCGCAGAGCGTCGCGCCTTCGAGCGGCGCCACGGCCAGCTCGACGCGTGGCCCCGCCGCCGCGCCGATCTCGGCGCCGACATGAAGCCGCGAAGACTCGGCGTCGTCGCCTTCGCCGATCACGATGCGGCCGCGCACGGGCAGCCGCGCCAGCTCTTCGTACATGGCCTCGACGGCGGCGCGATCCGCGCTCATCTCGTCGCCCCGTCCGCGCAGCCGTGCGGCCGCGACCGCCGCGCGCTCCGTGGCGCGCGCCAACTCGATCGTGAGCAGGCGGTCGATGGACGCGGCGTCGAGCTGCGGCTGGTGTGTCATGTGAACCTATTCGCGCTCGATGCGGATGACCTGGGCGCGCGAAACAATGGTGCCATCCTGGAAAATAAGCTCCAGCGCCTCGCGGACGAGATGTTCGCTGGTCGCATGGGTGATGAGAATCACGTCGACTGAGGCGCCGGGGGCCCCGCGGCGGCCGCGCTGCATGATGCTTTCGAGCGAAATCTGCCGCTCGGCCATGCGCCCTGCGATCTTGGCGAAGGCGCCCGCCACGTCTCGCACCGACATGCGGATGTAATAGCCGCCCTCATGCCGGCGCATCGGTGTCCGCTTGAGCTCGGCAAGCTGCGCGGACGGCAGGCCGAAGGGCGCGGAGCGGACGCCCTTGGCGATGTCGGCGATGTCCGCCACCACCGCCGAGGCCGTGGCGTCGCCGCCGGCGCCGGGGCCGACGAGCGTCAGCTCGTGGACGGCGTCGGCGTCGATGGTCACGGCGTTGAGCACGCCCATCACCTGCGCGATGGCGGAGTTCTTGCTCACCATCGTCGGATGCACGCGCTGCTCGATGCCGTCCGCGGTGCGCTGGGCGACGCCCAGAAGCTTGATGCGGAAGCCGAGCTCGTCGGCGGCCTCAATGTCCGCGAGCGTCACGCGCTCGATGCCTTCGATGTCGATCGACTGCGCCGAAATGCGCGTGCCGAAGGCGAGCGAGGTGAGGATGGCGAGCTTGTGCGCCGTGTCGAAGCCGCCGATATCGAAGGTCGGATCGGCCTCGGCGTAGCCGAGCTTCTGCGCCTCCTTCAGGCACTCCTCGAAGGAGAGCTGCTCGCGCTCCATGCGCGACAGGATGTAATTGCAGGTGCCGTTCAGAATGCCGTAGACGCGTTCGATCGAATTGCCCGCGAGACCCTCGCGCAGCGTCTTCACGATCGGAATGCCGCCCGCGACCGACGCCTCAAAGGACAGTGCGACGTGCCTTTCCTCGGCGAGCTGGGTCAGATGCAGGCCATGCGCCGCGAGCAGCGCCTTGTTGGCCGTGACGACGGACTTGCCATGGCCGAGCGCGGTCTCGATGCTGGCGCGCGCCGGCCCCTCCGAGCCGCCGATCAATTCGACGAAAAGGTCGATTTTTTCGCTGGCCGCGAGCCTGACGGGATCGGCGAAGAATTCCGCCCCGGAGAAGTCCGCGTCGCGCTTTTTTTGCGGATCGCGCGCCGAAACGCCCGTGACGACGATGCTGCGGCCTGTGCGCGCCGTCAACGCGTCGGCCTGCCGGTGGAGAAGCCGCGCGACCGCCGCGCCGACAGTGCCGAGCCCCGCGATCCCGACGCGCAAAATCTCCGACATTTCGACCCTTCCGGGAAAAAGAAAAACCCTCGGGCGCCCCCGCCCGCAAGAAGCGCCTTGTGCACGATTTCCGTGAGGGGATCAAGGAAGGGCGCAGGCAGGCCGTCCCCGCCTGCCCGCCACCAGGCGCGTGGACTGCCTGAACGCCGCATTAGATAATAAGGAGAAGCCTCGTGTTCAGCGAGGTTGGAGGCTGTGATGGCGGTGATCGACCTTACCGGTCCGGCGACAGCTTTCGTCACCCTGCTCGTCGTCGTGGAGCCTGCCGGGCTCGCCCCGATCTTTCTCGCCGCGACGGCGCGGGAGGCGCCGGCCGCCCGTGCGCAAATTGCCGCGCGCGCCTGTTTCTATGCCTGCTTCATCCTGACCGGCGCCGCGTTCGGCGGCGCCGCCCTCCTCACCGCCCTGGGGATTACGATCCCCGCCTTTCGCATCGCCGGTGGCCTGCTGCTGTTTTCCATTGCCTCTGAAATGGTCCTCGGCGTGCGCATCAACCGCGACGCCGCCGCCGCCCATCAGGCCGTGATCGAGAACGGCAAGCATATCGCCGCCTTTCCGCTCGCCATTCCCATGATGGCAGGGCCCGGCGCGATCACCGCGACGTTGTTGCTCGCGGGCGAGGCCCATGGCGATCCGGCGCGGCTTGCAGGGCTGATCGGCGCGATTTTCGTGGTCATCGCGATCTGCTGGGCGGTTTGCCGCCTGGCGACCCCCGTCGAGCGCCTCCTCGGCCCCTCGGCCAGCGTCGTGATGGAAAAACTCATCGGAGTTCTGCTGGCCTCGCTCGCCGTCCAATATGTGATGGACGGCGTACGAAGCTTCCTCATGTGACAACCAGGCGCAAAGGCAAACCGCCGTCGGTCATACGGCCTGGTCTAACGCGACCGGCGCGGGCGTCACGAAAGCGGGAGAGCCCCTTACCCGCCCGTCTTTCCACTGGCGTTCGCGACCTCCGGCGTATCGGGAAGGCCGTTCTTGATCTTGTCGAGTATCTTCGGCAGATCGTCCGGATCGGGGCTGAGGTCGCGCGCATGGTTCCATTGGAACTGAGCCTCGAGCTTGCGGCCGACCCGCCAATAGGCGTCGCCGAGGTGCTCATTGATCACCGGATCCGAAGGCTTCAGATCGATCGCCCGCTCCAACTCGCGCACGGCGTCGTCATAACGGCCGAGGCGATAGTAGGCCCAGCCCAGGCTGTCGACCACGTAGCCGTCGCGCTGGCGCAGATCAACCGCGCGGCGCAGCATCTTGAAGGCGTCGTCGAGATTGACGCCCTGATCTACCCAGCTGTAGCCGAGATAATTGAGAACGAGCGGCTGATCCGGATTGAGCTCCAGCGCCTTTTTCAGATCGGCCTCGGCCGCCTTCCAGTCCTTGCGGCGCTCGTTGGAGATGCCGCGGTAATAATAGAGCAGCCACCGGCTCTTCTCGTCCTTGGGAGCCAGTTCGATCACCCGCGAATAGGTCGCAGCCGCATCGGCGTAGAGCTTGCGCGAGCGCTGGAGATTGCCGAGCGCGGTCAGGGCCTCCTGGTTTTTGGGGTTCGCCGCCACGACGGCCGTGAGATGTTCCGTCGCCTCCTTGGACTTGCCGAGCGTCTCGAGGATCAGCGCCGCCTGGATGTCCGCATTGACGCGCAGCGGGCTGTCCTTCGGCACGCTGTCATAGAGGTCGATCGCCATCTCCTCCTGCTTCATCCGCTCGTAAACGTCGCCGAGCGTGATGATGGCGAGGGCGTTCTCCGGCGCGAGGGCCAGCGACAGACGCAGATAGATCAGCGAGGCGAGCTCGTCGCCCTGGCGACCGCCGATGGCGCCGAGCCCGTAGAGCGCCTCGGCCGCGCCATCGTCCGGCGTCCGTACGAAAGGCGGCAATGGCTTGCCTTCATCGAGCGCCGCAATGCCGGCGACGACGATCGGATGGCCGGGCGCCACTTCATTGAAGGATTCGTAGATCTTCTTGGCCTCGTCGCGCTGGCCGCGGCTCGCGAGGAAGCGGGCGTAGGCGTCGACGAGACGCAGCGTGTTGCGCTCCGCTGCATAGGCTGATTTGAAACGCTTTTCGGCCTCCGCCTTGTCGCCGCCAAGATCGGCGATCAGCGCCGCGTGGTAATCGCGAAAAACGACGAAAGGCTCGTCGTTCAGCGCATCGAGCGTCTGAAGCGCCTTGCGCGTGTCCTTGGCGCCCGCATAGGTCCAGGCGGTGAGCAGCGTCGTGGTGATGTCGCGGCGGCGATCGCCGGCGCCCTTGGCGAGCTCCGCGCGCGCCGCCGAATAGCGGCGATTCTTGAACAGATCGACGCCCTTGGTCAGATGGGCGAGCCCATTGTTCTTGTCATGCGCGATGACGCGCGGCGCAAGCGCGACGGCCTCCGCCATGCCGCCATTGGACAGCGCCGCGACGAAGGCGCGGTCGATCAGATCCTGGTTGTTGGGATCGTCGCGTAAAGCCTCTCGGAAAAAGGTCGAGGCGGCGAGCGTGTCCCGCTCGGCGCCCGCCACGATCGCCGCAAGATAATTGCCCGAAAGACTCGCTCCGACTTCGAAGGGCCGCGGGACCGACAAGTTTCCCTCCCGCGCCGTCGCATGGCTTGCGCCTGGAAAGGCGCAAGAAACGGCAACGACCGCCGTAAGCGCCGCCGCGCTGAACCGCAGCCGGCGCTTGACGCCGCGTGAGAGGGAGTCGAGCGGGCGAGCGAATTGAAGCACAGGCGCTTTCCTAGGAATAGAGGCGGCGCGGCCCTGCGAAAGACGCGGCCGGTCCGCCGGGACGAGTGGCCGAAGCGCAAGAGATTCGCTGTCAAAGATGGCGGTTTTGCGCTCATTGCGCAAGGCGAAACGCTCGACGAGCGGCTTGGCCGGAACCGGCGCCCGCGGGAGGTCCGGCCCGATCCGCCGGTTTTCGGCGCGCTTCTCCCGAGCCAAGGAGAGACGCCACATTCCGCGCGAGGCGCTGATCCGCATTGAGATCGCCGCCTCGCCCGTCTTCCTTCACTCCCCCTTGTTACGGGGAGGGCGGCCCCGCCACGTGCGGGGCCTGGTCGCGTATGGGCGCGATCAGCCGCCGATCGCCTTGACGATCTTCTGAGCGGCGTCGTCGAGATCATCCGCCGGGATCACGTTCAGGCCCGACTCGCTGATGATCTTCTTGCCGAGCTCGACATTCGTGCCCTCGAGGCGCACCACGAGCGGCACCTTGAGGCCGACCTCGCGCACTGCCGCGATCACGCCTTCGGCGATGGTGTCGCAACGCATGATGCCGCCGAAGATATTGACCAGAATGCCCTTAACATTCGGATCAGCGGTGATGATCTTGAATGCCGCCGTCACCTTCTCGGTCGTGGCGCCGCCGCCCACGTCGAGGAAGTTGGCCGGGAAGGCGCCGTAGAGCTTGATGATGTCCATGGTCGCCATGGCGAGGCCGGCGCCATTGACCATGCAGCCGATATTGCCGTCGAGCGAGATATAGGCAAGGTCGTGCTTCGACGCCTCGATCTCCTTCTCGTCCTCTTCCGAGAGGTCGCGCAGCGCGGCGAGCTCGGGATGACGATAGAGCGCATTGTTCTCGAAGCTCACCTTGGCGTCGAGGCAGCGCAGCTTGCCGTCCTTGGTGGTGATCAGCGGGTTGATCTCGAGAAGCTCCATGTCCTTGGCCACAAAGGCCGTATAGAGCTTTTCGACGAGGTCGCCCGCCTGCTTGGCGAGGTCGCCCTTGAGATTGAGCGCGTCGGCGACGCGGCGGCCGTGATGCGGCATCAGGCCCGTGGCGGGATCGACCGAGAAGGTGACGATCTTCTCGGGCGTGTCATGCGCCACCTTCTCGATGTCCATGCCGCCTTCCGTGGAGACGACGAAGGCGATGCGCGAGGTCGCGCGGTCGATCAGCATGGAGAGATAGAATTCCTTGTCGATCGCGGCGCCGTCCTCGATATACAGGCGGTTGACCTGCTTGCCGGCCTCGCCGGTCTGCAACGTGACCAAGGTCGCGCCGAGCATCTGCTTGGCGAAGGCCTCCGCCTCCTCGATCGACTTGGCGATGCGCACGCCGCCCTGCGGGCCGGCCGATTCTTCCTTGAACTTGCCCTTGCCGCGGCCGCCGGCGTGAATCTGCGCCTTCACCACATAGACCGGGCCGGGCAGTTTCTTCGCGGCGTCGGCCGCCTCTTTCGCCTCGAGCACCGGAAAGCCGGCCGCGACCGGAGCGCCGAATTCGCGCAGAATGGCTTTGGCCTGGTATTCGTGGATATTCATGCCGGAGTCTCTCCTCAAAGCAAAAGCGGCAGGGCGTGCGGCCTAATGGCCATGGCCCGGCGGCGGCGTCAAGCGGGCGGGAAGTCGCGGGGAAGTCGCGGGTCGTGGCGGCCTCAGCCCTGCTCCGCCTCGCGCCCTTCGCGCCCGTCGACGAGCACGTCGATCTTCCCCGACTCGACGCGATAGAGCCAGCCATGGATGCGCGGCAGCGGGCCATTGGCGTGCATGTTCTTGATAATGGCGAGGCTCTTCAGGTGTTTGATCTGCAATTTGACGTTCTCGGCCGTCAGCACTTCGAGCTTCTGCTCGCGGGTGAGGTTCTTTTCGTGGGCGATTCGATCGGCGGCGTCCTTGGCGCCGCTTGCAATGCAAAGCCAATCGGCGATGTAATTCTCATGCACCCCGTCCTCGATCGCCGCGATGCCGCCGCAGCGCGTATGGCCGCAAACGATGATGTCCTCGATCTTGAGATGAACGACCCCATACTCGATGATCGAGGCGACGTTCACGTCGTTGTAGGCCACGATATTGGCGACGTTGCGGTGGACGAACATCGTGCCCGGACGCGATCCCGTGATCACGTCTTCGCTCACGCGCGAATCGGAGCAGCCGATCCAGAGCACTTTGGGCGACTGCCGCCTCGCAATCGATTGATAATAAGCCGCGTGCGGATAGAACTCCTCCACCACGAACTGCTCATTGCCGGTGAGCAAATCGTCTATCGTCCGTCTCGACATGGCCTCCGCCGTTCCTCTCGAATTGGAGCGCAGCCGTCTCGTTCAGCAAAGATCGGACCAGGACATGGGCGCGTGAGAATGCCGGCCGCATAAGATTGCGGGCCCTGCAGCGATCGACGGAAGGCGGCCGGTCAGGCGAAATCCGGATTGAGCCCCTTGGCCGCCTGAATGAGCGTCTTCACGGAGTGCACGGATTTGTCGAACATGGCCTGCTCGGCGGCGTCGAGCCTGATCTCCATGACTTTCTCGACGCCATTGGCGCCGATGATCACGGGAACGCCGACATAAAAACCCTTCACGCCATATTCGCCATTGAGGTAGGCGGCGCAGGGCAGCACGCGGCGCTTGTCCTTGAGGTAGCTCTCCGCCATGGCGATAGCGGAGGTCGCGGGGGCGTAATAGGCCGAGCCGGTCTTCAGCAGGCCCACGATTTCGCCGCCGCCCTTGCGGGTCCGGTCCACGATGGCGTCGATCCGCGCCTGGGTGGCCCAGCCCATGGCGATGAGGTCGGGCAGCGGGACGCCGCCGACAGTCGAGTAGCGCACGGAAGGCACCATGTCGTCGCCATGGCCGCCGAGCACGAAGGCGCTCACGTCCTCGACCGAGACATTGAACTCTTCGGCAAGAAAATAGCGGAAGCGGGCCGAATCGAGCACGCCGGCCATGCCGACCACCCGATTCGTGGGCAGGCCCGAGGCCTTCTGTAACGCCCAGACCATCACGTCCAGCGGATTGGTGATGCAGATCACGAATGCATTGGGCGCATATTGCCGGATCCCCGCCCCCACCTTGGCGATGACTCCGAGATTGACCGAGAGAAGATCGTCGCGGCTCATGCCCGGCTGGCGCGGCACGCCCGCCGTGACGATGACCACATCCGCCGCGGCGATGGCGGCATATTCCGAGGCGCCGGTGACGCTGGCGTCGAAGCCCGAAACGGGCGAAGCCTGGGCGATGTCCAGCGCCTTGCCCTGCGGCACCCCGTCGACGATGTCGAACAGCACGATGTCGCCCAGCTCCTTGAGACCGGCGAGATGGGCGAGGGTTCCGCCGATATTGCCGGCGCCGATCAGAGCGATTTTCTTCCGCGACATAATCAATCTCGTGCTGTTATTTCCATGAAACTGCTAGCGCGCTTTTGCGCGCGAGGGAAGACGCGGCGGCGGCTTTTTCCCCGCCCCGAAGCCTGAACGGAACAAGCCGGCTAAACCACGCGCGCCAAGCCCAAATCGCCGGCGCCGCGCCGCCGCGCCTCATTCTCGGGCAAGGATGCTGGGCGCCGGCAGGGCGCAAATGTCGCAGGCCTTGCGGGCGGCGGCGGCGCTTCCCACCTGCGAAGCGGAGCGCCGTTCGGGCGCCTGAGAGGGCTGAAAATGGTGAGTTTCATTTCGCGCGGCCGCCTCGCCGCCCTAGCCGTCGCCGGCGCGGCGGCGCTCGCGGGTCCGGTCGCGGCCGCGGAGGACCCGGATGAAGCGGAACTCCTGAAGAGTTTCGAAAAGGTGGACGTCTGGCATTTTCCCGTAGACACGACCGTCCGTTACAACGACCAGGACGCCGTGGCGACCCGCGAGCTTGTGTTCAAAGGGGAGCAGCCCCAGGGCGATCTCTGTTACATCCGCTTCGATCTTGTGCGCGGCGAGGGGGATTATGGCTACGGCTTCCAGCCGTCGGTTTCGCCCGCGGAGCGCAAAAATACCGTGTGGGGCTCCAATGTTCTGAAGCGGGGCACAGTGCTCGACCAGTATTATTCGGCGCTTCGCCTCAATGTGATCTATTTCTTTGTGGACGGCCCGAAATCCCCGACGGCCAAGGAAGTTTGCCAAAAGAAGCAATCGGCTCCCACAGCGCAGGCCGGCAACGCCTACAGGGGCCCATGGGCGGAGCTTGTCACGAAAGTGCGGGCAATCCACGGCTGGCCAGCCAAAAAATAGCCCATTGAGGTGGACGTCGAAAATATTGGCCGCGCGAGCAAGACGGCGCTGGACAGGGGGAGCCACATTTGATATTCGCTCCCTCGTTCCGACGGCGTCCCCACGCTAACGGACGGGCGCATAGCTCAGTTGGTAGAGCAGCTGACTCTTAATCAGCGGGTCCAAGGTTCGAGCCCTTGTGCGCCCACCAATAAAATCAAGGCCTTAAGCCACCTTCCGCCTTAAGGCGGCACCTCACCCCAGAAAGAAGTAAGCAGGAAGTAAGCGCCTGCTTACGCATCCAGAGCCCCCCTTCCCTTTCTCCCTAGAAAGCGCCACAGGCCACGGGCGTCCGGGCGCATGCCCTTCTCTTTTCTTTATTTCTTTCTGAGAGAAAAAGAGCGTCCAAGCGTCCAACTGCGTCCAAAGCCCCGGATTTCCTGGCCTCTCAGTTGGACGACCCCGGACGCTCTTGGACGACAAGCCATTTCACACACAACCCTCGCGAACCGGCTCGCGAACTGTTGTCAACCCGGTTGACATGAAACGCCGCAAAGCATCGCAGGCGTTGAGGCTCTATGCGCTTTGGGTTCGCGATATCAGCACCCACAACCACAACCACAACCGCGAACCGTGAACCCTGATCGACAACCCTATTGAAAATTTCTATTACGAGGGGACCCCCGGGACCCCGCCTTCTCCCTGGTCATAAGTGTTTGGAAGGACCCGCAAAAGGGGCGCTTTAGGAGACGCCATCCATAGACGTTGCCTATGAACCTGCGTGGGGAAGATGGACCGTGAGGCACTCGAAAAGCGGTAGGGGCGCAGGGAAACGCGAGGGCGATCGGCTTTCAGGCGTGACGCTGAGGCCGGCAGGGCGCTGTGCTGTGAGCGACGCGCCAGGGGGAAGCCGCGAGGTGCGATCGGCCTCCAGTTGCGGTCCTGAGGTCCGCTGGAGGCCGTCCCGCAGGGACCGCCCCAGCGGAGGGCGCGAAGGCGATCGGCTGCCAGGCGCGGTCGTGAGGCCAGCGGGCGGCTACCCCGCGAGGAACACACCAACCGACGCCGGGAGAGCAATCCGCCGTCAGGCGCGGTTCTTGGCCCGCGGGCGCCTATGAGCGAGCGGCCGTCAGGCGCAGCGGTAGGCCGTCCCGGCCTAGAGCCCGCCTTCCATTGAGTGCACGATAGCTTCGAGCTTTACGACCCTTCGCCAACCATGAGCGTGATCATTCGATCGCCAGAATGCTTGCGCGCAACCGTTATCCCATGGCGACGCAGGAGAGGCTTGGCCCTTTCCAATCGTCCCGAAAGCGCAGAGGCCGTCCCCGGCCAGGATCGCGTCTTCTTTATCGCTTCGCTGACTCGCGACCCGAGCGCCTCAAGAAGCCGGGTCGCGGTCCCGGCCCAGCCCTGAGGGTATTCGTCGTGGACGAAAGAAATGATGGCGCTCGCGACCGGATCTGCCTCGATCGCGCTGGCGTCCAATTCTTCCCGGTTCGCGCGATAAATCGCGGTGAATTCCCCTGGCTCCCATGCGAGGGCTGGCGACGCGGCTTCGATCAGCCTTTCAAAATCCGCCATCCGCGACGCGCCAGAGAGCTTCACGCCCGGCAGATTGCCAAAGGCGCTGGCCATGACATTAAGCAACGCGCCGAGCACGTGTGGAGCGGCAGCCGTCCAATCCGCGTCATGCTGCTCTTCGGCCTTTCGATCCTCATCTTTGATCGGGTTGAGGCGAACCACGATTGAGCGCGAGGCCAAATCAGGGCGGGAGGCGAGTTCTGTAATACCGTTACACAACACCGGGTTCTTCACGTAGGCGACAAATTCCTCGCCATCCGTGAATTTTGCGCGCGACGAAAAGCCGCCGCCAGTTGTGACCCGGCACAGGGCATCGCTCATGTCCGATGAAATTGCGGAAACGTTATCGATTGCAATTAGGTGGCCATTGCGAGCCGCGACGATCAGGTCGGTGTCGTCCTTGGGCATGGCGCGAACAGGCGCAATATTTGGATCGATAAGCGACCGAAGCAGGCGAGACAATGTGCTCTTCGCGCTGCCCTGTTCTCCATTCAGGATCAGAATTGGGAAAGGCCCTTTGGCACGCATCGCGGCAAGCAGCCACGCGACGATCAGCCGGAAGCCGTCATAGTCGGCGTTGACGAACTTTTCGAGGAGCTCGAGGCCATCCGCGCCTGCTGAATAAGCAGGCTCCGGCAGGGGAAGCATGGCCGCGGAGCGCACCATCGGGTAATTATGATCCGCCTCGACCGTCCACTCGCCTGGCGTTATCTTCACAACCCGCCACGCGGGGTCGCCGAGGTCGATCAGCCAACAGCCCTCCGCTTCTCCAACGCGCAACCACGGTTTTCGCTGCGGACCCTCAGACAGCGCGCGGGCTTCGAAGAAGCGAAGTGCATCGTCGATCGTCGACTTCGTAGGCGGCGCGACGCCGCCTTGGTAAGCCGCTAGGGTGATATAGCGGCAAAATTCGCGCGAACTGACCTTGTAATTTTTACGGTGGCCGTTGACCTTGACGCTGACGTAGGCCGTTTGGTCCGGCGAGTGCCAGAAGGTGCAATCCTGCCCGTTTATCAACTCAATTACTGACTCAACACCGCGCTTGCGGCGCGCGCCATCCTCATTGCCTTCGGCCGACTTTCTTTCGCGACGCTTGGTGCGCGTCGCCCGGGGTTGATCTTGGGTCGCGGCTGGGCGCGCGGCGGCGATCAGTGCCGCAACATCGGCCATCGTCCACCCGCCTGCTTCAGCATCCGCAGCATCCCAGCCCTCGTCTACGCTTGTTGGCGGTTCGATGATGGCGACAGACTTCGCGCCAGCTTCAACGGCAAGGCGCGCAACCTCTTCGGCATAGGCGGCGCCTGCCGCATCGGCGTCGCGCCAAATCGTAACCTCCCTATCGCGCAGCGGCGACCAGTCAGCCTTGGCCGCGCTCTTCGAGCCGTTCGGCGAGGTGACGGACACATAATCCGGAGCCAATCGCCCAGCGGCGTCGCAGGCCTTCTCGCCCTCGCAAACCAAGACAGGCGCACTGGGGCGCGCCGCGAGGTGATTTAGACCATATAGCGGCCGCGGCGTAGGCCACGCGGCCCAACGCCATTCCCGCTTACCCTTTGCGGTCGAAAACCACAGCGCGAGCGGCCGGTATTCTTTGCCGTCGGGGCGATCGAAACGCATTGCGTGGCCGAGCAGCTCGCCGCGGGCGTTGAAGTATTTCCAGGTCGCAGACGGCGCGCCGAGGGTTGGGTGTTTAGCCGGCGGAACCGGCGCGTCGGATGGAGACGGTGCGACGATTTCCCATTCGGCGCTGTCGACAACGCGGAGCGGCGGGCGCGCTCCGCTGAGCGGGCTGAAAGGATCATCAGTCATAGGGGTTGACCCCCAGCATATCCCCGACTTTGATGGCCGCTTCATCCTGGCGAAGGTCGAAAAGATAGGCAGCGAGCGCGATCAGATCCCCGCCGCAATCGCCCGTGGCGAAGTCGCTCCATTTCCCGTTGCGCAGATTGACTTTGAAGCTGCCGGGGTGGGCGTCAGCGCGCCTTGGGTTGCGACACACCCATTCAGCGCCTTCGCGCCGGCCTCCTGGAAGCCACCGCGAGACGATGGCTTCGTTATTCGCGAGCGCCGCCCCTGCGACGCGCGCGAAGGCGATTGAGCGGCGGCGCGTCATTCGCGCCCCCGTTGGTCGAGCGGCGGAAAATCGATCGCGTCCGCCGACGCCACGAGGGGCCTCGCGGCCGCTTCCGCCGACGCCTTGATACGGCGAGCGGCGCGAAAAACCATGCGCCGCTCGGAGCTGGTTACGACTTGATCGACCACTTCGCCAAGCTGGATGAATGTCTGAGGGATGTTCAGTGGAATGTGATGCGCCCACATCGGGGCGAGATCCGCGCCCTTGCTCATCTCGCGCCCTCCGAGGTGTGGCGACGGACGCCGGCCGCAATGAACGCTTCGAGGTCCGCGACGCGATAGCGAACGCAGCGGCCCAACTTGACGAACGCCGGTCCGCCGCCCCGGACGCGCCAAGCCTGAAGGACGCGATCCGTCACGGAGAGAAATTCGGCGGCTTCCTTTTCGGTTAAGAGCGCTCTCGAAGAGGAAGCGCTGCTGTCTCTTTGCATGTGATGACCCTCCGTCGATCCTGTTGAGGAATGAGCGGAGAATATGAAATTCCGTCGCACAAGTGCCTGATAGAACTCCGGTTTTTAGTGCATGATGGTCAGCTGCACTTTTCCGGGGCTGGGGTTCGCGGTTCACAACCTTTGGTTCGCGGTTGTGGTTGCGCAACCAGGTTGACGATAATCGCCGGCTCACGGATCAACGTGAAAGGAGCCGAGCAAGGCCAAAAGCAATTCGCCTCCATTGTCGACGACCGTCGGAATGGTCGCCACATAAGCCGCCTTCCAGCGCGCCTCGCCGAGCGTTCGGCAGAAATATGCGCACACCGCGCGCTGCGGCGGCCTCCGCGCCGCTGGCTTCGACCAAGCGCCGTTCCGCTTTCGCAAGTTCCGAGGCCTCGTGATCGAATATTGCGTCGGCGTTGGCGAGCGTCTCCGCCTCTTTCCTGTCGATCGCTGCGCTTATCGGCGCGGTCGACAATGGGGCGATTTTCTCATTGACGGCGAGCTGCTCGCGCGCGCTCTCGAACGCGCCTTCGATCAGCGTCTTGACCTCTTCGCGCCCGTAGAACTGACTGTCCAAAGAGCCGCCAAGTCCATCAGGAATAAAGAAGTTCTCTCGGTCCTGCGTATCGTGCGGGAGTTCTGCCGCCTGCTCCGCGTCGATCGCCGCATGAAAAGAAGCGAGGGCAGACCTATGCGCAGCGATGAGCGCCTCAAGGTCCTTCGATGGTGCGACACTGCCGACAGCTGGAATAGCGGCGACAGGTGCGGACGCCAAGCCAATGAGAATGTTTCTTCGTGTCGAGGACATAGGCGCAACCTCCTGTTGCGTTCAAAGCGCCAACGATTGGAAGAATGCGTCGATCGCTAGCAGGAGACTTCCGTCTTCCCAGTAATTGAAATACCGATCGAAAAACGTCCCCCGTTCGTAATCGCGCAAGTGTTTTAGTTTAAAAACAAACTCCGCCTCACTCGCGCATGGCGCATTGGCGAATTCGATCACGGCGTCTGTTTCGTCGCACGCCAGTTGCGCCAAAACGCAATTGTTCTCTCTTGCATCGCATGCTGCGCTGAACTCGGCGCAGGCTTCCTCGAACCGTCTAAAAGCGGCGGCGAGGCTCGCAGAGATTTTCAGCGGCCCGCCACAAGGCGCGAAAGGCGTCATTGCCGCGGCGGAGAGGCTGGCGAGCGCCGCCACAAGGGAGCGCCGCGTGGGGCGTATCGTCATTTCGACCTCTTTGGTTCTACTGGGAAGGAGGGGCCGCCTCAGCGCTGCTACGCGGCGACCATGAGGGGCGCGCGGCCGCTGAAGCGGGTGAAATAGGTCCGGCGCGCCGGCGCATCGGCCGGGCAGCTGCGAAGCGGGAGGCCGGTGTTCTGTTCGAAGCGGGCGCGGGCGGCCTTGGCCTTCTTCCACTGCGCCGCCAGCTCGCGCGCGAAGATTTCGCGATAAGACCCCTTCATGCCCGAGGCCTTGCGCCAGCTGGCGTAGAAATGTGCGGCTTTCGGGATTTCAGCGCGGTTGAAGGTGACGGACATTGGCGAGTGCCTCTTGATTGCGTCCAAGTATGCATATAAAGTGCAATAAAGCGCAGAATATGTCAACATAAAAAGTGCAATATGAGCCAATTTTTGATAACTCGTGCTCAGTCTCGAGCGGCGCGCGCACTTATCGACTGGTCGCGCGAGCAATTGGCCGAAGCCTCCCGGGTCAGCCTGCGGACAGTTGTTGATTTCGAACGAGGCGCACGCGAGCCTCGGGAAATCACCAAGGAAGCATTACGCCGAGCCCTCGAAGCGGCCGGCGTAATTTTCATTGACCGCAACGGCGAAGGGGCCGGCGTCCGGCTCCGCAAGGATTGCGACGCGGAGCAGCCCTGACAGGGTAGAAGCCATGGCAGTAAAGGAACGCTGTGAAAGACGATCAGCCGCGGCCTCAGGCCGAGTTGCGATCGATTGCGAAGCTTTTCAGCGACGTTCCCTGCCCCGCTGCGTGGCTCCTTGGCCCTACGCTTGCTCACGGACCCGAGGCCTGGTTGCATGACGTCGCGACGGAGAAACGGCGATGCCGGGCGATCGGAATGCCCAGACCAATCTCGAGGCCGATTCAATTTTTACGCGGAAGGCTTCCGTCGGTTTAAGATTTACGCCAACGCGCTTGATCCTTTCGACCTCAGAGCCATCCTTGATCCGCAGGAGAGCGACGATCCGAATGCCGCCTGGGAGCGGCTGGGGACACAGCGGAGCAAGGAACTTAGGGAAGCGCCGAAGCAACTTGACGTAGTCGCGCCTGAAATCTTCACAGAGCCAGCTGGCGCGCGGCCGTGCTGCGACGTAACGAGTTTCATTCTCTCGAAGGATCAAAAAGAACACGCGCCCCGCGCCCGCGCAATCGTCGCCCGCGCATACTGGCGCGCGGACGAATACTCGCACGCTCTCGCCCAATCCTTTTGCGACGCGCAAAGAAGCGCCAAGATCGTCAAAGCCTTTGACGATTTCGGCGTAGATTTTAAAGCCGAATATGCCATGGAGCTGATATCGCGATGGCGACGCGAGAGTTGGTCAGAACGAAATGACCGCGAAGAAACAATCCGAAATGGCCTTGGCGCTCTTGATATGGTCGTGAGCGGCCTACGCCATTTTGCGGACGAGCACATTCAACACGGCCGCACACCGGACAGCGGGAGGTTTTTCTTTGCCTTGCGTCTCGCGGAGGCATTCACAATATGGCGCGGCCGTCCACCCGACTTCGACAGTGGGAAGGAAGATCGTAAGCGATCGACAGAATGGTTGCGGTTTATCGAGGCCGCCCTGGCTGTGTCTGGTTTGAGCAGCGGCGGCCTTAAAGGCCTTGAGGGCCTACTCAGGAGGCTTTGTGACTTAGGACCAATAAAGAAAAACGACAATTCTCTCGACGCAGAGACCAGGAGGGGTGAATTGAGGCATTATCTACAATCGCTGCTTTTCCAGTTTTACAAGAGCCAATCGTTTTTTTCAGAAGGCGATCTGCCGTCATCAGGCTTGCTAATAGACGTTTGGCGGGGCAACTCTTCGGTGGCACGCTCTTTCGAGCCCGCTGCCTACGAATGGTTCCTTCCAGGCTCGCAACATCGCAAGCGGCGCTAAATTAAACCCACTGTGCGCGCCGCGTATTCGCGTTCAAGCGGTTGTTACATCAACCCAGACGAATCCATCCTCGATCAAGCCACCACTTAATCTCGCGCCTTCCCGATATAGCGCTCGACGGATGTGTCGGAGGTTCAACTTTGACGTCACCAACCTTCGTCAAATATTCTTCAAACGTGCGACTTGTCAGCCCCGCAAGATAGAAAATGTGACGAGGGTCTTCGGTGTTCGCCGCGCGTTTCCGCATATGGGCATCGTTCACAATCCGATAGGGTCCTTTCAGTTCATTAATCATTCCGCTGCCCCCGCCGATCACTACCGTAAGCCTATTTGTTGGCGACTTCCATCGTTGCCCAGTGCATAGCCGGAGCTTCCACAATCCTTAGCGCTGCACCTTAAATTAAAGCGACGCGCGCGCCCGGATGACGAACTGTCCTGCTTCAGGCCAAACGACCGCTAATCTCTTTCGCAATGCGGGCGATCGTCGAGCGTGAGCAGCCCGACGCAGCCTGGATGCTTGACCAGCTCTGCCCAGAGGCGATCATTTTCGCGATAGCGCCGTTGCGCTCAATATCCGCGGGCCTGCCCTTATAGACGCCGCTGGCCTTGGCCTTTTCAACCCCTTCCTTCTGCCGGCGGCGCCGGTCCTCGTAATCCTTGCGGGCGACGGCCGCGAGCATGTCCAGCATCATGGCATTGATCGCCTCGAACATGCGGGCCGTGAACTGATCCGCATCCGGGCGGGCCATCGCCCAGCTTGTCGGGAGGTCGAGGGCCACGACGCGCACATGCCGGGCGGCAATCTCGCTCTTGAGCCGCTCCCAATCGGCGGCGCCGAGGCGCGAGAGGCGGTCGACCTGCTCAATCAGGAGCACGTCGCCCGGTTCGCAGTCCGCAAGCAGCCGAAACAGCTCGGGGCGCTGCAGCGACGCGCCCGACTCGTTCTCGACGTAACAGGCGGCGATCCGCAGACCATGCTCTTTGGCGAAGGCCTGCAACGCGCCCTTGGCGCGGGCGGCGTCCTGGTCGGCGGTGGAGGCCCGCAGATAAGCTCTAACGAACATTTGAAACCATCCGGTTCTTTTTGGATGGTTTCTATATGCTTGGTTCGTTTTGCATTGTCAAACGGTATTTATCGAACCATAAAAAGACTGGTTCGCTAAAGGTATACTCAATTTGGACCGGATGCGCCGGCTAATCACAAAAGCGGCCGCGTAGAGACGTGTTGAAGTCGTTGATGCTTCATTGGCGGCGGTTTCGACGTTCAGCGTCGCCGCTGTCGCTACCCTACGTAGGCCGTGGCCGACACCTCTATCCCCCCTTAGGCACCGCCTTCGCCTAGTAGCGCAAGAAGTCGAGCCAAAGCCAAGACGCTCCTAATGGCGGGTTGTCCCCGCTGATATTTATGCCTAATAGGTCGCCGTCTCGTCCTTGCTGGAGTGAACTGGGTGGTCAATCAAAGCGCTCGCGACTATCGAGTCGTATTTGCTAGAGCCCCAGGCAGCCTGCAGGAAGCCGGCGTCATCGTCGTTAGTCCGTCAGCGGACGCGTGGAATGACTTTGGATTTCGAATTCGCGTCGACATCGCGATCTATCTCCACGACCCCGGGCGCGCACGTGATCCGCTCCTGCTTCAAGGGTTCGTTGGGTTCCTAGCTCCAGAGGCGCGCCATCCGGACGCCCGCTTAATTTTGAACGCTCTCGACAACACCAAAGAGCAGTTCATCGACCCTGCGAGGCTGCCGGATTACTTCACTATGTTACCCGATATGTCCGGTTACAGGAGGATCGTTGGCGAACTCGGTCCGGGCGACGCGAAGGACGCCCTTCGTGCCATGCGCGACTTGGTTGCGGCCGAGGTAGATTCAGGCGGGCGGTCTAGGCTTCGCCGCGCTAAGGCGACGACCGTCTTTCAACTCGGCTTCCTTCGCTCGACAGAAACGTATTTCGCGTGGAAAAATGCGGGCTCAGTCCTGGAAGGACTTGAATTCGAAGAGTTAGGCCAAATCTCCCGGACCCTTAAAATCAACTTCCAACTGCCCGGGCGGCCCAACGAGCACCGGCTAGCATTCCATTTCGATCAGCATGAAACGACATTGCCAAAGCGATTTGCTATTGTCATCGGGGCAAATGGCGTCGGCAAGAGCCAGACATTGGCCCGCATCGCTGATGCTGCACAGAAGGGGTCCGGTGATCTAACGGACGAGAATGGAGAGCGACCCGCGTTCAACCGCTTGCTCGCGTTCGCGCCTACCGCTTCAACTTCGGTGTTCCCGTCTAGACGCCGCACCTCCAAGGTATTGTACCGGCGGTTTGCACTGAACAGGCGAGACAATCACCGTGACCGACAGGCGACTTCGGACCTGATAGTCCAGCTCGCTCGCACTACTGATCGCATCAAGGTTAACAATCGTTTCCGCCTGTTCCTGAAAGCGTTAGCGAATATCGAGCGCTTTGAGGAGCTACGGCTGCCTGGCTCGTCGAGGGGCGCGGAGGGTGTCTCGATAGCGGATTTGCAGCGGGGCTCCGAGCAGCAGATCCTAGGCCGAATAGCAGCGGTCCGTAACGACAAGGAATTAGTGCGGTTGATCGATGGGAAACACTTCCCGCTCTCGAGCGGGGAAGAGGCATTCGTCCGATTCGCTGCGCTGGCCAGTCTCCATATCGAGAACGGCACATTACTACTGTTCGACGAACCCGAGACGCACTTGCACCCAAGCCTGATCAGCCAGTTTGTCGCTGTCCTAGACAGCCTGCTAGAGGAAACGGGATCTGTAGCCATCATAGCCACGCACTCCGTGTATTTCGTGCGCGAGGCTTTCGAAGACCAAGTGCAGGTACTGCGGTCGCAACCGGACCGCTCGATCGTGGTGGAGCGCCCGACGTTGAAGACTTTCGGTGCGGACGTCGGCGCCATCTCTTACTTCGTGTTCGGTGAGGACCAGCCTTCGAGACTCGCCATTGACGTCGAACGTCGCATCGTCGAGACCTCGGACGACTGGGAGAAGGTGTTCGCCCGCTACAAGGACGACCTATCACTAGAACTGCTGGGCGAGATTCGTGCACGCCTATCCCATCGCGGCACTCCGGCGGGGGACAGGTGAATAGACTCCCTCGGCCGAACTTCTTCGATGACCATTTTGCGCTGCAGTCGCTCTCTCAGAATAGAAGCGTCAATAGTTATCCGGAGCTCCAGCCTCATGTTGCCGCGGTTCTCGGCGGGTATCAGCAGTACGTCGCCGTGGCTGGTGATGCCACTAAGGTGGAGCCAGTCCCGCTCCCCGCACAGATCAAGAAACACCTCTTGGCACATTACAAGTCGCCGAATGTCGATCTTCAGCACATCAGGGAGCTACGAATCCGGAGCGAGGTGAACACATGCCCAATGTGCGGCTCCCTTCATAGCGGCACCTTGGACCACCTTCTTCCCAAGACCGACTTCCCCGAATTCGCGATATTCGGATTGAACTTGGTACCCGCCTGCAAGTGCAATGGCTTGAGAAGCAGGAACCTGACAGGTCCTAACTTGGGGGAGCGTATCCTTCATCCTTATTTCGACGACTTCCTGGGCGAACGGCTTATAGCCGTTCGCTTCACGGAGTTGGGCCCTGTGCCCCATTTGTCCTTGCGCGTACTGCTGGACGCCCCCGATCCGCGCCTCCCGTCGGTGAGCTTCCACATTGCGAACGTGGTAGAGCGGACGGGCGTGCTCCAGTTCATGTCCAGAACTTGGGCCAAGCTAATCAGACGCCCCGGTCAACTCACCACCGATCTCAGCGGAAATCCGGCATCGCGGGACGATCTGAAGGAGATATTGCAGAAGGAGCTAACGCGGCTTGATGACTTTCATGAAAGCAAGAATAATTGGCTATCTATGTTTGTGTTTGGCCTATTAGATGATGATGTTCTTGACTGGCTTTACGACCGGTTTTCGCGGCCAGGCAGGCAGCCGGATGATCCGTTGCTAATTACATAATTTTTGCGCTGAAGTTGCGATGTCGCTTGCACTGCAGTTCGCAATCAATACGATGCGTCCATCAAAACCGACAGCAGTGTCAATCGGCGTTGGAAGTTTGACCCTATAGGCGTCCAAAATTTGGCTCTGACGCAAACCTGATGCAGCCTTTTGTCAGTCGGCTCCGACAAGTCGCGCTTCAAGACGGTCGAGTTTCGCGCGCCCATACATCTGGCGCTTACTCAGCTTCAGCCTTCTGATTTTGCCCTCTGTCTAGCCATTGGACCAGATGAAGGTAATCACCGCCGCAACCGCCGCATGGTCTTTGATGACCCGTTTGCAAAGGACGCCAGAAGGCGGGCCCTCAGTCGCTCGAGCCAGCCGTCGAGTTCGTTCGGGTGCAATCTCTTTGATGGTTGCACCGCGCTTGGCCTGAGCGACAATGACGGCGTTGATTTCTTCTCGACGCCAACTTACGTGAAGCCGTTCGTGAAGCGGAACAAGAACGACGCGGCCGATGCGGAAGGCGCCGAAGCGGCGGCGGGGCCGACGGTGGGTTTCGTTGCGGTGAAGAGCGTCGAAAAGCAAGCGTCCGGGGATGACATTCAAGTCGCGCGATTTGCTTGTCGGCCAGCGCACCAGACGTCAACGCGGTGCTGGGCATCTGGCGAAATATGGCGCGTATCGCTCCCAACGGTCCAGTGCACGTCAAGCGTCTTGTCGAAGCGCCGCAAGACCGCGACATCGGGCTACCGGAAATCGATCCCGACGTTCACCAACTCCTGTTCGATCATATTGCCTTACTGCCCGAAAAGATCGGCATTCTCGAAAGGGATATTCGCGAGCGGGCTCGGCAAGACGAGGCCGCCAAGCGGCTAATGACCATCCTTGGCATCGGCGGATCTGCGCGACCCACAGAGGCGCTGGCGCCGCCGCCGGACAGTTTCGCGAAGGGGGCGCGACTTCGCGGCCTGGCTCGGCCTGACGGCGCGGCAAAACTCGTCGTGCGGCACAACCCGGCTCGGAGGGACCTCGAAAATGGGACAGCGCGATTTGCACCGAATGCTGGTCAGCGCCTGATGACCGTCGTCCGCTGGGCCGCTCGCAAAGGAGCGCCCGACGGTTCCTGGCTCGGCCGCATGCTGAAGAAAAGCCCCGCCTAGTCGTATTGCCTGCCAAGGGACGCAGCTAGACAACGGACCTGTCGGCTTGCCTCCTACATTCGGGCCACCCTAGGCGATCACGAATGTACTCATTCGTCCGGTGATCGGGTGAAGATGGTCGTGGGGAAGTCGTCGAAAAGCGAAGGATGACCGTATTGCTCGCTAAGGATCTGCACTCCACTCTCGATGAGGTCCGGATTGCCCTCGCCAAGTGGGCGGGGATAGAGCCGCGTCAAAACAGAGATAGGGATCCGGATATCGCCAGCGTGCTCCCAGTCTTGTAGCCGCTCTTGATAGGCGGCAACGCGAAGGTCGGCTGCCGCTTCACGGGCGCCTTCGACATAAGCGACGTAGATAATCCCGACGGCGCCGCCATAGATCTGACCCGTCGCGGAGCCGAACAGGTTGGTTGGCGCCCAGGTCCTCTTGCGCAGAGCCTCGGGCGACTCGTTGCTCCACAGCAAAGCAAGCGGATTCTGAACCTCTTCGACGACCCCGCCGCGGGCATTCGCGATAGAGCAGCAGAGGCCATCCCACTCCGGCAATTCCATGTTCCAGCCGAAGACCCGCTCCAACATCGTTGGGCTATAGGCGCGCGTGACCACCGGCAACCGGCCGCGGCGTGGCAACTCCTGAAAGGCGACTGCCCCCCAGCCATATGCCAGCGGGCTGTTGGCGTGAGGAGACAGACGTGCACGGAAGGCCGCGCCGGCGACCTCCTCGACGTTTAAGCTCTTAGCCTCGACTGCGAGACGTAGCTCAAAGCGCCCGGCGAGACCGCTCGCGCGCGCGAGGTGCCGAAGCCGCAGGAAGATGGCGCGCATTACGCATTCCTCCTCTAGCTCGAATTTTGAGAGCGGGTCCTGCCGCTTGCACTCGATGACCACTGGAAACGGGTCTCCACATTCCAGGTCGGGCGACTTATCTGTAGTCTCTTCGATGAAGGCGACGGTGCGGCCGCGGCCCGCGCAGCGGGCGGCGGTCAACAGCTCGAAGAAGGTCGCGTCAACAGCGTGGCTCGGCCCGAGCCAGAGTTTCTGTAGGCGGCTATCAACGTCACCGCCGACTGCGTTCAGATGATCGAGCTCGGCACCCAACTGAGCTAGAGTTGGGATATGAATGGCGCCCGCGAAGTGGTCGTAGTGCAGGTTGCCGTCCAAGTAGTCGCGCGCGGTGTAGATCGCCTGGCGGAGACGGTGTAGAGGTGGTTTCTCGCTTTCTGGCCTCAGGCCCTTGGTGATCGATAACACCCCGTCCGGACCGAACACCTCGTCAAGGCGTGCGAAATTCGGCGCCTCCTCGTCGATCCATTGGGCCGGTAACAGCCTCTCGATCGCCTCGAGTGCGCGCGGGAGCAGGGCGTCGAGATCTGCCGTGGAATTAATTTTATCGGCAGTGAGGGCTGAGCGGGGAAGCTGATCTATCCCTGAGGCGCGGTCGGCCTCGTTCTCGGCCAGCTCTTCCGCCGTGATGCACGAACGCTTTTGAAGCCTCTGGACCAACTGCGCGTAAGCGTTATGGAGCTGTTCGGCCTCAGCCTGTGCCGCGTCCATGGCGGCCCGATCTTCGCCGGAGCGTGTTCGAGCGTACCGCCGACGGGCAGCGTCGAGTCCTTTAATGAGGGCACGAACGCGAGCCTCGGCGACATCGAGTTCCTCCTTCAAGCGAAACACGGCCTGCACATTGAAGCTGTTTGCCTCTTCGGTCTCATCGGGCGGCGGCATACGGCGACTCTGGACCTTTGTCTGGCCGCACCCTCGCGGCCCGGTGGGCGGATTTTGTTGCAATGCACCGGCGGGCTTCGGCCAAAGGCTCTCTCCGGTCCGAGGCTGGACGAAGCCTCTGCGAAGGGGGCCAATGTGAGACCATCCTGCGCTCTTGCTTAGCTCTGATAATCGTCCTTTTCTTCGGGTTCCTCGTGGTCGCGGAAACCGCAGCTCTCCATGAACATCCAAGCTCGGAGCCAATTAAAGACTTCCTCAATTTTCAGTTTTGAGACGTCTTCCTTGTAGCTGGTCGCCGACGCGTTGCGGGCGTAGATGCCGTTCAGGTAACTGACGTAGGCCTCGCGCACCATACCGGTCGGCCGGAAGGCGAAGTTGTGGGAGATGGCGACCTCACTGACGGAGGTGACGACGGCTCTCCACAGCGGGACTTCGACCTCACCACGCGCCCCATGGGTGAGGCCGTCGCTAACTACGCGCTGGGCAAGCCGTATCAGCCGGTCGTAAAAGGCGAATTTTGGCGCTTCAAAAAGCGTGGCGTGGTGTTCCAAATCCATCTGGGCCGTGACGGCGTTCGCCCGATCGAGCTCGGCTAGTCGAAACGGATTCAGGGCGCAGATGAACAGGCTGCTGCGGTCTGAGTAGGGGATCGAGTTCCAAAATTTTCGTATGAAACAGAACCCGTGCAGCCGTTCCTCCTCCATCAACTGCGCTGCGTAGTTGCTGAGGCCAGACAGGTGTCTGCGGGTCCTTTCGTTCAACGAGCCGCCTTCTTCCTTGTTGTCGATCCAACCCGCCAGATCGTCGATGGTAATGACCGCGCAAGCCATGGCGTCATGCGACAAGAGCTGGTTGGTGAAGCGCTTGAACTCGTCGTCGCTGGGCACGTGCAGTCGTAGGCGTAGGCTGTGGAGTTCGTCGGTGAGAAAGACCGGCGCGTAGACTAGGACGTCGCGGTCGGCGATCAGGAGGTCGTAGAGATAAGCCTGACGCGTGATCTTCACTTCCATTGCCGAGACAAGGACGTTGGTGATGTCTTTGTGGCCCGACAAGGCGAACATCCCGGCGAGGTAATTGCTGTAGGCGAACAGCTCCGAGAATGCGTTGCGCTCAGCAGCCCTATCGACCTTCAGCTCCAAGATAAAAAGACCGCTGTCGTGGCTGCCTATCAGGTCGAGCTCCATCGGCCGGGTGTGGTCCGTAGGAAGCTTAATCTTGCTTCCAAGGAATTCACCATGCCGGACGGAATTATGCAGCCGCTCCAGCTTGGCAATTGCCCGCGCCCTGATAATTCGCCAGAGCTGAAACTCCTCTTCGTCGCCAGTCGCATCGTCTTCACCAAAGGCGTCGGTGTCGTCAACCAGGTGCCTGAGCCCGGTCTCGAAGAGAAAATCGTGGACCACGTCCTCGCTAAATTGGGCCAAAGGCTCCTGCTCCTGCGCCTGCGGGGCGTCTTTGTGCGATCGGTGTCGCTCTTGGTTGAAACTTGGCATGCCAGCTAGACGAGCATAATAGTTAGATCGTTGGCCATACGAGACCTTGATTCAGTGGATGGACGATAAAACGCACAAAGCTAAGGCAGCCATCATAGCGCCGGGCCGATATCCCGGATCGGATGGCCAGCGAACCATCCCGACAGTGTCGCCATCGCGCCGGGCTCAAGTAAATGCGTGAAGACGAGCGCCAAGCGCCTCTTCGGCCGCGAGACCGCGACATAGAACAGGTTGCGGTAACGCTCGTATGCCGCCGTTCGAGTACCGATCAGGCCAGGGTTTCCGGCCATCTTCAAATAGAGATTGAAGTCGTACTCGTTCCAGCCGCGCCCGAATACGACGAGGACATTTTCGAACTGGTCGCCCTTCACCCCATGCTTGGTTTCAAACGGCGAGTGACCGTCGAGATACTCGCAGAGTGCGATGATCTCTTGGTAGGGCACTGTGTGAAGTGCATGGAGCTCCTTGACGCGTCCAGTCAGCGGCTCGCCGGCCGAAAGCGCGTCGGAAAGTGCTCTCTCCTGACGCACGACCGCGTCTGAGAGGATAGGCAGGCCCGTGGAGGACACGTGCGCGATCACGTCGCCGACCGTGCCCGTGTAACGAAGTTCGCAGAGGCGCTTCATAGCGTCCGACCATCTTGCCTTGTCGGCCGGCCCGTTCATCACCGGACGCTCGGCATCAATCGCTGCGAACATCTTGCCGAACCGCTTGGCTAGGTAGGCACGCGCCGCCGGTTCAAGATGCTCGTGGAAGTAAGCGATAACCTCGTTGGCCTTTCGCGTGAAGGAGTCGTTGAATGTGAAGACGGTCCGCATCGAGCCATAGCCCATCTCTGTCGCAAGCGCCCGGTGGGTGAGCATCAGGACCTTCGTGTCGCCGGCAAAATCCCAGCCTACGTCTTCGAGCTCGGCACGGACATTCCCGAGCGCTCGCGCGGCTTCTGTTGGAGGGAGATCACCCTGCCAGTGGTTCGCCGTGAGCCGTGCACCGCCCCATCCGTTGGTATGAAAGACATGAACTTCGCCCGGCGCAGTCGGGTCTTTCACCGCCTGCGCGAGCTCCGGGCGGATCAAGTTCAAGATGTCGACGATTGGCTTCGAGCTGCGAAAGTTCGCCTTCTTATCGATGCGCTTCAAAGCGTCGTGCGTGATCGAGCCGCAGCCATCGCCATAAATCTTCTGCCAGTGGTCACCAAAGAATCCAAATTGCGGCGCTTGCGGCTTACCGATGAACTGGTTCTTGAGACATTCGATCAGCTGTGCATTCGTGTCCTGATACTCATCCACGAGAATGATTGGGAAGCGCGACGCCACCGCGTTACGGAACTTCGCGGACTGCATCAGTTCGATGAACGCCGGGAAAATGTCGTCGTGGTGCAGGTTCGCAGTGCCATCTTCGATGGAGCGCCGGCCTAGCGCGTACGCAACCGCCGTGATGTTCGCGGCGTTGACTTCTTCGATGCGATCCGCCCAACCGGGCAGCGCGCGGACGAGCTCGCGAAGCCGTCTTTGAAACGGGCTGACGAGCATCCACGCGAACGCGTGGGTCGTGTCACAGTAGATTACCGGATCGCCATCGGTCTGCGCGATGATCATATCCCGCGCGACATTGGTATACGTGACGCAGGCGACTTGCTGGTGCGCGCGTTGAAGCTCTCGCGTCCGGTCCTTCAGGATGTAGCGAAGCGCAGCGATCAGAGAGTAGGTCTTACCGGCGCCAGCTCCCGCCTCGAACACGAAGCTCGACCCGTCGTCCAGGCAGCCTTTCAACACTTCCCATGCGGCGGCGGCGGCGGCCTCGGCGGGATTGGGTTCAGGGGCCCCGATCACGAGGCTTCACCGGAGGTTGGCGTGTCGGTGAGCGCATCAATCGCATTGACGGCGTTCGCCTCGGCGGCAAGCGCCACACCAGGATCAGCGACAGCGGCGCTGCTTGCGGCGAGCCAGCGCACACCCTCTTCAATATATCGCGGCGTGACCCATGCGGTTTTCTCAATAGCGTAGGTCAGCGCGAACTTCGACTTTTTCTGCTTGGCAGCCTTGGCCTTGGCGGCCTCCGCGAGCGCGTCATTCGTCGCGCCCGTAATGCCGAAGAGGGCCTGATTCGCGAGAATGAACGCGTCTTCGAATGTCCGGCCACACGGCCCGCCTGACGCTTCAGGCACCTGATATGCGAGACGCAGACTGCCTCGGGTCTTGACGGCATTATCGGCTGACATCGCTGTCGACAACGGAAACAAAGTCGCGTGATCCGCGACTTCTTCCTCGTCATCGTCAACAGGCTGGGCTTGAGCTGCTTCCGCCATCGCCGGACCTCGGTCCGCTGGAGTCGCTTGCGGCGCGGCTTCAGGCGTTGTTGCCGGCTCCTCGGCAGCCGCTTCGGTTACACTTTCGGGCACCGGGGCCGATGCTTCGGCCGTATTAAACCAGTGCTTGATGCAAGAATTGCTCGTGGTCTCCCCCTCGTGGACGAGGCAAGCCTCAAGCTTATTCTTGGCGTTGCGTTTGACCGAATCGAGATCAGTGATGATCAGACTGCGCAGTCCCAGGAATTCGAGGAGCGGAATGAAGAGCTGTGCATAAGCACCTCCAACCTCCATGATCGCTATGTATTGGCTGCCAAGCTTCAGGGAGGGATCGACGGCATCGAGGGCGCGCATTACTTGCGGCAACATCAGCCGCTCCGTCGTCCCTTCAATCAGAACCGCCTTATCCGCGAAGAAAAGGTCGCAGCGCGTCAGCGTCAAGTACTGGTGCAGAAAGTCAGAGGCTGGTCCCTTCAATCCAGCGAGGTCGCTGCTGAGATCTTTAACCCGAGTGCAGCGCACGCCAACCGGCTGATCCTTCGACGTGACGGCGAAATAGCGGATCGTGTCGAAACGGGCTTCATTCGCAATGTGCGGCGAGTGCGTCGAGACGACGAATTGCACCGGCCACGAGACGTCCTCGCCCTCCAATGCACAGAGCTTTTTGACGATCTCCGGCAATTGCCGGATAAAAACCTCCTGCATCTGCGGATGCAGATGGGCTTCGGGTTCTTCGATCACGATGAGCTGCAAGCCAGGCGCGTTCGCATGCGCCCGGTACTCGCGAAAGAAGCCAACGATCTTGAGCAGGATATAGAGAAGGTTGCGATACCCGAGCCCATTGTAGGATTCTGGTAGCTGCACGCCGCTGTAACCGGCGTAATGAATCTTCGTGAAGTTGGAAAGAAGCTTGCCGACTTCAAGCTTCGTCTCCGGCTGCAGCGGCACGTTGTCCAGTCCCGGATACCCGAAATACTCAATCGCGGGCATGAGCTTCGCGAGCTCCGCCTTAAAATTCGTGTCCATGCCCGACTGGATTTCCTCGACGGCCTTCTTGAGCCCGTCAGCGATGTTCTTTTGGGAGCCGTCCGCCGTCGAGACGGAGGCGCTTTGGAACAAGCCCTCAAGCACCTTTGCTAACACGTCGGTGTCACGGCCACCTGTGCCGTCCAACGCCCGCTGCGCATTCACAAAGCCGAGCGACAGCAGGTTCGCGACAGCCTTCGGCGTCACTTCACGCGTGTCCGTCGGGTCCTGCGGGTCCTCGGCCCATATCCGCGTCGAAAAGAGCGTCGGCACGCGGTCGGCCAAGCTGCGGAAGAGTGCCAAGCGATCTTCGTTGGAGTGCGCCTCGTCGGTCCCTTGCAGCACGGTTTTCTCGTGCCCCTCAAACAATGCTGCAATCCGACCATCGGCGAGGCTCCGCGAGCACACGATGACGGCCTCCGTGCAGTTGACGTCGGTATCTATGACGAACTCGCGGAGCGGGCCGAACTCTGGAACTGTCGGGTCAAAGCTCACGTGAAGCCGCAAATCGATTGACGGTACGAGCGCTCGGACCTTTTCGACGTCGGCACCTTTTAGGTGCGCGCGGTGCGCCGCGCAGAATTTATCATAGCAAGCGCTCGAAAAGTCCTCTATCTCGAATGTGCTCCGTTCCGATAGGAATTTGCGGATGACGTCGGAGAGTGAGGTTTTTCCGCAGTTGTTGCGTCCTACTACGACTGTGGTCTCATCTTCAAGCTGCAGAGAAATATCGTGCAGTAAGCGGAAGTTCTTTATTTGCAATGCCTTTAGCTTCACTCGGCCGCCTCATTAGAAGGTAATTATGCATGGTGAATTTACACTCGTGATGCAGCTAGCGAAAGTGTGGAAAATTGAATGGGAAGCCTTCCCTTACGCTCAAGCCACACGGTCTCAGCCGTCCCCTTCTGCGGCGCTCGCCTGCGCTCGATGCCATCCTGGAAGCAGCCGCACAAAACGTCCGCAAAAAGTCAGGAGCACCCCTCGGGGGCGGCCTGCTTTGCGACAGGGTGACCTACGAGATTTCGCGAGATGAGCATAAGAAGGCTTACTTAGATTGCATTTTATCTACCCAACAACGGAGCGCATTCTGGCCTAACGCTTTTCCTTTCAGGGGGATGACTTCTGCCCCCCGCTCCCGTTGAGACTTGCGCGAATTCTAGCTGCCACCTTGTCAGAGACTTCGCGAACAGGATCTTCGTCGAAATTCACGTATCGGTTTGTCATGGCCGTCGAGACATGTCGCAAGACGTCTCTTACGATGAAGGCGTTAACTCCCGCCTGCGACGCGAACGTACCCACCGTATGGCGGAGGTCATGGAGCCTTACATCTTCTATGCCCGCTCGCACCCTGAGCCGCTGCCATGCATTTTCGACGACTTCCGTAGAAATACACCTTCGCGGGTCACTTGGCCGAGCAAAAACCCATGACGACCCCTCCACGCGCCTAACCCTGGCCAGCACGTCCAAAGCGACGGACCCGACCGGGTGCGTCTTGCGCGCGCCACCTTTCTTTCCCGGAAGCTTCAGTGTGCCAGCCTTGAAATCAACATGTTCCCAACGAAGCTCACAAATTTCAGAGAGCCTCGCGCCCGTGAACAATAGGATGCGAATAACTCCTAGCGGGCCGGCTGATACCATGGTCCGGCGCTTTTCGGGTTTGGGCAGGTGTTTACTCTTCGCTCCCCCATTCTCTGGCCAAGGCAAGCCTTCAGTCTCGGCCTCTGTCATGGCCGCTCCCAGCCGCTCCAATTCTGCGACCGAAAGGAACCGCTCCCGATGATTCTCGGGATATCGCTTAATATGCCGGCACGGGTTCGATTGATCGGGCCGCAGGCCCCAAAGCTCGGCATTTGCAAAAGCCTTTGACAGATTAGCCAGCAACAAATTTGCTTGGCGAGGCGTCCCTTTCATCGAAACATGCAGCTTGGAAACATCTTGACGCGTCACACCTTCGACCTTCAGCGCCCCAAGCGCCGGCCGTGCAAATTGGTCAAAGAGCCGCTGGGTAGAATGCAGGGTGCGTTTGCTGTTGTGGATCTGCACATGTTCGTCGATATGACGGCTAAGCAGGTCAATGACGGTTGGCGAAGCCCGGAGCGCCGAGCGGTCGCCCATTGGATCGCCCCCATCCGAGACTGACGCAAGGTGCTTGCGCGCCCGAGCTCGCGCCTCGTCAACCGTCAAGACGCCGTGACGGCCGATCGTCATCCGTCGAGACCGACCCGCCTTGGTTCGATACTGGAGAACGTAGGCTTTCGCTCCAGAAGGTGAGACGCGGATGCCGAACCCCCTCAAATCAGTGTCCCAAACCAACCCTGCCTTTTCGGCAGGCTGCAGTTCGTCGACAACGCGCTTCGTAAGCTTCGGCATGACAGCTAGCCCCTGGTCAATTGGACGCCGTGCCGTCCAATTTGAACGACTCCGTTTGTGAGGTCGTCCACGCGCAACGCCAACAAATCCGGCTCGTTGGACGAAGTTGGACGCTTGGACGACCCCAGCCCCCTACTCTCACTCTTTTTTCGCAATCAACGGCGCCCGGCAACGTCCGATCTACCCAAAAGTAAGCAGAAAGTAAGCAGGAACCAGAGAACCAGACCGTAGTCCATGGCGCAAGGTCGCAGAGCAACATCCTGAAATTGTGCAGAAAATCGTAGTGACGCGTATTCGATGATAACCCATAATATACTCTCTTCACGGACTCTTAATCAGCGGGTCCTAGGTTCGAGCCCTAGTGCGCCCACCAATAAATCAACGGGTAACGTTGATTTTTGGCCGCTGAATCCTCCACTACCTTCTCACCCGGCGCTCAAGATCATAATTCGTCACGGGACGCTGGCGCCGATGCAGGCGAGAGGTTTGGAGCGACGGCGAGAACCTGGATTGGCGCGGAACGTCACACTGGCAACCAATCTCAGTTGGGATTGCGCCGTCCTCAAAACTTGACGCAAGCGGCTCGAAGACATCCTAAACAAAAAGCGTGAGCGTCATTGTCACCTTGTCCGAGTTGGTCCATGTTGCGCTCGTTTGGGAGGGGCAACATGTCCAAATGGTTCGTGGCAAACAGATTGATGATTGCGTTCACGGTCATGTTCCTAGGGCTCGCAGCGGTCGGCGCATGGGCGTACTTGTATCAAACGCTGCCCGGCGGCGTCTGGCACCGCAATCGCATTACCGGAGCGACCTGCTATAAGACCGTCTACTGCTGGAGCGGAACTAAGGACCCGTTTGGTAAAGGCTTGAAGTTGCCTAATGAGCCCTTCGGAAAAATGGACGAATAAGCTCTTACCATGGGAATTAACGTTGCCGTTCTATTTGGAACGGGAAAGCAGAGTGAGAAGAGAGGTGGTGGTTTCTGCATTCCTATGGCCGACAACCTTTCTCCGGTATAATGCTCGACACAAACGAAAGCTGTAAGGGCGCGTCATCAGCCGTTTTCATCTGGGTCTACGGCATCGGAGACGACGGCGTTCTCGAATTCACAGACTTCGGCATATAAACTCTCGTCGAGCTCATCGGAATCTACAAAGACCTGAAGCAGCGCGCCGCGCCAGACGCTCAGCCTAACCCGTCTGCGGCCCACGCCGGATGCTTACGGGTCGCTCGTGGACGCGTGCGTCGCCATCGACCGCGAAATGGTCGTTGCTCGGAAGCCGCTTCACGGTAACCGAGCTTAGGTCACGTCTTTGATTTCGACGGGCGGCGCGAAGGCCCAGGGCCTGAGTTCGTCGAGCTTGCTCGCGAGATGACCCTCGACGATCTTGGTGAGCACGTCCGTCATGTATGCAAGCGGATCAACCCGATTGAGCTTGCACGTTTCGATGAGCGAGGCGAGGATCGCCCAGTTCTCGGCGCCGCCGTCCGAGCCTTGCGAAGAGCGCGTTCTTCCGATTGAGCGCAATGGGGTGGCTCGCACACTCTCGACAATGTTGGAGTCGATCTCGATGCCCCCGTCGTCGAGGAAGCGCATCAGACCGTCCCAGCGTGACAGGGCATAGCGGATCGCTTCGGCAAGTTTCGTCTTTTGGCTGATGAGCGCGAGTTTCTCGCGCAGCCAGGGTTCAAGTTCCGCGAGGACCAGGCGGCATTTTTCCTGGCGCGCGCCATGACGCTCATCGGGATTTTGACCGCCGATTTGGCTTTCAATGGAATAGAGCGCGCCGATCCGCTCGAGCGACACGCTGGCGATCGGAGCCAGCCCCGCTGCTGCGAGTTCGTAAAAGCGCCGACGAACGTGCGCCCAACAGAAGGCGAGCGACACGCTGTTCTTCTGCACCAGCGCCAGATACCCAGCGTAACCATCGACCTGGACGACGCCCGCGAAGCCTGCAAGATGAGCGAGCGGCTGCTCGGATTTGCGTTTTTGCGCATAGACATAGACGGCGAGCGGCGGATCGGCGCCGCCCAATGGCCGATCATCCCTCGCGTAAGCCTAGAGCTGGCCCGTCTTGGTGCCCCCCGTCCGGGGTCCCTCGTCTCGTCGGCGAAAATTTTTGCCGAGGACCCGATGTTTTTCAGGAGGCGCTCGTGGAGGGGCCGCAAATGCCAGGCGGCGCGCCCGACCCAGTCGGCTAGCGTCGAACGATCGAGCGAGATCCCCCGCCGGGCGTAGATCTGGGCTTGGCGATAGAGCGGAGGTGGTCGGCATATTTGGAAACGGGCACATGGGCGACCATCGCATCGGTCGGCAGGCCATATTCGATCAGCCGCGCCGGAACCGGCGCCTGCACCACCGCGCCCTCACAGGCCCGGCAGTATTTGGGTCAGCGCGTCACGAGCATCCGGAACTGCGCCGGAACGACATCGAGCCGCTCAGAAACATCTTCGCCGATCTGGTGCAGCACGCCCTTGCAGCAGGGGCAGGCCGTGTCCTCGATATCGACGATGAGCTCAACGCGCGGGAGATGTGAGGGTAACGCGCCCCGGTTCATGCGACGCTTTCTGGCCGCCTTCTCGCGTTCAGGGGCAGAGCTGGCTTCTGCTTCCGCGGCCGCGACGGCTTCCGTCTGCTCGACCTCTTCGAGCGCGAGCAGCATCTGGTCTTCGGGGAGCGTCTCGGCGCGACGCCAATAGCGATGGTGATCTGGACGAGGCGCTCGTTGCGCGCTCCATGCGGGCAGAAGACCATATTTTCTGCCGACTTTCGACGATCTTCGACGCCCTGATTCACTGTGTCGCGGCTCATCCCGGCAACGCCGGCGCCGGCGTCTCTTTCGTATGCACGCGCCGCCAATCGAGCCCCTCGAGCAGACGGACCATTTCCGCTCGACCGAGCGACGTCATTCGCGCATTCTTATGTGGTTTGTTGCGGACACGCGCGAAAGCCCCGCTGGCGTGGGCGGAGCGGGGCTTTGCGTAACGGATTGTGTTTATTTGTGTATTTTGGATGCGGGGGCAGGATTTGAACCTGCGACCTTCAGGTTATGAGCCTGACGAGCTACCGGGCTGCTCCACCCCGCGCCGAGGGACTGACGCTAAAAAGCGCCGCGGAAGTGGGCGGCGCTTTTATGTTTGGATCGGAAGAGGCTGATTTATGTGTTTGGCAGGCCTGGCGACGACCTACTCTCCCAGGTCTTGAGACATAGTACCATTGGCGCGGAAGCGTTTGACGGCCGAGTTCGGGATGGGATCGGGTCTGATCGCTTCGCCGAAGGCCACCAGGCCGGCGAAACACATATTGAAGCAAGGGTCTTTCCAGCCGTCCTCACTGTTATGAGGATGGGCGTTGATAAATGAGAGCGATCAAGCCGATCGAGCTATTAGTACCGGTAAGCTACGCGCGTCGCCGCGCTTCCACACCCGGCCTATCAACGTGGTCGTCTTCCACGGCTCTCGAGGGAGAACTCGTTTTGAGGTGGGTTTCCCGCTTAGATGCATTCAGCGGTTATCCCGTCCATACATAGCTACCCTGCACTGCGGCTGGCGCCACAACAGGTCCACCAGAGGTATGTTCATCCCGGTCCTCTCGTACTAGGGACAAATCCTCTCAATTCTCCTACACCCACGGCAGATAGGGACCGAACTGTCTCACGACGTTCTGAACCCAGCTCACGTACCACTTTAATCGGCGAACAGCCGAACCCTTGGGACCTTCTCCAGCCCAGGATGTGATGAGCCGACATCGAGGTGCCAAACAACCCCGTCGATATGGACTCTTGGGGTTATCAGCCTGTTATCCCCGGCGTACCTTTTATCCGTTGAGCGATGGCCCTTCCACGAGGGACCACCGGATCACTATGACCGACTTTCGTCTCTGCTCGACTTGTCTGTCTCGCAGTCAGGCAGGCTTATGCCATTGCACTCGACGAGCGATTTCCGACCGCTCTGAGCCCACCATCGCGCGCCTCCGTTACTCTTTGGGAGGCGACCGCCCCAGTCAAACTGCCTACCATGCATTGTCCCGGACCCGGATGACGGGCCTCGGTTAGACATCCATGACGATAAGGGTGGTATTTCAAGGGTGGCTCCACACGAGCTGGCGCCCATGCTTCAAAGCCTACCACCTATCCTACACATGCCGACACGAATGCCAATGCAAAGTTACAGTAAAGGTGCACGGGGTCTTTCCGTCTGACCGCAGGAACCCCGCATCTTCACGGGGAATTCAATTTCACTGAGCTGACGTTGGAGACAGCGGGGAAGTCATTACGCCATTCGTGCAGGTCGGAACTTACCCGACAAGGAATTTCGCTACCTTAGGACCGTTATATTTACGGCCGCCGTTTACCGGGGCTTCAATTCAAGGCTTGCACCTCTCCTCTTAACCTTCCGGCACCGGGCAGGCGTCAGACCCTATACGTCATCTTGCGATTTCGCAGAGCCCTGTGTTTTTGTTAAACAGTTGCCACCCCCTGGTCTGTGCCCCTCCGATCTGGTTGCCCAAACCGAAGGCCTCCTTATCCCGAAGTTACGGAGGTAAATTGCCGAGTTCCTTCAACGTCATTCTCTCAAGCGCCTTGGTATACTCTACCAGTCCACCTGTGTCGGTTTCGGGTACGGTCTGATGTGGAGGCTATTTCCTGGCGCAACCAGGCCGCAAGGACAATCCAGTAAGTCCTCACGACTTTCGTCACGCGTCACCTTCCACTGGCTCACGAATATTAACGTGATTCCCATCGACTACGCCTTTCGGCCTCGCCTTAGGGACCGGCTAACCCTGCGAAGATTAACTTTACGCAGGAACCCTTGGACTTTCGGCGACACTGTCTTTCACAGTGTTTCTCGTTACTCATGTCAGCATTCGCACTTCCGATGCCTCCAGAGCGCCTCACGGCTACTCCTTCACCAGCTTACGGAACGCTCCGCTACCGCTCATCCTTGCGGATGAACCCAAAGCTTCGGCTCGTGGCTTGAGCCCCGTTACATCTTCGGCGCGAGAACCCTTATTTAGACCAGTGAGCTGTTACGCTTTCTTTAAAGGATGGCTGCTTCTAAGCCAACCTCCTGGTTGTTTTGGGATTCTTACATCCTTTCCCACTTAGCCACGAATTAGGGCCTTAGCTGTTGGTCTGGGTTGTTTCCCTCTCCACGATGGACGTTAGCACCCACCGTGTGTCTCCCGCACACTTCTTCCAGGTATTCGGAGTTTGGTTGGGTTTGGTAAGTCTGTGGGACCCCTAGCCCATCCAGTGCTCTACCCCCTGGAGAATTCATGCGAGGCGCTACCTAAATAGCTTTCGCGGAGAACCAGCTATTTCCGAGTTTGGTTGGCCTTTCACCCCTAACCACAAGTCATCCGAGTCTATTTCAACAGACACCGGTTCGGTCCTCCAGTGCGTGTTACCGCACCTTCAACCTGCTCATGGCTAGATCACTCGGTTTCGGGTCTAAAGCAACGAACTGAACGCCCTGTTCAGACTCGCTTTCGCTGCGCCTACGCCTACCGGCTTA